>NZ_JAJQJP010000041.1:0-172999 GCF_021245825.1 Gordonia metallireducens | reverse complement strand
GCCAACGCCTCACCCGAAGCAAACACATACCGAAGCGACGTCAACCCGCCGAGCCGATCACCCAACACATCGACAAACGCCGACAACATCGACGGCACGAAATGCACCACCGACACCGAACGATCGACGATCACCTCGCGCAGATACTCCGGATCACCATGACGACCCGGCTCCGCGATCACCAACGGAACCCCGGCAACCAACGGCCAGAACAACTCCCACACCGACACGTCGAACGTCACCGGCGTCTTCTGCAACACCCGATCCGACCCCGACACCGGATACCACGCATCCATCCACGCCAGCCGATTCAGCACCGACCGATGCGACACCGTCACACCCTTCGGCCGCCCCGTCGATCCCGACGTGAACAACGTGTACAACGCATCATCGACACTCAACGGCGCACGACGATCCGCATCCGACACCGGCCCCACACCGGCATCGAACGAACCCGACGCATCCACCTCACGCACCGACAGACCATCGACCTGCGCCACCGCAGCCGGCACCGGCAACCCGCCGGCCACCAGCACCAGCGAAGCACCCGACGTCGCCAACATGTACTCCACACGATCAGCAGGCGCATCCGGATCCACCGGCACATACTGCCCACCAGCAGCAACAACCGCGTGAACCGCGACCAACAACTCCACCGACCGCGGAATCACCACAGCCACAGCAACATCCGGCCCCACACCAACCGCGATCAACTCACGCGCCAACCCCCACACCCGAGCACCGAACTCACCGAACGACACACTCCGATCCCCGAACACCAACGCATCACGACCCGGGTACGCCGCCACCGCACGCGACAACCCGTCCGCCAACGAGCCAAGCCCGGCAAACGCCGCCGAATCGATCGTCGGCGAACCAGACTCCAGGGACGCGACAGCCGACGCCTCATCGTCCGACATCAGCGCGACGTCTCCCACCGGCGATGTCGGCGCCGCCGTCAGTTCATCAAGAACCGACACCATTCGAGTCGCGAAGGCATCCACCGTCGACGGATCGAACAGATCTGCGGCCGCGACCACCGAACCCGTCCACGAGCCGGTCTGGGAGATCTCGATGTTCACAGTGAGATCACGTTGCGCGGGTACTTCCTCGGTGACCACGGGGGCGAATTCGAGTTCCCCGAGTTCGATCGAACGCGGCACCCCAGCGGAGCGGGGCGTGGCGACGAGCATCACCTGCGCGAGCGGTGCGAATGCCTCACTGCGCACGGGGGCGACTGCATCGACTACCGACTCGAACGGCACATCCGCGTGGGCGAACGCATCCACATCGACGACGTGGACGTGGTCGAGCAACTGGGTGAACGAGCCACCGGGGTCGACCGTTGTCCGCAGCACAAGGGTGTTGACGAACATGCCGACCAGCGGGTCGAGCACCTCGCGTCCGCGCCCCGCGATGGGCGTACTGATGGCTATGTCGTCGGTACCACTGAGCCGGGACAGGGTCACGGCGAGAGCCGAGTGCAGCACCATGAACGGGGTGACCCCGTGGGCATCAGCAACCTGCCGGACGCGCGAGGTGACCTGGGGCGGGACCTGGAAAGGCCGTCGGACTCCGTGACCGGATGCCACCGGCGGTCGGGGTCGATCCGTCGGCAATTCCAGCACGTCCGGCAGACCCGCGAGCCGCTCGGTCCAGTACGCCAGCTGCCGACCGACCACCGACTCGGCATCGTCTGGCGAACCCAGCACCGCACGCTGCCACAACGCGAAGTCGGCGTATTGCACCTCGAGAGGCGCGAACACCGGCGACTCTCCGCCTGACCGCGCAAGGTACGCAGCGACGAGATCCGACACCAGAGGTGCGAGGGACTCTCCGTCTGAGGCGATGTGGTGCATCACCACCGCGACCACATGCTCCCCTGGTGCGGACTTCCAGACACGTACGCGCACAGGCCATTCGCGCTCCAGCGCGAATCCACTTGCGACGACAGCCTCGATGTCGCCGGCCGAGTCCACCTCCCGCCAATCCAGCCGTTCGGCGATCTCGGAAACCTCGTGCACCGACTGAAACGGCTCCCCTTCGACATCCGGGAACGTCGTCCGCAACGATTCGTGACGCGTCAACACATCACCCACTGCGGAACGCAGAGCCAGCAGGTCCAGCTCACCACGGACCCGCAACACCGCCGGGATGTTGTACATCCCGCTCGAAGGTTCGAGCTTGTTGATGAACCACATCCGCTGCTGCGCAAACGACAACGGAATACGATCCGGACGCGGATCCACCGCGGTGATCGGCGGCAGCGCGGCACCGCGGCTACTGGTGGCGCCCAACAACTCCCGCACGCTCGGGGCGTCGAACACGTCCCGGACCGTCACCTCGAAGCCCAGTTCATCCGAGACGCGTGCCGCGATACGGGCAGCCGAGAGGGAGCTTCCGCCGAGATCGAAGAAAGATTCGGTGACACTCACCTGCTCGAGCCCGAGCAGGTCGGCGAAAAGTGCGGCGACGGCCGCTTCCTCAGATGTTTCCGGAGCCACGAACTCGACGGCACCGAATTCCGGCGCCGGCAACGAACTGCGGTCCACCTTGCCAGATGTGTTCAGAGGCATGGATTCCAAGCGCACCCAGGTGGTCGGCCGCATGTACTCCGGTAGGCGTGCGGTCACACTGGCCGCCACGGCGTCCACGTCGACGTCGGCCGGGGCCAGATAGCCGACCAGTTGCTGCCCGCCGGGTGCGTCCACCACTGTCGCGGCCGCGTGCAAGACACCGGGAGCCGCGGCGAGCGCCGCTTCGACCTCCCCGAGTTCGAGGCGCTGTCCGCGTAGCTTGACCTGGAAGTCGTTGCGTCCGAGGTATTCCAGCTGGCCCTCGGTGTTCCAGCGCGCCCGGTCCCCGGTCCGGTAGAGGCGGGCTCCCGGCTCCCCGAACGGATCGGCAACGAAGCGCTCCGCTGTCAGGTCGGCTCGGCCGGCATATCCGCGGGCGAGCTGTTTTCCACCCAGATACAACTCGCCCGGCACGCCTGCCGGAGCGATGTCCAGCGAGTCGTCGAGAACGTAGGCTTCGACCCACCTCGTGGGGGTTCCGATCGGCACCGTCCGGCTGTCCGGCGTCACTCGGTGGACGGTGGCGACGATGGATGCCTCGGCCGGACCGTACTGATTCTGGACCCGCGTCTGCGGTAGGTACGCAATCAGGTCTCGCGCGACCGGTGGCGTGAGGGCTTCGCCTCCGGTCATGACCAGCCGCAGAGAGCACAACTCCCCGACTCGAGCCCCGAGGACCTCTGTGAACGCGGCGAGCATGGCCGGCACGAAGTGCACGATCGTGACGCCGTGACGACGGATCAGATCCGCCAGGTGGGCGGGATCGCCGTGCCTGCCGTGTTCAGCGATCACCATGGTCGCCCCGACCGTCACCGGCAGGAACACCTCGCGAACCGCTACGTCGAAATTGATCGGCGCCTTGTACAGAAAGACGTCCTCGTCACACAGGTCGTACTGTTCGGCATCCGCCTCGAGTCGATTGGCGACGCCCTCGTGCGTGATGACCACTGCTTTGGGGCGGCCTGTCGAGCCGGACGTGAACAAGGTGAAAGCAGCGTTGTCCGGCCTCACCGGCACGGCACGATCGGCGTCGGTGATCGGTGATTCGTCGCCGGCGGGACCCGTCCCGTCGAAGACGTGGACATCGGCGAGGTCGCCGAACCGTTCCATCGCCTCGGCTTGGCCGCTGCCCGTCACGACGACCAACCGGACCCCTGCCGTGGCCACCATGTACCGGGAACGGTCAACAGGGAGTTGCGCATCCAGCGGAACGAAGTGGCCACCGGCAGTGATCACTGCATGGATCGCGATGACCTGCTCGATCGAGCGCTCCATCTGGATCCCGACGGCGACCTCCGAACGGACACCGAGCGCGATGAGCTCACGTGCCAACGTCGCCACTCGCGATTCGAACTCGCGGCGACTGACCTCGCGATTGCCGTGGACGATTGCCGGACGGCTTGACCTGTTGCCCGGATCGGTCACCTTCGACACCTTTCGCGATTCCTCACTGTCAGTACGCTTACTCATCAGTTGACCACCGGGCTCATGCAGGGCTCGTCAGATGCACGAGCGTCGGAGACCCGATCACGCTCCGACGGCCTCGGGACCACTCCAGTATCTGATTCCGTTCACTGTCGGTGAGCAGTCGAGTACCCCCGATCGTCATCTCGGGATTCGTCGTGACCTCTGCGAGAACTCTGACGAACCTCTCGCCGAACCGGCTCACCGACTGTTCGTCGAAGAGATCGGTCGCGTAGGTCACGCGGACCTCGCCGTCGCCTGCCCGATTGGTGCCCACCGATATGGACAGATCGTTCTGCGCCGGGACGACCGGCGGCTCGAGCGGCGTGAACGCCAGATCGTTCGCGACCGCGTCGACGACGCCGGCTCCTAGGTCGACCGACCGGTCGATCACCGAGAGCACGACCTGCGCCAGGGGCGCGAACGCCTGCGAGCGCACGGGCTGAAGTCGCTCGACGACGGATTCGAAAGGTACATCCGCGTGTTCGAACGCCTCCAGGTCGACCGAACGAACCTGGTCGAGCAGATCGGCGAAACGCCCCCGCGACGTGACCTTCGTCCGCAGCACGAGTGTGTTGACGAACATGCCGATCACCGGTTCGAGAGCCTGCTGTCCCCGCCCTGCTATCGGGGTGGCGACCGCGATGTCGTCGGTCGCCGACAACCGCGCCAGCACCACCGCCAGGGCCGCATGCACAACCATGAAGGGCGTCACGCCGCGTCGGCGCGCGAGTTCCTCGATGCCCAGACTGACCTCTGCGGGCAGCGGCACCGAGACCACCGCGCCCCGGTGGGAGGCCACCGTCGGGCGGGGACGATCGGCCGGCAGCTCCAGGACATCCGGCACCCCGGCCAACTGCCGCGCCCAGTAGGCCAACTGGCGACCGACCACCGAGTCCGGATCTTCCGGCGATCCCAGGACGTCGCGCTGCCACAGCGCGAAGTCGGCGTACTGCACATCCAGTGGCGCGAAGGCCGGGGTTCGACCGTTCGAGCGGGCCGAATATGCAGTGACCAGGTCGGAGACGAGTGGTGCGAACGACTCCCGGTCGGAGGCGATGTGATGCATGATCACCGCGACCACGTGCTCGTCCGTGGCGGTCTTCCAGACACGCGCCCGCACCGGCCATTCGAGGCCGAGTCGGAAACCGGCTGCGACGGCGTCCTCGATGTCGGAGGCAGAGTGCACCTCTCGCCAGTCCAACCGCTCGGCGATCTCCGAGACGTCGTGCACCAGCTGGAAGGGCTCACCGTCGACGTCCGGGAAGGTCGTGCGGAGTGACTCGTGCCTCGCCACCACATCGCCGATCGCCGTCCGCAATGCCGCCACGTCGAGTCCACCGTCGACCCGTAGGATCAGCGGGACGTTGTACATCCCGCTCGACGGGTTGAACTTGTTGATGAACCACATCCGCTGCTGCGCGAAGGACAGCGGGACGTTCCCCGGACGCGACTCCGGCCGGGCCACCGGGGGCAGCGGGGCACGTCGCCCCCGGACTGCTTCGGCGAGCTCGCGCACCGTCGGGGCATCGAACACATCGCGGACCGTCACCTCGACACCCAGGGCATCCGACACCCGGGACGTCAGACGCATCGCCGACAGCGAGTTGCCGCCCAGGTCGAAGAACGACTGGGTGACACTCACCTGCTCCACGCCCAGCAGCCCGGCGAACACGCAGGCGATCGCCTCTTCGGCTTCCGAAGCGGGAGCGACGTATTCGGCCGCTTCCAGCTCGGGCTCGGGCAGCGAACGGCGGTCGACCTTGCCGGCGGAGTTCAGCGGCATCTCGTCGAGGAGCACCCACGCGGTGGGGCGCATGTACTCGGCGAGCGCGTCCGAGAGCGATGTGCGCACGGCATCGAGATCGACGGTCGCGGGGGCGACGTAGCCGACGAGCTGGTCCCCGCCCGGCCCGGCGACGACGCGGGCCGCGGCGTGGACGACACCGGGCGCGTCGGCGATCGCGGACTCGACCTCACCGAGTTCGAGTCGCTGTCCGCGCAGCTTCACCTGGAAGTCGGTGCGGCCCAGGTAATCCAGATCGCCGGTGCGGCGTCGGCGGACGAGGTCACCGGTCCGGTACAACCGCGCTCCCGGGGCCCCGAACGGATCCGCGACGAAGCGCTCTGCGGTCAGGTCCGGCCGGGCCGCGTAACCGCGCGCGGATTGGACACCGCCGAGGTAGAGTTCGCCGGCCACCCCGTCTGGGACCGGGTGCAGGCGATCATCGAGCACATAGGCGGTGGTGTTCGGCATCGGTCGACCGATCGGCACGACGTCGACGGGCTCGTCGAGTGCCGACGACATCGTGTAGACGGCGGCCTCGGTGGGACCGAACAGGTTGACCACCCGGGCGTGGGGCACGCGCTCGGTGAACCGCCGCAGAACCGCCGGAGGTAGGGCTTCGCCGCCGCTGAACAGCATCTGCAGCCCCGTGAGCAGATCCGGTCGATCGACGACGTCGAGGAACACCGAGAGCAGCGACGGCACGAACTGGGCGACGGTCACGCCGGTCTCGGCCATGACGTCGGCGAGATAGTTCGGGTCGCGGTGACCTTCGGCGTCCGCGACCACCATCGTCTGCCCCGCCGTCAACGGCCAGAACAGCTCCAGGACCGACGCATCGAATGTGTGCGGCGTCTTGAACAGCAGCCTCTGGGGCCCGGCGGGAATGAGCGAATCGAACCAGGCGACGAAGTTGGCGACGGCCCGATGCGAGATGGTCACACCCTTCGGCCTGCCGGTGGAGCCGGAGGTGAACAGCGTGTAGGCGGCGTCGTCGAGACGCAGTGTGGCGAGTCGTTCGGAAGGCGACAGCGGGGCCGCGTCTGCGGAAAGCGGTGCATCGGCGTCGAGTTCGATGATCGGCGACCGTCCGTCGAGCACATCGAGAACCTCGACGGGCCGGTGTCCCTTCTCCACGAGGACCGGTCCGATACCGGCGGTCTCGACCATGTACCGCGCGCGGTCGGCCGGGGTGTCGGGATCGATGGGGACGTACTGGCCACCCGCTGCCATGATGGCGTGCACCGCGATGACGGTGCCGGCAGACCGGCGCATGACGACGCCGACGGCCGTGTTCGGACCGACGCCCTCGGCGATCAACGTCCGGGCGACCGCGGCGACGCGGAGTCCGAACTCGCCGTAGGTCAGCGTGCGCTCCCCCGTGACGAGCGCGAGGGACTGGGCGGAGTCGGCCACGCGGGCACCGACGAGATCGGCGATCGTCTCCTCCGCGGCGGACGCCGCCGGCCCGACGGACCCGGCGAGCAGTGCCTGATCCTGTTCTGCTGCGAGGAGCCGGATGTCCCCGACGGCGGTCTGCTCGGATGCGAGCACACCGTCGAGCAGGCGGAGGAACCACCGGGACATCTCTTCGACGGTTCCTCGGTCGAAGAGATCGGTGGCAAAGGTCAGGATTCCCGACCAGTCCTCGTCGGCAGAACCGGTGGAGACGGTCAGATTGAGATCGACCTGGGCGGGGGCCTCGGTGATGTCCACCGGGGCGACCGTCAAACCGTTGACCGTGGCGGCACCGCTGACGTCGGTGCCGATCGGATCGACCGACAGGATGACCTGAACCAGAGGCGAGAAGGCCTCGGAGCGAACGGGATTGACCGCATCGACCACCGACTCGAACGGCACCTCGGCGTGCGCGAAGGCATCGAGGTCGTCGGCTCGGACGCGGTCGAGAACAGCGTCGAACCCGCTGGCGGAATCGATCTCGGTTCGCAGCACGAGGGTGTTGACGAACATGCCGACCATGGCGTCCAGCTCGCTCTGCCCGCGGCCACCGATCGGCGTACCGACCGCGATGTCGTGGGTACCCGTCAGACGGGCGAGCAGGACCGCGAACGCCGCGTGCAACACCATGAACCGCGTCGCGCCGTGCCGGGTGGCGATGGCATCGACGCGGCGGCCGATGTCGGCGGGGATGCCGAAGGTGAGCACGTCGCCCCGGTGGCTGGCGACGAGCGGCCGGGGCCGGTCGGCGGGCAGTTCGAGGACATCCGGCAGGCCTGCGAGTCGGTCTCGCCAGTAGGCGAGTTGTCCGCCGAGCACCGAATCCGGATCCTCGGGCGCGCCGAGCACCTCGCGCTGCCAGAGGGCGTAGTCGGCGAACTGGATGTCGAGAGGAGCGAACTCCGGTGCTGCGCCACGGCTTCGCGCTTCGTAGGCGGCGAAGAGATCGGTCGCGAGCGGACCGAACGACTGACCGTCGAAAGCGATGTGATGGGCGACGAGGGCGAAGGTCGCCCGCCCGTCACCGGTGAGCAGAACGCGGGCACGCAGGGGCCACTCGTGCGCGACATCGAACCCGCGACGCAGGTCGGTCGCGAGTTCGTCGGCGCTGGCCACGACCCGCCAGTCCAGGCGTTCGGCAACATCCGCGGGCTCGGCGATGTGCTGGTACGGCAGACCGTCGACGGCCGGGAAGGTCGTCCGGAGGATCTCGTGTCGGGCGACGACATCGACGGTCGCCGTCCGCAGGAGGTCCACGTCGACCTCGCCGGACAGCGTGAACACGGCCGGGATGTTGTATGTCGCCAGCTCCGGTTCCATCTGGTTGATGAACCACATGCGCTGCTGGGCGAACGACAACGGAATCCGTTCGGGCCGAGACTCGACACGACTCACCGGCGGCAGAGCAGGACGACGATCGGCCACCGCGGCAACCAGATCCCGCACTGACGGCGCATCGAACACATCCCGGATACCGACCTGCACACCCAACGCATCCGACACCCGCGCCACCAAACGCATCGCCGACAACGAGTTACCACCCAAATCGAAGAACGACTCGGTCACCGAAACCCGCTCGGCATCAAGCAAAGTCGCAAACACCGCCGCAACCCGCTCCTCGGCATCCGAAGCCGGAGCCACATACTCGACAGCCTCGAACACCGGCGCAGGCAACGCCTTACGATCCACCTTGCCCGACGACGTCAGCGGCATCACATCCAACCGCACCCACACCGACGGACGCATATACCCCGGCAACACCGACGCCACCGACTCGGCAACCACCTCCACATCCACATCAGCCGGCGCCACATACGCCACCAACTGCTGCCCACCACCAGACTCAGCCACCACCGCCGCCGCATGCACCACACCCGGCGCCGCCGCCACCGCAGCCTCGACCTCACCCAACTCCAGCCGCTGACCACGCAACTTCACCTGGAAATCGGTACGCCCCAAATACTCCAACTCACCCGAAGCATTCCACCGCACCAGATCCCCGGTCCGATACAACCGCTCCCCCGGCCCACCAAACGGATCAGCAACAAAACGCTCAGCAGTCAGATCCGGACGCGCCGCATACCCCCGCGCCACCTGCACACCACCGAGATACAACTCACCCGGCACACCCACCGGAACCCGCGCCAACCGCGAATCCAACACCCGCGTCACCGTATTGGGCACCGGCGAACCAATCGGCACCACCGCATCACCGGCCTGCACCGAATACGCCGTCACATCAACCGCAGCCTCGGTCGGCCCGTACAGATTGTGCAAACCCACACCCGGCAACCGCGACAACAACCCGCCCGCCACCGCCGGCGCCAACGCCTCACCCGAAGCAAACACATACCGAAGCGACGTCAACCCGCCGAGCCGATCACCCAACACATCGACAAACGCCGACAACATCGACGGCACGAAATGCACCACCGACACCGAACGATCGACGATCACCTCGCGCAGATACTCCGGATCACCATGACGACCCGGCTCCGCGATCACCAACGGAACCCCGGCAACCAACGGCCAGAACAACTCCCACACCGACACATCGAACGTCACCGGCGTCTTCTGCAACACCCGATCCGACCCCGACACCGGATACCACGCATCCATCCACGCCAGCCGATTCAGCACCGACCGATGCGACACCGTCACACCCTTCGGCCGCCCCGTCGACCCCGACGTGAACAACGTGTACAACGCATCATCGACACCCAACCGCGCACGACGATCGGCATCCGACACCGGCCCCACACCGGCATCGAACGAACCCGACGCATCCACCTCACGCACCGACAGACCCTCGACCTGCGCCACCGCAGACGGCACCGGCAACCCGCCGGCCACCAGCACCAGCGAAGCACCCGACGTCGCCAACATGTACTCCACACGATCAGCAGGCGCATCCGGATCCACCGGCACATACTGCCCACCAGCAGCAACAACAGCGTGAACCGCGACCAACAACTCCACCGACCGCGGAATCACCACAGCCACAGCAACATCCGGCCCCACACCAACCGCGATCAACTCACGCGCCAACCCCCACACCCGAGCACCGAACTCACCGAACGACACACTCCGATCCCCGAACACCAAAGCATCACGACCCGGGTACGCCGCCACCGCACGCGACAACCCGTCAGCCAACGAGCCAAGTCCTGCGAACATGGCCGAATCGATTGTCGCCGAGCCGTTCTCGAGGGACGCAACGGTCGACGTCTCGTCCTCGGAGATGAGTGGCGCGTCTCCGACGGACATCCGTGGCGTCGAGGTCAGGGCATCGAGCAGCCGTACGAATCGGCGCCCGATGAGCGCAGCCGTCGACGGATCGAACAGATCCGTGGCGAAGGTGACCGTTCCGGACCACTCACCCGAGTCGAGGGAATGCAGACCGACCGTCAGGTCGTACTGCGCGGGGATGACCGGCGGATCGATCTCGGTGAACTTCAGTCCGCCGACCGTCGCGTCCAGCTTGTGGGCCGACCGCGCGGGATCGAACGACAGCATCACCTGCGCGAGCGGTGCGAAGGCCTCACTGCGCACGGGCGCAAGGGTTTCGACGAGTGTCTCGAACGGGACGTCGCCGTTGGCGAAGGCGTCGAGATCGGCGGCCCGCACCTCGTCGAGGAAGTCGAGAAAGGACTTGCCGGCATCGACACCCGTGCGCAGGACGAGGGTGTTGACGAACATACCGACCAGCGGCTCCACCACGGCATGCGTGCGACCGGCGATCGGCGTGGCGATGGCCACGTCGTCGGTGGCGGCCACCCGTGACAGCAGCACGGCCAGTGCGGCGTGGGCGACCATGAACGGTGTGGCGCCGCTGATCCGGGCGATGTCCTCGACGCGTGCGACGACTTCGGCGGGTACGTCGAAGGCGACCTGGTCACCGCGGTTGGTCGCGACGCGAGGCCGCTCCCGGTCGGTGGGTAGGTCGATGACGTCGGGGAGATCGGCCAATCGCTCCGTCCAGAAGCGCAGCTGACCCGCGACCAACGAAGTCGGGTCGGACGCGTCGCCGAGAACGCGATGTTGCCAGAGCGCGTAGTCGGCGAAGTGCACCTCGAGCGGCGCGAAGTCGGGCTCGCGGTGCTCGGCCCGCGAGGTGTAGGCGGTGAGGAGGTCGGCGACCAGCGGCCGCATCGACTCGCCGTCGGCCGCGATGTGGTGCACCACCACGCCGAGGATCGTCTCGTCGGTGTCGGTGCGCAGCACAGCGACTCGGATCGGCATCTGCTCGGTGACGTCGAAACCGGCCGAGACCGCGGATTCGAAGACCTCCGGCGAGTCGGTGACCGTCCAGTCGAGAACCGATTCGGCCTGTGCGAGCGGCAGAATGACCTGGTTCGGCCGACCGTCGGCGGCCGGGAACACCGTTCGCAGAACGTCCTGGCGGGCGATCACGTCGGCGACGGCGGTACGCAACACATCGACGTCGAGATGTCCGGTGATCCGGAGCAGGACCGGGATGTTGTACGTCGGCAGCGTCGGGTCGAACTGGTTGATGAACCACATCCGCTGCTGGGAGAACGACAGCGGGATGACATCCGGGCGGGGATCGGCGGGAGTGATCGGCTCGAGACCGGGCGCCGCATCCTTCACCCGGGCTGCCAGGCCGCGGACGGTGGGTGCATCGAACAGATCGCGCATGTTGAGGTCGACGTTGAGGACCTCACACGCCCGACCCACGATCTGGGCTGCGATCAACGAGTTGCCACCGACGTCGAACACGGACTCGGTGACGCTGATGTCCTCGAGACCGAGTACCGCCGTGAACACGTCGACGAGCGCGCGTTCGGTGTCGTCCGCGGGCGGCACGTACTCGACACCGGACTCGAAAACAGGCTTGGGCAGTGCTTTTCGGTCCAGCTTCCCGTTCGCGGTGAGCGGCAGGCGTTCCACGCCGACGACTGCGTCGGGAACCATGTACCCGGGCACGTGTGCGGCCATCGCCGACCTGACCACGGCGGCGTCCACGTCCTCGCCGGGAGCCACCACGAGGTAACCGACCAGCTGGTCACCACGGTCCGGGTCCTCGATCACCCGAGCGGCTGCTGCGGCCGCCTCCGGCATCGCGGCCAGCAACGCCGCCTCGATCTCACCGAACTCGATCCGGAAACCGCGCAGTTGGACCTGCGCGTCGTTACGGCCGAGATACTCGATGTCGTCACCGACCCGCCGGGCGCGATCGCCGGTCCGGTACATCCGGGAGCCGTCATCGGCGAACGGGTTCGCGACGAATCGCGAGGCCGACAGACCCGGCCGTTTCAGGTAGCCGGAGGCCAACTGGCCTCCGGTCACATAGATCTCGCCCGGCACGCCCTGCGGTACCGGGTTCAACCGCTCGTCGAGTATGTGGATACCCAAGGAGGTCAGCGGTCGGCCGATCAGTGACGCGTCGGTGCCGGCGACCGAATCCCGGTCGAGCGCACGGAAACTCACATGCACGGTGGTCTCGGTGATGCCGTACATGTTCACCAGCTGCGCGGTGTCGGACGGGTTCTCGTCGTACCAGCGGCGGACCTGATCGAAACTGAGCACCTCGCCGCCGAACACCACGTACCGCAACGCCAGTTCGCGCCGATCGCCCCGACGAGCGTCGATCAACTGGTAGAACGCCGACGGGGTCTGACTCAGCACCGTCACCTGTTCGGTCACCAGGATGTCCAGGAATGCTCGTGGATCCCGTGCCAGGTCGCGATCGATCACCACCAGCCGAGCCCCGGAGAGCAGCGGGCCCCACATCTCCCACACCGAGAAGTCGAACGCATACGAGTGGAACATCGTCCACACGTCCGTGGCGGAGAACTCGAAATCGTCTGCCGCGGCGTCGATCAGGGTGACGACGTCACGATGGGTGATCTCGACGCCCTTCGGCCGCCCGGTCGACCCCGAGGTGTAGATGACGTACGCCCGCGAGTCCGCGGGCACCCGCACCAGGTCCGTGGAGGCGACAGGTTCGGCCGCGAGAGCCTCCACGTCGACGACCATCGCCCCGTCCGGGAGGCGATCCCACAGGGCGTGATCGGCCGACGACGCATCGCCGATGACCACCGCCACCTCGGCGTCGGCGACGATGAACGACAGGCGTTCGACCGGGTTACCCAGATCCAGCGGCAGGTACCCGGCCCCGGCCTTCATCACACCGAGGATCGCGGACATGAGGTCGACCGTCCGGGCGGTGGCGATGCCGACCAGGTCACCGGCGGCGACCCCGCGGGCGGCGAGCCCGGCGGCCACCGCGTCCGAGCGAGCATCGAGCTCGCCATAGGACAGCGACCGGCCCGACGCCGACACCGCGACGCGATCCGCGAACCGATGCGCGGCAGAGCGGAACAGACCCGGCAGCGACTCCCAATCGGAGGTTCCGGCCAGTGCCCACGCCGCGGTCCGGATCTGCTCGACGACGCGACTCGTCGTCGTGGCGATCTCATTCGGCGCGAGTCCTGCCAGCGACAACTGACCGGTGACGGCGGCTCCCACCGCCGCCTCCGTGTCGATCCCCTGCGCCGCGAGAACTCCCGCGGTCATCGAGACCGTCGCGTTCAGTGCGGCGAACGGAACCGGGCCGGACTTGCCCTCGAACGCGGTCTGCGCAGGAGCGACCGACGCGGCATGTGCGATCAGTTGCAGGGTGGACGGCCGAGCGCCCCAACCACGCGAGATGTCAGCGGCGTCAGAGTCGACGGTCACGTCCTGTTGTTTCCTTCTGAAGCGGTGGACAGATCGATGATCGCGGAGGCGTTGGAGCGCAGGCCGCTCAGAACCTCGTCGAGCGCGGCCGGACCACCTGCGGCCAGACTGGGCACCACACTCATCAGTGCCATCGTGAGCGTGGCGTCGGAGTCCGATCCCGGAAGGGCGGCCGCCATTGCTCTCACCATGTCCGCCAGTTGACCGAAGTCGACGCTCACGCCGTCGTGTTCCACGGCGATCGCCCCGGGATCGGTATCGCCGGCGATGGTGACGAGATCGGTGAGTCGGATGTCTGCCGGAACCGGATCGACGGCTTCGGCCTGCTCATCAGCGGTGAGGATCACGATGTCCCCGACGATACACTCGGCGTCGGCGGCGACGGCTTCGAGGATTCCGAGATACCGCTGCGCCATGACCTCGATCGTGGACCGATCGAAGAGATCGGTAGCGTAGACGAGCTGCGCCTTCATCGCGCCGGCTCCCGGGTTGTGTCCGGCCGCTGCCGGGTCGTTCGGGTACAGATTCAACTGCAGATCGACCTTGGCCGGGATGATCCCCTCGGCCACCGGTGACACGACCACGTCGCCGAGTTCGAGCGACGGGAAGTCGATGTTCTGGAAGGCGAACATCACCTGGAACAACGGATTGTAGGACGTAGTCGGCGCACTCAGGATCTTCGCGACGATCGTCTCGAAGGCGACGTCGGTGTTGGCCATGTCGGCGAGGTCATCACGACGCACCCGGGACAGCAGATCGCTGAACTTCTCCCCGTGGTCGATCCGGGTCCGCAACGCGAGGCTGTTGACGAACATGCCCACCACCTCGTCGAGCGCCTGTTCGCCACGTCCGGCGTACGGCGTGCCGATCACGAGGTCGTTGCGTCCGCTCAGACGCGACAACAGCACCGCGTAGGCGGCATGGGTGACCATGAACATCGTGGTGTTGTTCGCGCGTGCGACGGACTCCAGGGACCGCGCGAGATCCTCGGGGATCTCGAACTCCACCTGATCGCCGACGTACGACGGCGTCCTCGGCCGGGGCCGATCCGTCGGCAGATCGATGGTCTCGGGGGCCCCGGACAGGCGGTCGAGCCAGTAGTCGAGCTGGCGCTGCGCCTCGGTGACACCGTGGTCGTCGGTGGTCGCCAGCCGCTCGGCCTGCCACAGGGTGAAGTCTGCGTACTGGACCGGCAGCGGCGCCCACGTCGGCGGGAGCCCGTCGTGGCGGGCTGCGTAGGCCATCATCAGGTCGCGGGCCAGCGGCGCCATCGAGGCGCCGTCGGCGCTGATGTGGTGCACGACGAAGACGACCACGTGCTCGTCCTCGTCGACACGCAGCAGGGCGAGGCGGACCGGCGGGGCGGTCGTGATGTCGAACCCGCGGCCGGTCACGGCCGCGATGGCGTCGGCCACGCTCCCCGAGACCGGTACCGGGGTCACGTCGAGGCCGGCGACCTCGTCGGGTGGGCTGATGATCTGCATCGGTTCGCCGTTGATCATCGGGTAGCTGGTCCGCAGCGATTCGTGCCTGCGGAGCAGGTCGTCCACCGCGGCGCGCAGTGCGTCGACGTCCAACCGGCCGCGCAGCTCGAGAGCGAGGGCGACGTTGTAGGCCGGGGACTTCGGATCGGCGCGGCTGAGCAGCCACATACCACGCTGAACGGCGGACACCGGGACCATCTCGGCGCGCTGACGCGCGATCAGCGGTACCGCCGAGTGACCGGAGAGGCTGTTGGTGATGTATTCGGCGAGCCGGGCCACATCTGCGGACTCGAAGATCGCCTTCACTGGGACCTGCCGGTCCAGCGCCGCCGACAGACGTGCGGACACCTTGGTGGCCGACAGCGAGTTGCCACCCATCTCGAAGAAGCCGTCGTGCACGCTGACCCGCTCGACCCCGAGCACCTGGGCGAAGACCTCGGCGACGATGGCTTCGAGCTGCGTCCGCGGCGGGACGAAGTCCTTGCTCGCGCTGAAGTCGACCGGCGGCAGCTTGGTGCGGTCGATCTTGCCGACGTTGGTCAGTTCGAAGGAGTCGACCACGACGATCGTGTGCGGGACCATGTAGCGCGGCAGGAGCTGCGTGACGTGCTCGGTGAGCGCCTCGGGCATCGGCGAGCGATCGTCGGTCGCGGTCACATACGCCACCAGAACGTCTTCGCCGGCCGGTCCGGGCACACCGAGGCTGACCGCGTTGGCGACATCCGGGTGGGACATCAACGCGTTGTCGACCTCACCGAGCTCGATGCGGAGTCCGCGCACCTTCAGCTGGAAATCGTCGCGGCCGTGATAGATCAACCGCCCGTCGGCACGACGGACGACCCGGTCACCGGTCCGGTACATCCGCGTCCCGTTCGAGTACGGGTTCGCGATGAACCGCTCGGCGGTCAGACCGGGGCGGCCCAGATAACCGATGGCCAGCTGATCGCCCACGAGGTAGAGCTCGCCGACCACCCCGGCCGGGGTCGGCCGCAGTCCGCGATCCAGGACGAGGGCCCCGACTCCGGGTACCGCCGTTCCGATCGTCATGTCGTCGGCGGGCGAGAACGGTCCGTCCGCGGTGGCCCAGATGGTCGTCTCGGTGGGGCCGTAGAGGTTGAAGAACCGGCGACCCGCGGACACCCAGCGGCGCATCAGTTCCGGCGGGCATGCCTCGCCCGCACTCAGCACCGTGGTCAGCGACGGCACCGCTGCCGGCTCCAGGGTCGCCAGTGCCGACGGCGTCATGACCGCATGTGTCACACCGGATTCCGCGATCAGCTGCTCGAGCTGGTCGCCGGCGTAGGTGTCCGGGTCGGCGACGACCAGCTGACCGGCCGACCCGAAGGCCATCGTCAGCTCGAAGACCGACGCATCGAAGCTCGGGGACGCTACGTGCAGTACCCGCGAGGTCTCGTCGAGCCTCAGGATCTCACGCTGATTCGCCATCAGGTTCGCCAGACCGCGATGGCTCACCGCAGCGGCCTTGGGCTTGCCCGTCGAACCCGAGGTGTAGATGAGGTACGCCATCTCGTCGACGCGTGTGGGTCGGACGAGTTCACCCGCTCCGATCGGGGCGATGGGGTGGCCGGCGAGACGCAACTCGGTCTCGCTGTCGTCGACGATGATCCACTCCGCACCGCTGTCTATCGCGTCGACCCCGGCATCCGCGGTGGCCAGTCCGACGCGCGCGCCGCTGTCGCTGACCATCGCGGATCGGCGCTCGGCCGGGTGCATGGGATCGATCGTGACGAAGGCGGCACCGGAACGGATCACCGCGATCGTGCACAGCACCGAGCGCGCCGATCGGCGAGCACTGATGGCGACGACGTCGCCGGGTCCGATTCCCCGCGAGATCAGTTCCCGCGCAAGCTGATTGGTCCTAGCGTCGAAGACATCCGGGGTGATCTTCTCGCCGGCGACGAGTACCGGTGTCGCCGAACCGGGCGAGCACGTCCCCAGCAGATCGGCGAACACCACCGGCGTCCGACCGGCGGGCTCGGCGGTCAGCTCCCGAACATCGGCAGCGGGCACGATGTCGAACCGGCCGATCGCCTCGGTGGGGGTGGACGTCATCTGATCGAGCAGCATGGTCAGCGCCTCGGCCATCGACTCCACCGTCGACCGGTTGAAGAGATCGGTGGCGTAGGAGAATTCGAGCGCCACACGTTCGGAACCCGTACCGGCGAACTCGGTGGCGGTCACCGACAGGTCGTACTTCGCGGACGGGATCCGGATGTCGAGGACGTCGAACTCCCCCGTCTGGGCGAGAACGGCCGACGAATCGCGCTGGAAGGTGAAACCGACCTGAAACAGCGGGCTGTGGGCGCGCGACCTGCTGGGCGACACCTCGTCGACCACCATCTCGAACGGCACCTGGGAGTACTCGAGCGCGCCGGTACGTGCACGGTGTGCGCGATCCAGCAGTTCGGCGACCGAATCACCCGGGCGGATGTTCAACCGCAGGACGACGGTGTTGACGAACATGCCCACGAGGTCGGCGAGTTCGGGTTCGTCGCGCCCGGCGACCGCGGTACCGATGGACACGTCGTCGGTGTCGCCGAGCCGGCCGAGGACGGCCGCCAAGGCCACATGCAGGACGGTGAACGTGGTGACGCCGAAACGTCCGGCCAGCGAGCGGATCTTTGCGAACTGCTCCGGCGAGATCTCTGCGTCGACGTAACCGCCTCTCCCCGTGGGGATCTGCGGACGGGGCCGATCGGTGGGGAGCGCCAGCAGCTCGGGCTGGCCGGCCAGCTGATCCCTCCAGTAGGCGAGCTCTCGCGCCATGCGGGCATTCTCGTCGTCGGCCGAACCGAGGATGTCGCGTTGCCACACCGCGAAGTCCGCGTACTGGACCGGGAGAGGTTCCCAGGCCGGCGCCAGTCCGTTGACCCGGGCCCCGTAGGCGGCGAGGAGGTCGACGATCAGGGGGCGCAGCGACGCGCCGTCGCCGACGATGTGATGGAGGACCACCAGGAGCACGTGGCCGTCAGCGGGGGTTTCGAACAGGGAGGCACGGAAGGGTACCTGCGAGACGAGGTCGAAACCGGCCGCGGCCTGCGCGGCGACGGCGTCGAGGAGATCGGCCTCGGTCGTGGTGTGGACGCTGAGCCGTACCTGGTCCTCGACGTCGGCGACGTCGACGATCTCCTGGATCGGCTCACCGTCGATCGACGGGAAGCGAGTACGCAGCGGCTCGTGCCGGATCACGACGTCACGGACCGCCGCGCGCAGTGCGTCGACATCGACGTCGCCGCGCATGCGGACCGCGCCGGGCATGTTGTAGGTCCCCGAAGACGGATCCATCCGGTTGATGAACCAGAGTCGGGATTGCGAGTACGAGACCGGGATGGTCTCCGGCCGCGTACCCCGACGCAGGGGCGGCCGCGCCTCGACCACCGCGGCATCGGCGATGGCGGCGGCCAGCTCGCCGACGTCGTTGCTGTTGAAGATGTCGCCCAGCGCGACTGCCCGCGAGTACTGCTTTCGCAGCCTCGACGCCAGCCGGGCCGCGGCCAGGGAGTCGGCACCGAGAGCGAAGATGTTGTCCCGCATGCCGATTCGCTCGACACCGAGGACGTCACCGACGATCTCGGCCACCTTTTCCTCGATCTCCGACCGGGGAGCCACGTAGACACGCTCGGCAGCCGTGGTGGAAGCGGGCGCGGGGAGCGCGCGTCGGTCCAGCTTGCCCGAGGCGTTCACCGGGAAGGCCTCGAGAACGACCACTGCGGACGGAACCATGTGTGCGGGAAGGCCGTTGCGCGCGGCACGCATCTGCCGGTCGACGATGACCTCGGCCGGGATCGTGGTGTCGCGGGGTTTGACGTAGGCGACGACTGCGGCGCCGCCGGCGTCGGTGCGGACGATCGCCACGGCCGCGGAGACCGATCCCTCGGCCAACAGCACGGACTCGATCTCGCCGAGTTCGACGCGCTGTCCACGGATCTTGACCTGGAAATCGGTGCGCCCCAGGTACTCGAGCATCCCGGTTGCGTTCCACCGCACCAGATCTCCGGTCCGGTACATCCGGGTGCCGGCGTCGAACGGATTGGCCACGAACCGCTCGGCAGTCAGCCCGCCACGGCCGAGATACCCGTCCGCGAGCTGAGCACCGGCGAGGTACAACTCGCCGACCACCCCGACGGGCACCCGACGGAGCTGGGAGTCGAGCACATAGGTGTCGGTGTTGGCCACCGGTCGCCCGATGGGCATGTGGACTTCCCCACCACCGACGCGATACTCGGTGACGTCGACCGCCGCTTCGGTGGGACCGTAGAGGTTCACCAACTCCGAATCCGAGTGTTCGACCACTTGGGTCGCGAGATTCGCCGGCAGCGCCTCACCGGAGGTGAAGACCCGTCGGACCGTGGCCGGGATCGCCGGCTCGCCGGTCGCCGCCACTTCGACGAACACGTCCAGCATCGACGGCACGAAGTGGAGCGTGGTCACCCCGCGTTCGACGATGGTGTCGCGGAGGTAGGCCGGGTCCCGGTGCCCACCGGCGCGGGCGACCACCATTCGCGCGCCGATCTGCAAGGGCCAGAACAACTCCCAGACCGAGACGTCGAATGTGATCGGCGTCTTGTAGAGAACGGCGTCGGAAGGGCCGATGCGGTAGTGGTCCTGCATCCACGCCAGTCGGTTGACGACGGCACCGTGCGAGACCTGCACGCCCTTCGGGACACCGGTCGAACCGGACGTGAAGATCACGTAGGCGGCCGAGTCCGGACGGATGCTGCCCTCGTCCACCGGAAGCCGGCGAGACGATGCATCGGCCGCTGAGGAACCGGCGTTCGCGAGGAACTCGCGGTCGATCACCACGGTCGGTTGTGCGGTGTCGAGGATCAGGCTCCGACGGTCCTCGGGTTGCTCCACGTCGACGGGTACGTATGCGGCGCCGGCCATCAGGGTCGCGTACACGGCCATGACCTGCTCCACGCCGCGTTCGACCAGTACTGCCACCTTGTCACCGGGTCGTACGCCCGCCTCGACCAGGGCGGCTGCGAGCTCACGGCTTCTCGCATCGAACTCGCGGTAGGTGAACTCGGCGTCGTCGGTGACGATCGCCGGCGCATCGGGGTTTTCGGCCACACGCGTGGCGAACAGGTCGAGAAGCGTGTGGTTGCCGGCCTGCGCCGCGGTCCAGTCGGTGCGCGGCCCGCGTTCGAAGTGATCGAGTTCGGCGTCCTCACCCGGGAGCAGGACCGGCATCGAATCGATCGGGGCGTCGACGTTGTCGAAGAGATGCTCGACGAAAGCCAGGAACCGGCGATGATGCGACGCGATCTCGGCCTCGGAGTACAGGTATGGATTGCCGTGCAGATCGACGACGAGGGGCGCGTCAGGGCTCGACTGGTACAGGTTGATGAGCAGGTCCTCGAGGATGCCCGAGGTGAGGATGCGGTAGTCCATCGTCGTGCCGTCGATGGCGACCTGGTCGTCGAAGAAGACCATGTTGATGGTCGGGCCGAACGAGACCGAGTTCGCCTCGAATCCGGCGTCGCGGCGGATGTCGTCGGACCGGTACCGCTGATGGCGGAGCGCGCCGGTCAGCTCGAGCTGAGCTGCGGCGACCAGTTCCCGGCCCGTACTCGCCGGGACATCCCGCAGTCGGATCGGCAGCACGTTCGAGACCATGCCGCCGGAGGCCTTGATCTTCGCGGTGGTCCGACCCGTCACCGGCAGCGTCATCACGATGTCGTCGGAGCCGGTCATCCGCGACAGGAATGCACCGAAGGCCGCCGACATGAGGACGGCCAGTGAGCTGTTGAACTCGGTGGCAAGCGATTCGAGGCGCCGCTGCTGGGCGACCGGCAGGTCGCCACCGGCCACGACGTTGTCGAACGAGAGCGGGGCGGTGCCGGCACCGTGGGCGAGGGTCACCCGTTCGGGCAGATCCGAAACACGCGACAACCAGTGCGCGCGGTCGGTGTCGCGGCGGCTGCTGGCCTGATACGTGTCCTCGTAGGCCACGATCTCGGCCATCGTGGCCGGTGTCCTGTCCTTCGGCTCTTCACCGCGCCGGATCGCGTTGTAGCGGTCGACGGTGCGTCGCATGATCGACAGCGCTGCGTAACCGTCGATGATGATGTGGTGGGCGCGGTTGTACCAGAACGTCCGGTCGTCGGAGACCCGCAATATCGCGATGACGATCAGCTGGTCGTTCATGAGGTCGACGGGACGCCGGTATTCGGCCTGCATCCAGGCCATCGCGGCCGCGACCGGATCGGCTTCGCCGCGGAAATCGATGATGTCGACGTGCTGGTCGAATTCGAGATCGACGTACTGCATCGGAACCCCGTCGATCTCGGTGAGACGGACATACGGGGATTCGAGGGTCTTGCCGACCTCGACGCAGCAGTGTTCGAGGAGGTCGATGTCGAAGCCGCCGGGTTCGTGGCGGATGTCGACGTATTGGGCGATGTTCACCGAGTAATCCGGCGACAGGGTGTCGGCGAACCACATTCCTCGCTGTGCCGCGGTGAGAGGCAGGACTTCAGTGATGTTGTTTCCGACAACGTTCGCGCTGTCGCTGTTATCGGCGGTCGCCACGGACGCTGACACTCCTCACTGCTTCGACTGCCTCGGTTCTATCGATTAGACCTGATACGACCGATAGATTTCGTCCCACAAACACCAAAACTAGGCTGTTTTTCCAGGTTGCGATTGTGGCACGCTCGGAAATGCCCGGAAAATCACTCCAGCAACCGAGCAGGCACCACTTCTGTTAATCGGCCCGAACCCTCCTCATCGTTACATTCGGCAATGACATCAGCTTTCCACGCGTTTGTGTGCGAGCAGGGCGGCTCGCCGTGTTCACATCCGGTTTCAGCAGATCGGCGGGCCTGGAACCGACAGTCGAGACCGAGCGTTCGAGTCGTTGACCTGCCTGCGGCACGTGCCTCGAACCCTGCTCTCATCGCGGTGTACCCACCGATCGAACGCTCAACACGTTATCGGATGCGAACGACCGGTCGATGATGGCCTCACCGGGCGGTTGCGGCCTTCCGGTATCCGCGCAGCGCCGGGTAGATCGACAGCGCCAGCAGCGCAACCGTCCAGATGCTCACCTTGAGGAGGTTCTCCGCGATCGGGCCGCCGACCGCGAGCGCTCGCATCAGATCGATGGCCGGCGTCATCGGTTGGTTCGCCACGATCGGCTGCAACCAATCCGGGTATGCGCTCAGTGGCGAGAACCCCGAGTTGAAGAACATCAACAGGCTCGAGAAGAGCCCCAGGTACGGCACGATCGGCGCACCCGGTGCCGCGTTGACGGCCAGCGCCAGCGTCATGATCCCGAACGCTGCACCGTAGGCCAACGCGACCAGCACCAGACCGATGGCCGGTCCGACGCCCTGCGTGAAGCGGAAGCCGATCAGGTGCCCGGCGGCCAGCAGCAGCAGCGTCGTGACCAGCACTCGGGTCAAGTCGGAGGCCACGCGGGCGGTGAGGTCGGCGCCCCTGTTGATCGGCAGGACGTACAAGCGGGCCAGCAGCCCGGTTGACCGTTCCCGGTTGAGTCGTGTGGCCGACGCGATCGACCCGAACATCGCGCCGACGAGGATCACCAGCGGAACCGTGCCGTAGGCGCTGTCCTGGCCGGTTGCTCGTCCGACAGCGTCGCCGAGCACGACCTTGAACATCAGCATGCTCAACGCGGGAACGATCAGCGACTGCAGAAGCGTCGGGACGTCGCGGACGAAGACGAGCAATTGGCGCCCGGTCAGTGCGAGGCTCTGGCTCCACCAGGCGCGGATCGAGCCTTCGGGATGAACGCTGATCGCACCTGCGGCAGGGGATTCGGCGTGCGGGTCCCCCTGAATCGTCGACGGTTCGGTCTGCAGCGTCGTTGCGCCGCTGTCGGCGTGAGGCGCGCTCATGAACGACCCTTCCGGCTACCCATCACGAGGAGGAGCACGGCGACTGCGAGAAGCCCGATGCACCACAGGATCGTCGGCTGGAGGATCTCCCAGCTCAGCGCCCCATAATCCGTGGCGCGCATCACGTTCACGAACTGAGAGATGGGTTGGTTGCGAACGAACGGCTGAATCCACTCGGGGAACTGCGAGACGGGCACGAAGCCGGTCGACATCATCCCCAGGATGAGGGTCGGGAGCATCATGGCCTGACTCGTCGCCTCTGGACTGCCTGCCACCAGGCCGATCCCATCCGCCAGCAGGGCGATGAGAACACCGACGGTGAACGCCACGGTGTAGAGACCGACTGTGCCGACGAGTCCACCCATCGGGCGCCACCCGATGGCGGCGCAGGCAACTGTCGCGCAGATCAAGGACACGACGAGCAGGGCCACATTCGTGGCCAGCCGCGCACACATCGGAACCGCAACCGGCATCGGCAGCACGCGAAAACGCGTGTTGATTCCCTGGGTGTCGTCGAAAGACGAGCGCATCGCGGCCGACGATGCGGCGAAGCCCACGGATTGCAGCACGATGATGGGCATCAAGAACTGTCCGTAGCTCACGCCGAACGAATCCATCAGGCTACTCAGGGGCAGATAGAAACACACTGCGAGGAAGACCGGGGAAACGAACGCGAACACGAACTCACCGTTGCGGAAAACCTTGGAGACACCACGCAATGTGAGCGCCCACCACTGTTGCAGCGGGCGGGTTCGGGCTTCTGCGGGTACGCCTGCGGACGCAGACAAGGAGCCGACTTCGGACACCGACATGACGCCTACTTCCCGCTGCGATCGGGATCGGTCAACGCCAGGAACACCTCGTCGAGCGAAGGGCGTCGCATCGCGACGTCGGAGAGTTCGATCTCGGCTTCGGTGGTGCGACGGATGACTTCCACCAGCGTCTCCGTACCGCGTGGCGCCGGAACGGAGACCGCGTGATCGTCGGTGTGCGCCGCGCCCTCCGGGACGAGATCGGCCAGGACGTCCAACAGCTGCGGCAGATCAGCGGCACGGGCGGGGGTGACCTCGCAGTACGCCGCGCCGGTGGCCTCCTTGAGCTCGTCGGAGGTTCCCTGGGCGATCACGCGTCCCTTGTCGATGACAATGATGTTGTCGGACAGGACGTCGGCCTCTTCGAGGTACTGCGTGGTGAGCAGGATGGTGACGCCCTCGTCGCGGAGTCGTCCGACCAACGACCACACCTCGAGACGACTGCGGGGATCGAGACCGGTGGTCGGTTCGTCGAGGAAGACCACTTTCGGCGAGGTGACGAGTCCGCAGGCGATGTCGATACGCCGCCGCATGCCGCCCGAGTACTGCCCGACACGTTTGCCGCCGGCCTCGACCAGCGAAAACGTCTCGAGCAACTCGTCTGCACGGGCCCGGGCAGCAGACTTGGAGAGCCCGAGCAGGCGACCGAACAGGATCAGGTTCTCGCGCCCCGTCAGCGCCTCGTCGAGAGCGGCGAACTGCCCGGTCAGCATGATGGACCGACGGACTGCGGCGGATTCGGCGACGACGTCGTGCCCGTTGACGGTTGCCGAGCCACCGTCCGGCTTCAGGAGCGTGCACAGCATGTTGACAGTGGTCGTCTTGCCGGCACCGTTGGGTCCGAGTAGCGCGACGATACTGCCGGCCGGCACTGTGAAGCTGACGTCCTGCACGGCGAGAGTGTCCTTGAAGCGCTTCTGCAGGTTCCTCACATCGATCGCAGCCGCACCGGTCGGTGCAAGGCGTCCCGACTCGCGAACATCAGCAGGACTCGCGTCGGCAACCATCGTCGCCGACTGTTGAGGGGCGTGAACATGCAGTTGCAGATCGTCTTCGGCAGGTCGATCGCTGCCGTCGAGGCCAGTCACCCGCGTTGCGGTCTCGACACCCGAACCGGCGGATGTCGCCGATTGCACGAGATGCGCTGGTTCGTCCTCTTCCGAGGTGGTCGCTGCGTCCACAACCGGTGTCGTACTCTCTCGCGTGCCGGTGGCTGCGTTCCTCCGCTCGTTCTCCAGGCGCCATTCCCGCAATTTCGCCGCAACGGCGTCTGGGTCGTTCTCGGCGGCTGCCGGCGCGGTCCGATCGTCCGTCGGGAGATCGTCTTCGGGTCGCCGATGCCGAGGTTGGCGCATCTCATCGGAGGATTGCTGACCAGAGGCCACGGGCATCTCTTCTTTCAGTCGATTACCTACGCTGCGACTCCGAGCTTCGGACCCGGACCCATACCAGCCTATCCATCCCAGGGTTGGCAATCACCCGGTGACTGTCGTGTCTCTGGACTGGCGGACACATGTCCGATTTCGGGCCCGAACGCAGCGCCGCCGGCCGTGCTCTGGGACAGTCTCCTCATGCCCCCCTTCTGACACCGAGCGAGAGATCCTGTCCTGGGAGCTCAACGGCGTCGCCTGCCGCGAGCTCGCCCAACAGGTCGTCGACGACGGTTTCGCGCCCGACATCATCCTGGGCATCGCGCGCGGCGGCCTCATCCCCGCCGGCGCGATCGCATACGCGCTCGACTGCAAGTTGATGATCTCGCTGAACGTGGAGTTCTACACCGGCGTCGGAGAGACCCTCTCGGAGCCGGTCATGCTGCCCTCCCTGCTCGAGTCGAGCGGATTGACCGACCAGCGGGTGCTGGTCGTCGACGACGTGGCGGACACCGGGAAGACTCTCAAGCTGGTCAACGACTTCTGTGAGGAGCAGGGCCGCGTCGCGGAGGTACGCAACGCCGTTCTGTACAAGAAGCCGTACACCATCACGGTTCCCGACTACACCTGGCGTACGACGGACAAGTGGATCAACTTCCCGTGGTCCGCAGAGGGGCCGATCATGGCAAGGTGACACCGTGACCCAACACGAGCAGACCACCGACAAGACCGGTGCAACCACGTCGGTACGCGACAACGGCTCTGCCCGACGCTACGAGATCACCGTCGAAGGGACGTCCGACGGTGATCTCGTAGCGGGCTTCGCCGAGTACCGGGACCGCGCCGATGACTCAGGCGCGGTCACCGAACGGGTCTTCTTCCACACCGAGGTCGCCGAGGAGTTCGGTGGCCGGGGACTCGCGACGATCCTGGTTCGAGAGGCACTCGACGACGCCCGGTCGCGCGGGCTGGTCATCGTCGGGGTCTGCCCCCTCGTTGCGGCGTTCCTGAAGAAGCATCCGGAGTACGCCGATGCCGCGCGACCGGTCACGCGCGACGTCCTGGCCTGGCTCCGGGATCAGCAGCCCTGACGGATCGCCTCAAGCCGGGGCGACCGGACCTGGGGCGGTCCCCGAGGTGTCCACATCTCCCACCGGGGTGGCGTCCACGCTGACGCCGGAGTCCCGGTGGATCTCCACCCGGCGCATGCGGAGGCCGACGTCGACCACGATCGAGGCGAGCACGTCCCGTCCCGCCGGCAGGATGCGGGCGGTGACACTGCCGTGAGCGGCGGATGTCGACTCGACCGCGGTCAACTCTTCGACGAGCATCCGACGTGCGAGGCTCCCGGGCGAGGATTCGTCGTCGAGGTCGTCTGACGCGTAGTCGTCGAGGGCGCCGTCGTCGAGCAACCGGACGGAGACGCCGCGTCGGCGCACGGCCCACACCGACTCAGCCACCTCCGGCGCGTCCCAGCCGGGCGCGCGGATGGTGTCGCGGAGCTGCGCCTCCGTCAGGCGCACGTCGCGCGCCTCCTCGGGGCCGAACTCGTGTCCGCCGGCGATCTGCTCCAGGATCGGACGTGCGCCCGCGTCGAGACGCTCGAGCTGCCTTCTCCGTTCGTCGGCCGACGCCGCCGTCGCTGCCTCCTCCGCCGCCTGCGCGAACGCCTGCTCCCGAAGGCTGCGGAGGCGGTCGGGCATCGGGATCGCCATGAGCCCGAACAGTGTTGCCAGCACCAGGACGGGATAACAGAAGAGGGTGTTGCCGGCCCCGACCGCGTAGCCGATGCCGATCATCTGCCCGGTGACCGCAGCCAGCCCAGTGGCGCAGAACGCCCCCACCCACGCGAACAGAGGTCGCCGGTACAGCACCACCATGGCCAGGATGATCGTCAACGCCGAGCTCGCGGGCGTGGTCTGAAGGGTCAGGTACGTGTCGAGCGAGAGAGTCCAGAACGACATCGCGAGTCCGGCGACGGTCAGGACGGTCACCACCGCTGCGGTGCCCCACGGCAGCGTCGTCCGGCCGTAGCGCATGAGCAAAGACGTGGCCACCACGAACAGGACGAAACCCGCCGTCAGCGCGACCCAGGTGCCGACCGATCGGATCTGCCAACCGGCGCCGATGGTCACGGCCACGTAGATCAACGCGAAGACGAGGAGAGCTCTGACGAGCAGCGGCGAGCCGAGTCCGAAAAGATTTTCGGTCGTCGCGTCGAGGTCGATCGCTTCCTCGGGCATCGGATGCGAGTTCATGGCCGCCTCCATTCGACGGTGACGGCCGTGCCCTGGCCCGGCGCGCTCTTGATCTCGGCGCTGCCGCCCGGCAGACCGGCCATTCGCACACGGATGCCGACCGCGATACCGAAGCGCCTCGGATCGACGACGGCGGGATCGAAGCCCACTCCGTCATCGACCACGGTCACCTTCACGAAGCCGCGCCCGAACTCGGCGGTGACCTCGCAGCGCGCGTCCGGGCCCGCATGCCGCACACAGTTCCGGGTGGCCTCGGCCACGCAGTCGACCACATCCTCCACGACCTGCGCCGGATAACCCACCCCGGGTGACGTGACGACGTGCGTGTACGAGGCGAACCCGCCCATCGAAGCGACGGTCTCCTCCATCCGCGAGTCGAAGGTCCGAGCCGTGACTTCTGACGGCGGTACGGTGCTGCGGTCGAGTTCGTCGATCGCCGATGCCGCCTGCTCCGCGAGCCGCGGGTCGGGTGGCCCCTCCCGAACGGCCAGGAGGGTGGCGATCACGTGGTCGTGGATCAAGGAGGCGAACCGGGAACGCTCCGCCTCCTGTGCCGCGCCGGCAGCGGCCCTCGCGGTCATCGAAAGGACTGCGGGGTGCCGCGCGTCGAGGGCACGCACGTTGCGCACCGCAGCCAAGGCCACGGCCAGGAACACCCCGGCAAGCGCCGCGGACAGCGGGACACTCAGCAACTCGACGGGACGGAGCTCCCCGTAGCGGGCGATCTGGTTGGCGGCGTGCACGGCGAAGGTGGCGACGACCAGGTTCGTCACGGCCAGGCCGGTGCGCAGCATGACGACCAGTCCGAAGCTCGGCACCGACGGGAACTGCAACAACCACACCGCCCAGCGGGCCTCCTCGTCCGGTTCACCGAGCCAGGCCGGGAACCACAGGAGCGTCGCGGCGAGATAACCCAATGCGCAGGCACAGACCAGTCCCAGCAGAGCTCGCGGAACGGTCAGGAAGGTCGAGGCCACCAAGAGAACGGCGGGCACGACCACCAGCAGAAAGCTCACCGGCGTCCACCAGGATGCCGCGAGGTCGGCTCGCATCACGGCGACCGGAATCATGACGGTGGCAAAGGCGAGGAGTCCGCTCCCGACGAACCTGCACCCGATCCGCTTCTGCCGGTCGAGGTCGGAAGAGTCCTCGCGGATACCGCGCCCCAGGCCTCGGCGAACGCGATCGACGACACGCGCCGCACGCACCGCACCCACGGTGCTGTGGGACCGTGTCGTCGTGCTCATCTGGACAACCGCCGGTCCGCCGAAGCCTCTTGAAGAGCTGCCCCCGCGGTCGTGAACTCGACCAGTTCCACCTGATCGTCGGTGTCGACCCCCACCGACGCCAGAGTGTTCCGACCCGGCGGGTGGATGCGAACGGTCACGCGACCGCTCTCGGCGTCGGCGAGGAGTTCGGCAACCGCGGCACCAAGCCGGTCACGAGTCCGCGCGGCCTCCTCTTCGGCGAGGACGGACAGACCGCCGTCGTCGAGCAGCACCACCTTCACGCCCCGCTGCCGAGCACGCCACGCCGCGTCCCGGACCTCCGGCACGTCGAGATCCGATGCTCGGATGCCGTCGCGGAGCTGGGCTTCGATGAGGCGGGCGACGGCGACCTCCTCGGCACTGAACTCCTGTCGCTCGGCGATGCGGGTGAGAATCGGCCGGGCACGTTCGTCGAGCGCTGCCAGGCGCCGGCTCCGAACCTCGGCCGCCGCAGCCGCCGCAGCATCACGCGCCGCCTGCCTTTCGTTGGCCTCACGCAGCCCGTACAGTTGCCGGGCCATCGGCCGCAGCATGAGCGAGAACAACGAGCCCATGATCATGATCGCGTAGCCGGGCAGGGTCACCGCCAGACCCCACATCGCATCCCCGATCGCGACATGCCCCCACTCGGTCGCCACCAACGAGATCACGATGCTCGCGCTCCACGCTGCCAGTGGTCGGCCGCGCACCGCGACGAAGGCGAGGACGATGACCGACGCACCAATGGACGGGCCGGTCTGCATGACATGCGTCAACGGGAACGGCAGCGAGAACAGGGAGGCTGTCACCCCGGCGACTGACAGCACCGCGATCAGCACCGTGGTCGGCCCCGGCAACGGGTCGCCGGGCGCGTCGAGGATCAGGAATGCGCCGGCTGCGAAGAACAGGAAACCGGCGATGATCCCGACCCACTGCCACACCCCGGTGACATCCGCGTTGGCGTACACGGTGACGGCGAGATAACCGCAACCGAAGGCTCCCATCGTCACCCACAACGGACGCGAGCCGATGCCGAAGGCGTTGACGACCGCTCCCCGCTCCGCGTCCAGGTGGCGTGCCCGGTCCCCGATCACGACCGCTCCCACCCGATCTGGACGGTGGTCCCACGGCCCGGCCGACTGTGCACCTGCGCGTGGCCACCGGGCAGTCGGGACATCCGGCCGCGGATGCTGACCGCGATCCCGACCCGACCGGGGCCCACCGAGTCCGGATCGAAGCCGGTGCCGTTGTCGACGACCGCCATGCTCAGCACCTCCGGCGCGAGCTGCACGATCACCGCGCACTCGGCCTCGGGCCCGGCGTGCCGGACGACGTTGCGCAGCGCCTCGGACATCGCCTCGACAACCGCCTGCACGACTTCCACGGGATAGTCGACGTGGTCCCACCGAGCGACCCTCGTACCGTCGGAGTCGGCCGCAGCGCCGAGGATCTGGACCTCGAATCGCTCGGAGACGTCGGCGGCGGCCGACCTGATCCGGCGGAGCGTCTCCGCTCGTGACACCAATTCGGCGTCGCCTTCGCTCGGCACGCGGACCAGTTCCTCGAGAGCGGAGCGGGCCTGTGCGGCGAGGCGGTGATCCGGTGTGCCCGGTTGCACCGCGAGCAGGGACGCGATCACCCGGTCGTGGACGATGGCGTCGAACCGTGCCTTCTCGACCTCGCGGGCCGCCTCCGCGGCGACATTCGCCGCGTTCCGGTAGGTCTCCTCACGGGTCTCGTCCAGATGCCGTCCGGTGCGGGCGGCCACGAGGACAACCGCGAGGAAGACCGCGGTGAACACGACCGACCACACGATCTCGAACACCAGATCCGAGGTGATCGCCCCGAACCGCCCGAGTTGCTGCGAGACATGCGAGACAACGGACGACACGACGAGACTGATCGCACCGAGCCTGGCATTGACGAGCATCAACACCATGCTCGGCATTCCGCAGAACGCGATCATCCACTGCGCCACGTCCTCCGGGTCGGCAAGCGTGGTCCCGGTCCACGCCGGGAACCACAGCGCGATTGCCAACAGATAGCCACCCCAGGTGGCCAGGGCCAGTGGGCCGAGCCAGGACACGCCCCGGCGGAAGCTGAAGAGAATCAGGAGGATTCCGGGCCCGACGGACAGCAGGATGCTCAGCGGAACCCACCAGGAGGCGGTCACCGTGGCGGCGGAGGCGATCGCCGCGAACGAGACGATCGGGTAGCCGATGAAGCCGAGGCCGAGGAAGCGCGCGCCTATCCGGCGGACATGGTCGAGATCCGGCTCGGCCGAGTCGGATTCGAAGATCCGACGCACCCAAGCCGGATGTTCCGTCGGTTTGTCGGAGAGAGATGCATCGGTCGCGGCCATCAGGTCAACCCTCACATCCACCGGTGACGCGGTCAATCCATCGGGGGAACCAACGGGAACGGCGTACGCACCCCCGGCACGACAAACGGCCCGTCCCCCTCGAGAGGGGAACGGGCCGTTCGGGTGTCGATCTCGCTGGGAGTCGGCTTACTTGGCCTTCTCCAGCACCTCGACCAGACGCCAGTGCTTGGTCGCCGACAGCGGGCGGGTCTCCATGATCCGCACGCGGTCACCGACGCCGGCATCGCCGTTCTCGTCGTGTGCCTTGACCTTGCTCGTGGTCCGGATGATCTTCTTGTAGAGCGGGTGGCTCTTACGATCTTCCAGCTCGACCACGATGGTCTTCTGCATCTTGTCGCTGACCACGTAGCCGATCCGCTCCTTGCGGCGGTTACGCTCGGCAGCCTGGTTTTCGGTCACTTTCTGGTCCTCACTCATGCGTCTTCACCTTCCGGTCCCGACGCCAGGCCCAGCTCACGCTCACGCATGACGGTGTAGATACGTGCGATCTCGCGACGCACGGTGCGCAGACGGCGGTTGTTGTCGAGCTGGCCGGTGGCCATCTGGAAGCGAAGGTTGAAGAGCTCTTCCTTCGACTCCTTCAGGCGGTCGACCAGATCGGCGTCGTTGAGCTCGCGCAGCTCGTTCGCAGCAACTCCGAGAGACATCAGAACTGCTCCTCTCGTGTCACGATCCGGGTCTTGATGGGGAGCTTGTGCTGGGCGCGGCGCAGGGCCTCGCGAGCGATCTCCTCATTCGGGTAGGTCATCTCGAACAGCACGCGACCCGGCTTGACCGGGGCGACCCACCACTCGGGCGAACCCTTACCCGAACCCATGCGGGTTTCGGCCGGCTTCTTGGTGAGCGGGCGGTCCGGGAAGATGTTGATCCAGACCTTGCCGCCACGCTTGATGTGCCGGTTGATCGCGATACGAGCGGACTCGATCTGACGGTTCGTGATGTACGCGCCTTCCAGAGCCTGGATGCCGTAATCGCCGAACGTCACCTTGGTGCCGCCCTTGGCCTGCCCCTTGAGGCTGGGGTGATGCTGCTTGCGGTGCTTGACCCGACGTGGGATCAACATGGCCTAGCCCTCCTGCTTCTCAGCCGCACCAGCAGTGGCCTCGGCGGGAGCGGCCTCGGCCGCGCGAGCGGCGTCGGTGCTCGTCGCAGTGGTGCCCGAGGCACCGCTACGCCGGGGCCGGCTGGGCCGGCGCGGACGGCGATCCTCGGCTGCCGGAGCGGCCGCAGCCAGCTCGCGGCGTCCACCGACGATGTCGCCCTTGTAGATCCACACCTTCACACCGATACGGCCGAAGGTGGTCTTGGCTTCGTAGAGTCCGTAGTCGATGTCGGCGCGCAGCGTGTGCAGCGGCACGCGTCCCTCGCGGTAGAACTCACTGCGGCTCATCTCAGCGCCGCCCAGACGACCCGAGCACTGGACCCGGATGCCCTTCACGTTCGGCTGACGCATCGCCGACTGGATCGCCTTGCGCATCGCGCGGCGGAACGCCACACGGTTGCTCAGCTGCTCGGCGACGCCCTGGGCCACCAGCTGGGCCTCGGACTCTGCGTTCTTGACCTCGAGGATGTTCAGCTGGACCTGCTTACCGGTCAGCTTCTCCAGGTCGCCGCGGATGCGATCGGCCTCGGCGCCACGGCGACCGATGACGATGCCCGGACGCGCGGTGTGGATGTCGACGCGAACCCGGTCACGGGTGCGCTCGATCTCCACCTTCGCGATGCCTGCGCGCTCGAGCCCCGTGGAGAGGAGCTTGCGGATCGCGACATCTTCCTTGACGTAGTCCGCGTACTGCTTGTCGGCGTACCACCGCGACTTCCAGTCGGTGGTGATGCCCAGACGGAAGCCGTGCGGGTTGATTTTCTGGCCCACTACTAGGCTCCCTTCTTCTTCGGCTGACGCGAGCGGCCACGGCCGCCGGCTGCCTTCTCCGGCAGGCTCTCCACGACCACGGTGATGTGGCTGGTGCGCTTGCGGATACGGAATGCGCGGCCCTGGGCACGCGGCTGGAAGCGCTTGAGGGTCGGGCCCTCGTCGGCGAACGCGGTAGCGACGACCAGGGTCCGGCGATCCAGATCCAGGTTGTTCTCTGCGTTGGCGACAGCGCTGGCCAGCACCTTGTACACGGGCTCGGACGCCGACTGCGGGGCGAACCGCAGAATGTCCAGTGCCTCGTCCACGTTCTTGCCGCGGATGAGGTCCAGCACGCGGCGGGCCTTCATCGGCGTGACGCGCACGAACTTCGCGGTGGCCTTGGCGGTCGGATTATCGGTCTGCGTAGTCATCAGCGGCGCTTCGCTTTCCGGTCATCCTTGATGTGACCCTTGAAGGTGCGGGTGGGGGCGAACTCGCCCAGCTTGTGACCGACCATCGAGTCCGAGATGAACACCGGCACGTGCTTGCGTCCGTCATGGACGGCAAAGGTGTGACCGATGAAGTCGGGAATGATGGTCGAACGGCGGGACCAGGTCTTGATGACCTGCTTGGTGCCCTTTTCGTTCTGGACGTCCACCTTCTTCAGGAGGTGGTCGTCGACGAACGGGCCCTTCTTGAGGCTGCGTGGCATTCTCTTACCTCCTCCTGTTATCGCTTGTTCTTGCCGGTGCGACGGCGACGGACGATCAGCTTGTCGCTGGCCTTGTTCTTACGGGTGCGGCCCTCGGGCTTACCCCACGGCGAGACCGGGTGGCGACCACCGGAGGTCTTGCCCTCACCACCACCATGCGGGTGGTCAACCGGGTTCATGACGACACCGCGGACGGTCGGGCGCTTGCCCTTCCAGCGCATACGGCCGGCCTTGCCCCAGTTGATGTTGCTCTGCTCGGCGTTGCCCACCTCGCCGACGGTTGCGCGGCAGCGCACGTCGACACGACGGATCTCGCCGGAAGGCATACGCAGCGTGGCGTAGGAGCCTTCCTTGCCGAGCAGCTGGATCGACGCGCCGGCGCTACGTGCCATCTTGGCGCCACCGCCCGGGCGCAGCTCCACGGCGTGGACCTGGGTACCGGTCGGGATGTTGCGCAGCGGCAGGTTGTTGCCGGGCTTGATGTCGGCGGCCGGACCGCTCTCGACGATGTCGCCCTGCTTCAGGTTCTTCGGCGCGATGATGTAGCGCTTCTCGCCGTCGACGTAGTGCAACAGCGCGATGCGCGCGGTGCGGTTGGGGTCGTACTCGATGTGAGCGACCTTGGCGTTGATGCCGTCCTTGTCGTTACGACGGAAGTCGATCAGACGGTAGGCACGCTTGTGGCCGCCACCCTTGTGACGAGTGGTGATGCGGCCGTGAGCGTTACGGCCACCGCGCCCGTGGAGCGGACGCACCAGCGACTTCTCCGGATGGTCACGGGTGACCTCGGCGAAGTCGGAGCCGCTGGCCCCACGACGACCCGGGGTCGTCGGCTTGTACTTACGAATAGCCATGAGTATCTAGTCCTTCTCGCCGAAGTCCCGGTCAGCTGACCGAGCCTCCGAAGATCTCGATGGGCTTGCTGTCTGCGGTCAACGACACGATGGCGCGCTTGGTGGACTTGCGCTGGCCGTAGCCGGAGCGGGTCCGCTTGCGCTTGCCCTGTCGGTTCGCGGTGTTGACGCTGGCAACCTTCACACCGAAGATCTTCTCGATCGCGATCTTGATCTCGGTCTTGTTGGACTCCGGGTGCACCAGGAAGGTGTACACGTTGTCCTCCATGAGTCCATAGGACTTCTCGGAGATCACGGGCGCCAGGATGATGTCGCGCGGATCGGCAACGGTCGTCATGTCAGGCCTCCTCTGCTGTCTTCTCGACGGCAGCCTTGGCATCCGCCGTGTTCTGCTCGATGAAGGCATTGAGCGTCTCGACGCTGAACACAACCTCGTCCGAATCCAGGACGTCGTAGGTGTTGAGCTGATCGGGAGCGATCGGGAGCACGTTGTTCAGGTTCGCCACGCTCTTCCACGCCGTCAGGTCCTCGCGGCCGAGAACGACCAGGAACTTGCGACGATCGGAGAGGCTCTCCAGGAACTCGCGAGCCGCCTTGGTCGAGGGGGCCTGCCCCGCAACCAGTTCGGTGATCACGTGGATGCGCTCGTTGCGAGCGCGATCGCTCAGGGCACCGCGCAGGGCGGCGGCCTTCATCTTCTTGGGGGTGCGCTGGCTGTAGTCACGCGGCTGCGGGCCGTGGACGGTGCCACCACCGGTGAACTGCGGTGCACGGGTCGAACCCTGACGCGCACGGCCGGTGCCCTTCTGGCGGTAAGGCTTGGCGCCACCGCCGCGGACCTCGCCGCGGGTCTTGGTCGAGTGCGTGCCCTGGCGAGCCGCGGCCTGCTGGGCCACGACGACCTGGTGCATCAGCGCGATGTTGGCGGGAGCGTCGAAGAGCGCGGCCGGCAGGTCAACGGTTCCGTTGGTCTTGCCGTCGGCGGTCTTGACGTCCAGCGTCAACTTGGTCGTGGTCTCGGTGCTCACTACTTCGCACCACCCTTCACTGCGTCGCGGACCACCACGATGCCGCCCTTGCGACCCGGGATCGCTCCCTTGATCAGCAGCAGGCCGGCCTCGGCGTCCACCTTGTGGACGGTGAGGTTCTGCGTGGTCACCTTGTCGTTACCCATACGACCGGCCATCCGCATGCCCTTGAACACGCGGCCCGGGGTGGCGCAGCCACCGATCGAGCCCGGTGCGCGGTGCACGCGGTGAGCGCCGTGGCTGGCGCCCAGACCGGCGAAGCCGTGGCGCTTCATGACGCCGGCGAAACCCTTGCCCTTCGAGGTGCCCGTGACGTCGACCAGCGCGCCGTCGGCGAAGATCTCGGCGGTCAGTTCCTGGCCGATCTCGAACTCGCTGACGTCGTTGACGCGGATCTCGGCCAGGTGACGGCGCGGGGTGACCCCGGCCTTCTCGTACTGGCCGGCGACCGGCTTGGTCACCTTGCGGGGATCGATGGCACCGTAGGCGAGCTGGACGGCGGTGTAGCCGTCACGGTCCTGCGTACGGAGCTGGGTGATGACGTTCGGGCCGGCCTGGATGACCGTGACCGGAACGACGCGGTTGTTCTCGTCGAAAACCTGGGTCATGCCGAGCTTGGTGCCCAGGATGCCCTTGGATGAACTCTGGTTGCTCATGATTTATCTCGTCCCCGTCCTACTGGATGTTGACGTCGACACTGGCCGGCAGGTCGATGCGCATGAGCGCGTCGACCGTCTTCGGGGTCGGGTCGAGGATGTCGATGAGTCGCTTGTGGGTACGCATCTCGAAATGTTCGCGGCTGTCCTTGTACTTGTGCGGCGAACGGATGACGCAGTACACGTTCTTCTCGGTGGGCAACGGCACCGGGCCAACGACACGTGCACCCGTACGGGTCACGGTCTCCACGATCTTGCGCGCCGAAGCGTCGATCGCCTCGTGGTCGTAGGCCTTGAGCCTGATGCGGATCTTCTGTCCCGCCACGCTGTGTCCTCTTCCGTCAGTTGTTCTCGACAGACAAACACCGCGTGACCAGGGCAGGCTCTCGCCGGCTGAGCACATGACCGCCGTGTGAGATTCGGCAATCGACGCTGTTCATCTGTCGTTGTACGTTGGCTCGTCTCTGGAACGAACCTGTTTGCTCCGGCACCCGCGGTCGGGCGTGTCGAGTCCGTGAAACTGATTCGGAGCACGCGTTACACGCCCATTCCCCGTTAACCGGGCCTGGGAGTCATTCACCTGACCACTTCGGCGGTGTCGGCACAGAGTGCGACGTGCGTCTGCCGGTCAAGGCAACCCGACAAGTATGCAACAGAGGCGGGTGCCGATTCAAATCCGACCTCGTCACACCCCCGGTCCGCTCAACTGACCCGTGAGTAAGATACCCGCATGGCTGCTATCGGTTCCACCTACGCCCTGCGCAAGAAGCTTCCCGACAACGCTCTCGGGAACGTCCTGTTCTCGCTGGGCCTGGTCGCCAAGGCCCCGTACTTCGGTACCGTCTTCCCGCTCGTCCAGGAGATGGAGCCCGGTTTCGCCAAGGTCACCGCCCCCAACTGGTTCGGGGTCCACAACCACATCGGCACGTTCCACGCGATAGCGGCGTGCAACCTGGCCGAGGCCGCGATGGGTGTGCTCATGGAGGCCACCACCCCGACCTCGCACCGCTGGATCCCCAAGGCGATGGAGACGCGGTACCTGGCGAAGGCCACCACCCGACTCATCGCGGAGGCCCGCCTGGCCGAGCCGGTCGACCTCGCGACCATCACCACCGGCACGGACGTCACCGTGTCGGTCAGCATCACCGACACCAAGGGCACCGAAGTCGTGCACTGCGACATCACCACCTGGGTGACCCCGAAGTAGACATCGGTAGCGGTGGCTACCGGTAGCAGGCCTGCCAGCCGGCCGTGCGCACCGTCTCGGCCGAGCAGTAGGTCGCGCGCGGATAGTAGGGCCCCATCGACGACGCCGGGTCGGACTTGTTCGCCTGCGACGCCTGCACGCTGCTCGGGTAGAACTCCGACGACGGCAGCATGTTGCGGAGGAAGACGACCTTCGACACGGCCGTGCTGCCCCATGGGATGACGGTCAGGTCGGAGCCGGCCACCTGCGCCGCGGTCAGGTCACCGGGCGCCGCGACGACGTAGGTGTAGTAGCCGTCGGCGTCGATCCGGGTCGCGTGGTCGGCCGCACAGGCGACGACCGGGTAGGGCGTCACCTTGTCGTTCTGACACATCGACCAATACCGAAGCTGTTCGCCCGGGGTTGCCGGCGACTGCCCGGCGCGAGTGTCGGGGAAGCTCGGCGCCTTTCCGCGGATCACCGCGACGCGTCCGGGCTGGTAGTTGAGCAGCGAACCGATGTACTTGTTGTCGCCGTTGGGGAACAGGCCCGACGTGCTGGCCGGGTTCACGAAGGTCGCCTCCTTCGCGTTCCCGGGGAGGGAGGCCGACGCGGCGTTGCCGATCGCGTCGTCGAAGACCGTGGTGAGGGCCTGCGCGATCGGCCCGTCGTAGTCGCGCGGGTTGAACGGTTGCGCGCACGGCGCGACGGGGATCTTCTGGCCTCCGATCGAGAAGGTCACGTTCGGCAGTGGCACGCCGCCGTTCGGGGAGTTCGGGTCGTCGGGGACGTAGATCCGCACGATGAGGAAGCCGACAGGCGCGTTCTGACCACCGGCCGGGAGACCGCGGATCTCGTTGCGCGAGTGGTCGGCGGCGCCGGGCACGACCGTCGCCTGCCACGTGCGCTTCGACGCGGGCGGCATCGCGACCGGCGCGGCGAAGGGGTTGATGCTGCCTGCATCGGGCCGGATCTGGTTGTCGCGCAGCGTGTCGACCGTGTCGAGGTCGGTGCCGTAGGTGTTGAGCGAGAAGTACCGGGCAGCCGGAAAGGTCCCCGACAGGCGGATCGAGTCCCCCGGGCCGAGGGCGTACGGCAGCACCCAGTAGGTCGCGTTGGCGTCGGGGAAGGCGACGTTGAGATCGGTGCTGTTCGACATCAGCTGCCATGCGCATCCGGGCCCCGGCGCATAGCCCTGCGGGGCCGCCGACGCGGGGGCCGACCCCACGGCCGTCATCGCGAGCACCGCACCGACGACGACACCGGCAAGCCCGCCGACACGGCGCCTGACCTGTGTGAACAATGTTGCTCCCTCCGCCTCGCCAGATCGTAGCCACAGCTCACCCGGCTCGCCGGGCCAAATCCGCGACATCATCTCGGCCTGCCTCTCGGCGGCGATGCTCATAGGGTGAGAGATGGCCCTGCGGTCGACGCCCTCCCCGCCGGAGCGGCGCAAGACCCCGGGCTCCGCCCTCCGCGTGCGGCAGTATCGAAGAGGGACGGTATCGACGGGGAACCGCCCGACAGGCGCCACCGAGCAGGAGGACAGAGATCATGTGCGGAATCTGCGGCGAGATCCGTTTCGACGGCAGCGTGCCCGACGTGGCGACCGTCGACGCGATGACCTGCGAGATGACGCGCCGGGGGCCCGACGGGAGCGGCGTCTTCGCGAAAGGGTCTGTGGCTCTCGGACATCGGCGCCTGAAGATCATCGACCTGTCCGAGAAGGGCAGCCAGCCGATGATCGACCCCGCACTCGGACTGGCGCTCGTCTTCAACGGCTGCATCTACAACCACCACGAGCTGCGGGCCGAACTCGAGGGGAAGGGTTACTCCTTCTTCTCCCACGCCGACAGCGAGGTGATCCTCAAGGCCTTCCATGCCTGGGGCCCCGACTGCGTGGACCATTTCATCGGCATGTTCGCGTTCGCGATCGTCGACACCGACACCGGCGTGGTGACCCTCGGCCGCGACCGTCTGGGCATCAAGCCCCTCTACCTGGCCGACACCCCGGGCCGGTTGCGCTTCGCGTCGTCGGTGCAGGCGCTGCTCCGTGCCGGTGACGTCGACACGTCGATCGATCGTGTTGCTCTACACCACTACTTCAGCTTCCATGCGGTGGTACCGGCCCCGCACACCATCTACAACGGCATCCGCAAACTGCCCCCGGCCACGGTCATGGTCATCCACCCCGACGGTCGGCGCACCGAACGGAAGTACTGGGAGCCGCGATTCGAGGCCCACCCCGACCGCGCGGACTGGGACGAGCAGCGTTGGCATGCCGAGCTCCTGGACTCGCTGCGCACCTCGGTGAAGCGACGCATGGTCGCCGACGTCCCGGTCGGCGTGCTCCTGTCCGGCGGCGTCGACTCCTCGCTCGTCGTGGCATTGCTCGCCGAGCAGGGGCAGACCGACCTGGCCACCTTCAGCATCGGATTCGATTCGGCCGCAGGCGAATCCGGCGACGAGTACGCCTACTCCGATCTGATCGCCGACACCTTCGCGACGGATCACCACAAGATCCACATCGGCACCGATCGGTTGCTGCCCGCGATCCCCGACACCGTCGCGGCCATGGGCGAGCCGATGGTCAGCCACGATTGCGTGGCCTTCTATCTCCTGTCGCAGGAGGTCAGCAAGTCCATCAAGGTGGTCCAGACCGGGCAGGGCGCCGACGAGATCCTCGGCGGTTACAGCTGGTACCCGCCGCTGCGCGGTGTGCCGCGCCAGGACACGACCCGCGCCTACGCGAACGTCTTCTTCGACCGCGACGACGCCGACATCCGCAGCATCCTCGCCGACGAGTACCTCCTCGAGGCCGGCTACGACCCCAGTTTCGCCTTCGCCCAGGCACACCAGTCGGCGCCGGGGGCCGACACCTCGGTCGACGCGGCACTGCGCCTCGACACCACCGTCATGCTCGTCGACGACCCGGTCAAACGCGTCGACACGATGACGATGGCCTGGGGACTCGAGGCCCGCGTGCCGTTCCTCGACCACGAGTTCGTCGAACTCGCCGCCGGCTGCCCGGCCGAACTCAAACTCGCACACGGGGGCAAGGGCGTTCTCAAGGAGGCGAGCCGGTCGCTCCTGCCGTCGGCGGTGATCGACCGGACCAAGGGCTACTTCCCGGTGCCCGGCATCCGCCACCTCACCGGCGGGGTCCTCGACCTCGTCAACGACACCCTCCGGTCGCAGGCCGCCGTCGACCGCGGGCTCTACCGGCCCGAGGCGCTCGACAAGCTCTTCGGCGACCCCAACGGCATCCGCACCCGCCTCGACGGCAACGAACTCTGGCAGGTCGCGCTCCTCGAGATGTGGCTCCAGACGACGGAAGCGAACGCCCGCCGGTGACTGCTCTGCGTTTCGACGACCGCGGTTGGAAGACCTATGGCGCCTCCCTCTCACCCGACGGGAGTGCGTTCGCCTACATCGTCGACGACGGCAACGGGTATCCCCGTGCGGCCCAGCGATCCCTGTCGCGTGACGGGGTCGGCGACCTGCGCTGGGTCAAGCTGCGGTCCACCGGTCCGGTCCGCAAGATCGTGCATTCCACCGACAGCCGGTGGCTGGCCGTCGAGATCGCACCCAGTGGCGGTGAGCACCACCAGGTCTGGGTGGTGACCACCGACCCCGACGACGACACCGCGCACCGGATCGCGGCTACCCGCCCGGACGGCCGGTCCTACGGGACCGTCCGCCTCGTCGGCTGGGACACCGACTGGGTCCTGCTCACCGCGATCGACCATGACGGCACCACGCACGCGCTGCGCGTCCACCCGGGCACCCAGACCACCCGGACCCTCGACCTGCGCGTCGGCAGCGAACTGATCGATTCCTGGAAGGGTGCGACCCTCGTCCGCGTCGGCCCGCGCGGTTATCACGACATGCTGCTGATCCGGCGCCGTCCCGACTCGTCCGACGACGAGGTCACGATGACGCCGCTGCTCCCCCAGGACCCCGGCGCCGTCACCGACCAGGGTTATGTGCTCGACCAGGGCTTCGACCACACATCGATGGTCTTCGTTCCCGCGCCGAACGAACCCATCCGCGACCTCGACAGCGTCCAGGCGTTGGTGCGCAGCGACTTCGACGCGAAGTTCCCCCGGCTCCTCGGCGTCGAGGTGAGCAAGTTCGGCGTCCGGTTCCGGGTGATGGCGCAACGCGTCGACATCGGGCTCGACGAGTTCGCCGTCAGCCACGACCAGTCGACCGTCGCGCTGTTGTGGAACGTCAAGGGCCGCAGCGAGTTGCAGATTCTCACCCTCCCCGACCAGACGCTGCATCCGCCGATCGAGCTCCCCGGCGAGGTCGCCCACGATCTGTCGATCAGCGCGGCGGGCTCGGTGGTGTCGGTGACCGTGTCGAGCCCCCAGCACTCCCCGCTCGTCCACCTGATCGACGTCCCGAACCGGAAGGTGACGCCGGTGCGCGACGACGTCGTCACCGGCGAGGGTCCGTCGAGCCTCCTCCGCCCCGAGCTGGTGGAGTTCTTCGCGCGGGACGGCATGCCGCTGTCGGGTTTCCTGTATCGGGCCGCGAAGGAGAACCGCGACGACCGACCCGGTCCGACGCTGCTCTACTTCCACGGCGGCCCCGAGGGACAGACCCGCCCGGACTACCAGTTCCTCTTCGGCCCGCTCGTCGACGCCGGGATCACCGTCTTCGCCCCCAACGTCCGTGGCTCGTCGGGCTACGGTCGCCTCTTCTCCCACGCCGACGACCGCTACGGCCGGTATGCGGGCATCAACGATGCCGCGGATTGCGCGGAACTGCTGTGCCGCCTGGGAATCGCCGATCCGGACTCGGTGTACTGCTCGGGCCGCTCCTACGGCGGTTATCTGACACTGGCCTGCCTGACCTTCCACCCCGACCTGTTCGCGGCCGGCATCGCGATCTGCGGCATGAGCGACCTCGAGTCGTTCTTCCGCAACACCGAACCGTGGATCGCCGTCGCCGCGTACACCAAATACGGTCACCCCGAGTCGGATCGCGAGCTGCTCGCCGACCTCTCCCCCATCCATCGCATCGACGACGTGCGCGCCCCGCTCCTCGTGGTGCACGGTGCACACGACACCAACGTCCCGGTCAGCGAATCGCAACAGATCGTCGCCGAACTCCAGGCCCGCGGCGCGGTCGCCGAGATGCTGATGTTCGACGACGAGGGCCACGAGATCGTCAAGCGCAGCAACCAGCATCGGCTCACCGAGGCGGTCGCCGAGTGGATCTCGAAGTACCCGACGCGCCCCGGGGTGATGCGGTGAACCGGCGGATGACCGATCGGTTGCTCGCGCAACTGGCGGACACCCGCACCGGCAACGAGCGTGCGAACGTGCTCGAGGAACTCCGCCGGCTGATCCTGTCCGGTGGTGCGCCCCCGGGTACCCAGATTCCGCCCGCCGAGATCGCCGACGCCTTCGGGGTCAGTCCGATACCCGTGCGCGAAGCACTGAAGACCCTGGTCGGCGAAGGTCTTGTCGTGCACCGACCCAACGCCGGGTACCGCGTCAACCAACCCTCTGCCGACGAGCTCCGTGAGATCTACTTCGTGCGCGGCACCCTGGAACAGGCCGCGCTGGCCCGGTCGGTCGAGCTCATCGACGAGTCCGCTCTGCAGGTCGCCCGGGACCGTCACGCCGAACTCCTCGTCGCGGTGAAGTACAACGACGGCAAGGCATTTCACGATGTGTCCCGCGAGTTCCACCGCGCCCTCACCACCCCGTGCGCGATGCCGCGACTGCTCAACATGTTCGAGGCGACTTGGAACCTCACCGAGCCGTTCCAGATGATGCGCTCGGTCACCGCCGAGACGCAGGCGGCACTCAACGCCGATCACGAGGACCTGCTCGGGGCCTTCGCCGACCGCGACACCCCGTCGGTCCTCGAGGTCGCACGCCGGCACCACCAGCGACTCGAGATCGCGATCGTCGAGACCGCCGACCTCCTCGACGTCCGCCACGACTGACGAGTCCCACGACGAACATTCTTCGGAGGCGACCGGCTCACCCGCCGGAATATATTTGCGCGTTCATCGTCGGGTAACAAACCGTTCCTATTTTTGTCCCATCAGCATCGCCGCACCTGAGAGCGGTCTTCCACGCTGAGAGACGAACCGGGAGAACACATGTCCACACCGACCCCTGCCGAGGCGGCGCAGTCGCATCACGGCGCCGCGGGCGAGAGCGTCATCAAGGCCGGCTACGACGACCGGCTCACCAACACCGATCTGGCCCCACTGAAAGAACAGAAGTGGACCTGGTACAACATCTTCGCGTTCTGGATGTCCGACGTGCACAGCGTCGGCGGTTACGTCTTCGCCGGTAGCCTGTTCGCGCTGGGTATCGCCGCGTGGCAGGTTCTCGTCGCCCTCGTGGTCGGCATCGTCGCCGTGAACATTCTCAGCAATCTCGTCGCCAAACCCTCGCAGATGGCCGGTGTCCCGTACCCGGTGACGACACGAGTGTCCTTCGGGGTGAAGGGCGCCAACATCCCGGCGATCATCCGCGGCGCGATCGCGGTCGTCTGGTACGGCATCCAGACCTATCTGGCCTCGGTCGCGTTCGGCCTGCTGGCGTTGAAGTTCTGGCCGGGTCTCGAACCATGGGGCGACGTCGACCAGCACGGGTTCATGGGACTGTCGGCGCTCGGCTGGGCCGGCTTCCTCCTGATGTGGGTCCTGCAGGCGTTCGTGTTCTGGAACGGAATGGACACCATCCGCAAGTTCATCGACTTCTGCGGTCCCGCAGTCTATGTCGTCATGATCGCGCTCGCCGGCTACCTGATCGCCAAAGCGGGCTGGGACAACGTGAGCCTCGACCTCTCGGTCGGCGACGGCCTCACCGGATGGTCGTCGATCACGATGATGATCAGCGCCTTCGCGCTCGTGGTCTCCTACTTCTCCGGTCCGATGCTCAACTTCGGTGACTTCTCCCGCTACGGAAAGACTTTCGGCGAGGTGAAGAAGGGCAACTTCTGGGGCCTGCCGGTGAACTTCCTGTTCTTCTCGCTGCTCGTCGTGTGCACCGTCTCGGCAGCGGTGACGGTCATCGGCACGGATGCGGACGGCAACATCATCACCGACCCGGTCCACATCGTCGACAAGATCGACAACACCACCGCCGCGGTGCTCGGTGTGCTGACCTTTGCCATCGCCACGATCGGCATCAACATCGTCGCCAACTTCGTCTCCCCCGCCTTCGACTTCTCGAATGTGGCCCCCACCAAGATCAGCTGGCGCACCGGCGGCATGATCGCCGCCGTCGGTTCGGTCCTGATCACCCCGTGGAATCTCTTCAACAACCCGACCGCGATCCACTACACGATGGACACGCTCGGTGCCGTGATCGGTCCGCTGTTCGGCATCCTGATCGCCGATTTCTACCTGGTCAAGAAGCAGAAGATCGTCGTCGACGACCTGTTCACGATGAAGCCCGAGGGCACCTACTGGTACCGCAACGGCTGGAACCCGGTGGCCGTGGGCTCGACCGTCGTCGCCTCCGTTCTGCCGATCTGTGTCGTCATCTTCGGCACCGCCTACCAGGCCAGCTTCACCTGGTTCATCGGCGCCGGTCTCGGTATGGCGGTCTACTGGCTGGGCATGAAGTTCGTTCCCACCCAGATGATCTACGGTTCCGCACCCACCGCACACACGACCACCGACATCGCGGTCGACGCCGCGGGTGAACCCGAGCCGACGCCTGAACCGGTGGTCGCCGGGGCCGCTGCCGAGGAGACACCGAGCAGCTGAGGCGTCCGACCGTCGTCGACCCGACACCTTCTCGGAGCTGACAGCGGTATTTCGATCGGGCCGCGCGATCTCTTCGCGCGGCCCGATCCGTGTCTACGGGGTCCGACCGAGCCCGCGTGCCGCGATCGCCTCGAGAACGACCCCCGACGCCTTGTAGGGTTCGGTGTCGCGCGGCCAGGGGACGATGACGTCGGTGAAGCCGAGTTCGTCTGCGCGTCCGACCATGTCGTCGAAGAGGTCGATGCTCTCGAGTGGGTTACGCGGAGCAGCCTCGAGACTGAGGTATCGGTCGATCCGACGGCCCGGTTGCCGACCCAGTTCCTCGTCGAGGACCCCGACGGCCCGTGCGACGGATGCGAACCACTCGTCGAGGTCCTCTGTTGCCTGGCCGGTCGTCACCCAGGCGTCGCCGTGACGCGCGGCGAACCGCACCGAACGTGGACCGTTGCCGGCGAGCAGGAACGGCACCCGATCTCGTACCGGCCCACGCCCCAGGCGCATGTCCCGCGCGCGGAAGTACGGGCCGTCCGCGTCGACGTGATCCTCGCTCAGGGTCCGGTCGAGAAGACCGACGAATTCCTGGAATCGGTCGACGCGCTGCCCGACGGTCAGTTCCGGCTGCCCGAGCACGGCGTCGTCCGGTGTGCCGCCGACACCCAGCCCCAGCAGGAAACGGCCGTCAGAGATGTCCACGAGGGTCTCGACCTCACGCGAAAACGCTGCCGGGTGACGGAAATTGGGCGACACCACGAAGGCACCGAGTCCGATGGTGCTCGTGACGACGGCGGCCGCCGACAGCAGCGGCACACAACCCGACCACAGCGAGTCCGGCAGGCCGCCCCAGACGAGGTGGTCGTAGGTCCAGGCGTGATCGAACCCCATCTCCTCGGCCAGGATCCATCGCGGTCGGGACTGTTCCCAGGTCAGGTCGGGGAGGATGCAGATGCCGTGGCGCACGGCTCACACTGTACTTCGGCTCAGCGAGCGACCGGCGGGACCGCGCCGAGGATATCGATGACCGATCCTGCGTGCGTGGTCACGTAGACGCTCGTGGCCGAACAACACGGCACCGGTTGCGCCGACGGAGATCCCGGCCCGCGTCGACAGGTTCTCCCGTGCGACGCGGATCAGCGGTGCCGGGTTCCCGGCAGCACGATCGCCGACGCCACGAAGAAGCAGAGCGCGCCCACGAATGTCCCGGCGTTGGCGGCGATGGCATCGGCTGTCACACCGTCCTTGTTCACGAAGGCGCCGACGGCCGACACCCCGAACGCGACACACCCCACCCAGTTCACCAGGACCGACCACCAGCCCCGGTCCTCGAAGTCGAAACCGTGACCCGTCGACCGGGAGTACGCGGCGAAGGCGACCGCGCCGCTGATCAGGAAGGCAACCGAACCACCGGCGTCGGGAGACCACACGAGATGGCGCTCGCCGGCAACCGTGTGGGCGAACAGGGCGCTCGTCGTCGAGATGTTGAACAGCAGGGTCCCGACGGACTGGGTTGCGGCGCTGAGCCATTCGGCACGGATTGCTGATCCCGGCATCGATGCCTTCAGCTCGACGGGCGATGCGCTGCGCACCAACTGGATCAGCCCGGCGCCCGTGAAGAACCATGCGCCGACGAAGTAACACAGATTGACGACATCGGCGCCGGCGAGATCGCCGAATCCGGGTGCCGAGCCGAGAGCGAACAGCGCCGACCCGACCATGAATCCCCAGCACTGCTTCGGCAGCGTGGGCGCGAGCGGGGCGGTGGGCCAGGCACGACGCCGCGTCGGCGTTCGGGGTGCCGGCCGCTCAGGCGGTGACATCGAGACCCGCGATGACCTTGCTCGGTTCGATCCAGACACCCAGTTCGCCCGGCACGCCGTTGCGCGCACCGAACTCCTCGGCCCGTTCGGCACCCATGTATCGAGCGCCGCACAGCGTGGCGATCCGTCGGACTTCGTCGAGATCCTCCGTCACCACCGCGCGGCCCTGCACCTGGACGAAGCCGTACGGCGGTTCCGCCAGGTCGATCGACATCGTCACGCGCGGGTCACGTAGGAGCGCACGTCCTTTCGCGGTTGTCTCACCGGTGTTGAACGCCAGTCGGTCGCCGTCAACGACGAACCAGACCGGGACCACCAGGGGCCTGCCATCGGCGGCGGTGTATCCGAGGTGGCCGGTCTTGGTACCGGAGGCCAGGAATTCCCGGACCGCGGGATCCGACAGCGACGTTCCAGACATGTGTTCAGCCTAGGTGCTCCCGGCCCGGACGGTCTCGGTTCCAGTAGCCGGCGACGACTTTCGGTAGTAGATGCTTCCGCGTGGCCGATTCCCTCCCGCTTATCGGACAGCACCCGCGGGAAGGAAACAGACACCGCGGGAAGGAAACGGTCACGCGGGTAGACGAACAGTTCCTCGCTCACCCCTCATCCGAGATGAGGTTGCCGATATGGACGGCCACCATCATGATCGTGGCATGCGGCCCGCTGTGGCCCCCCGTCGGCAGGATCGACCCGTCGACGATCCGCAGGCCCTCGGCCCCGTGGACCGCGCCGAGCGCGTCGGTGCGCACACCCATGGGCATGGTGCCCCAGGCGTGCTGTGAGAATCCCGGCACCGCGGCCACCGAGACGCTGCCCGGCACGACGAGGCCGGCGAACTCCGCCGAGTGCAGCATCTCCACCGCCAGGTCGGCGCCCGCCCGCATTGCGGCGGTGACCTCGGCCGACGGCTCTCCGAACGCGAGGCGGATCCGTTCACCGTCGGCGACGAGACGCACCGGCGATCTGTCCATCGCGGTGACCTCGACCATCGGCCCGCCGCGCGGGAGGCCGTCGATGTAGGTTGCGAAATCATCCCGATAGCAACGGATCTCGAGTCCATCGTCGGTGTGCAGCACCGTCGGCAGCACCATGCCGGGCTCGGCCGGTTGCTTCCGACGGTAGGAAACGGCCAGTCCGCGATGTTCACCGGCGTCGAGGAATGCGGCCCCGCCGAGCGCCTCGAGGTCCGAGGCGAGCAGGAGCTGGGCGGTGCCCAGCGTGCCGGCGGCGAGGATCACCTCGCCGGCCCTGACCGTGAATCGATCGGTGTGCACACCGGTGACACGGCGCCGGTCGGCAACCTCGAGCCGTCGGACCTCGCAGTCTGGGACGACGCGGAGATTGGGCCGGCCGAGGGCCTGATCGAGGTAGGCCTCGGCGGCGGTCCGGCGCAACATCCCGGACCGGTTGCCGAGCACCCGGTTCACGCCGACCACCGGCCAGCGGTCACGAAGCGACCGAACGGCCGTCCGCGCCGACCAGTACCGCTCGAAAGCCTTTCCGGCGTCGCCGAGTTCGTCGTCGGACACCGGTGAGACACTCATCGTGCCCCCACCCCCACTCTCACCCCCGTCGAGCTCGGAGTAGGCGGCGTCGATCGCGTCGAGGTCCCAGCCGTGCGGCCAGTCCGCGAAGTCCTCCGGGTGCCAGCGCAGGAAATATCCGCCGTTGACCGCGGAGGAGCCCCCGACCGCGCACCCCCGCGCGGCGGTGAGACCGTCGAGATCGGTGGCGTGCCGGACCGCGTAGGGCGCGTGGTCGCCGATGGGCAGACGTCGGAGGTCCCGCTCCTCCGGGCCCGGCCACCGCCCGGGTCCCCGCTCGAGCAGCACGACGTTCCGCCCGGGTTCCCGCGACAACCTCTCCGCGAGGACGCAACCGGCGCTCCCCGCACCGACGATGACGACGTCGGCAATCATCACATCTGCGCTCATGACACCTCGCTCATGACATGAGGGATCAGATGCGCATTGCGGGGCAATGTCATCGGGAGATGACCGGGCGCAACGCCTCCGCGTCTCGGTGGGTGATGACGCCCTGCCACAGACCCGCGCCATAGGCGAGGTCGTCGAGGCGGCGCATCATCAGGTAGCGGAACGGTCCCAGGGCCGGCGGGGTCGTCGGGTCGGCGAGGAGGTCCCGGAACCAGGACACCACCCCCTCGACGATCGCCACCTGGATCGCGAGCGTGCGGAACCGTCTCGACACGAGGGCCATCAGCAGGGCCACCGGCCAGTAATGCCGGCAGATCGCATCAGCCGCCTGGAGTAGTCCGAAGCCCGCGGCCCGGCCGGTGAGTTGCGCCGAGACGAGCGGCGCCGACGGCAGGTCGCCCAGCCGCTTGCGAAGCCGGGTCGCGAGATGGGTCAGGATCAGCATCGCCAGCGCGGCGCCGAAGCGGGTGCGGGTCAACAGGGCGGCGACGGCCGCGGCCATCGGCACCGACATCACCAGCGGGGCGGCACGGTTTCCGTGGCGTGCGGCGAGGTGGGCTGCTCCGGTCCCGTAGAAGCATCGCCGGGACAGCACCGACCGCATGTCGGTGCGATGGTCGTGTGCCACCCGCGCGACCGGGTCGTACCGTATACGCCACCCTGCAGCGTGCATACGCCAGCATGCATCCACATCCTCGGCGACCCTGAGCGACTCGTCGAATCCGCAGAATGCACTGCGCCGCACGACAATTGCCGCACTGGGAACGTAGGGGACCCGGGTGGACGGCAGGACCGCGGACTCCTCGGGACCCATGTCCAGCGAGGACCAGCCGTTCTCGTAGCGCTCGGCCAGCGAGGACGACCGGTCGGCGGACCGGAGTCCGACGATCCGCGGGGCCACGATCCCCACCGTCGGGTCGGAGAAGTGGGTGAGCAGAACCGTCAGCCAGTCCGGGTCGGGCACGACGTCGGAATCGAGGAAGGCCACGAAATCCGTGGTGGCAGCGGCCGCTCCGGCGTTCCGGGCCGCAGCAGGGCCACGGTTCTCGTCGAATCGGATGACGCTCACGCCCGGCCGGTCGGCGCCGATCGGGACGTCCGATCCGTCGTCGACGACCACGACGGTCAGACCGTCGAGTGCATCGAGGAGGCGGTCGACGCCGGCCTGATTGTCCTTGACCGGGATCACCACGGTGACGTCGGCAGGTTTCGGACCGAACATCGGACGTGGGTTGGCGACCCCGGCATCCAGGAGAGCGCGGGCGAGACGACGGGTCACGTTGTCGCACACCTCGATTCGACCGTCGTCGGAGGTCATCCCCAGCGCGGTGTCGGACATGCGCATCAGCCGCGTCGGCGAGCCTCCGACCAGGTACCGCAGGTCACCGCCGCGCGCGGATCGCAGGTCGATCTGGACCTGGAAACCATCCGGGAGGTCGGTGCGGTTCTCCGCGGACGCCCCGTCCGCGGTGTCGGCATCGTCACCCGGCTCGTCTCCCGAAACCGTCTGTGCACCAACGGTTTCGCCGTCGGAGATGGCTTCGCTGCCGAGCGTGTCCTCATCGGCCGGGTTCCTGTCGGTCACGTCCCTGCCCTCGGTCGCGTCGTCGCCACTGATGCCCTGGGCCGAACCACTGCCGCGAGGGGCCGAATCGTCGAGCGCGGTCATCCGAGTCGCCCCTGGTCATCGACCTGCCAGGACACGAGCGCCGCACCGAGGCGATCGGTCACCTCGGCCACCAGGCGCCGGCCCTCGTCGGCGGAGGCCTCGGTGGGATCGCCCAGCACGCCGTTGGGGCTGACCGCCCCGACACCGCCCTCACGCATGGCACCGAGAAGCGCGCCGACCGGCTCACGATTACCGGCGACCGCCCGCGACGTGTCGACCGATGACGGCGAGACATGTAGCAGCACCGAGGTTTCCGTGAAACCGGCATGTGCGTCCGCGCCCGGGAAGGCGCACGGGAACCAGGCGGCATCCCGCCCCTCGTACCGGAGGCGGGTCACCGCGTCGATCAGGGTCCGGGTGTTGCCGCCGTGTCCGTTCACGAACACGATGCGCCGCGCCCACCGGCAGGCACTGCGTCCGTACTCGATGAGCATCCCGCGCAGTGCGTCGTGACCGATGGAGATCGTCCCGGCAAAGCCCTCGTGTTCGCCGCTCGCGCCGTAATTGAGGTCGGGCGCACGGAGGATGTCGGAATCCCCGAGGCGCTCACAGACGGCGTCGGCCACTGCCGTGGCGATACGCGTGTCGGTGTCCAGAGGCAGGTGCGGACCGTGCTGCTCGACAGAACCGAGAGGTACCACGAGAGTGATCACCTTTCCATCGAGGTCCGGCCAGCTGCACTGCCCCAGCGTCGACGGTCCTGTCATCTGACCAATGCTAGCCATCGCGCTCCCAAGCTTCTGCCCCTCGGCCCAAAAACAGCGAGAAAAACGGGCCGAAAACGTCGTGCCGACCACATTGACGAGCGTTCGATCGGTTATGGAATGCTATTGCGTGACACGTGACGCCTGACACAGTGGCGGTACAACGACCGGAGGACGACACATGAGCAGTACGACACCCCACAACAGCGGAAAACCCGGCCCACTCAGCTCCATCCGGGTCATCGAGTTCGCAGGTATCGGCCCGGGACCCCACGCGGCCATGCTGCTCGCCGACCTCGGTGCCGATGTGGTCCGTGTCCAGCGCCCCGGCACGCTCCCCAAGCCCGGCGTGAACGCTGATGCGCTGCTGCGCGGCCGTCGCGTCGTCGAGGCCAATCTGAAGGACGAGACCGATCGCGCGACGATCCTCGATCTCGTCGCCAAGGCTGACGTCATCATCGAGGGTTTCCGCCCCGGCGTCATGGAACGTCTCGGTTTCGGCCCCGATGACCTCACCGAGGTCAATCCCGGCCTCGTGTACGGCCGTATGACCGGCTGGGGACAGGAAGGCCCCCGTGCCAACCTCGCCGGCCACGACATCAACTACATCTCGCTGACCGGCCTGCTCCACGCAATCGGACGCAAGGACGATCGTCCGGTGCCGCCGCTCAACCTCGCCGGCGACTTCGGCGGCGGATCGATGTTCCTCGTCGTGGGCGTGCTCGCCGCTCTGCTCGAGCGCGGCATCTCCGGCAAGGGACAGGTCGTCGACGCCGCCATGGTCGACGGCGCTTCCGTTCTGGGACAGATGATGTGGGCGTTCCGCGGCACCGGCCTGTGGAGCGACACCCGCGGCACCAACATGCTCGACACCGGCGCCCCCTACTACGAGGTCTACGAGACCTCGGACGGCAAGTACATGGCCGTCGGCGCCATCGAGCCGCAGTTCTACGCCGAGCTGCTCAAGGGCCTGGGCCTGGCCGACGCCGACCTGCCGGCACAGAACGACATCGCGAACTGGGGCAAGCTGAAGGAGATCTTCACCGAGACCTTCAAGTCCCGCACCCGTGACGAGTGGGCCAAGGTCTTCGACGGCACCGACGCCTGCACCTCGCCGGTGCTGACCTTCGCCGAGGCGCCCGCCGATCCGCACATGGCCGCGCGCGCCAACCTGATCGACATCGACGGCGTCACCCAGGCGCAGGTCGCCCCGCGCTTCTCGCGCACCCAGCCGGAGACCCCGGCCGGCCCGTCGACCGAGGCCGTCGACCCAAAGACCCTCTGGGCCTGATCCGTCACCGGATACGAAGATCGCCACCTCCGTGAGGGAGGTGGCGATTTTCGTGTCCGAGGGGTCGGCGTCTAGACCTTCGAGTGCCCCATGTCGATCTGGAACTCGGCGCCCGTGATGCCCTTGGCGCTGTCGGAGGACAGGTACAGGACGGCGTCGGAGATCTCGTCGCACGCCGCGACCGGGTGGTAATCCAGCATCGACACGAAATGCGGGGTGACCCACGGCTTTTCGAAGAGTCGGTGGGCTTCCGTGTCGGCGACTCCCATCGGGGTGTCGACCGCGTAGGGGTGCACGCTGTTGACGCGGATCCGGTGGTGACCGAGTTCCTTGGCCGCGGTCTGCGCCAGGCCGACGAGGCCGTGCTTGGACGCCGAGTACGACGCCTGCATCGGCATCGCCTTCAGTCCTGCGACCGAGCTGATGATGGTGATCGAGCCGCCGTTGCCGGCCTCGAGCATCGCCGGGACCGTGGCCTTGAGCGTCTTCCAGGCGCCGACGAGGTTGATGTCGACGACGTCGGTGAACTGCTCCTCGGTCAGCTCCCAGACCGATCCCCAGGTGAGCACGCCGGCGTTGGCGATGACGTGATCAAGCCGGCCGAACTGCTCCACCGCATCCGCGACCAGTTGCTGCTGGAACGCGAGGTCCCGCGTATCCCCCTGCCGCGCAAGGATCTTGCCGCCAACGCCCTCGACGAGCCGGATCGTCTCTTCGAGATCCTCGGCCGTGGCGGGCGGATAGGTTGCGTGGTCGATGATCGGACCCGCGATGTCGAGACCCACGATCGCGGCGCCCTCACGGGCGAACCTGACCGCGTGATTACGGCCTTGACCACGGGCGATGCCGGTGATGTAGACGACCTTGCCGTCGAACTGTCCCATGGCCGAACTGTAACACGTTCTAGTTCTGTCGCGGGAGCTGTTTCGCACGGGTTCCACCGGAGAACGGGGACCGAGACACCCCCGCCCGCCGACCGGATCTCCGGCGGCGGGCGGGGGTGTGTGTTCGTTCGGATCAGACGTGGCCGAAGGACCGCTTGAAGTCGTCCGGGATGATCAGATCGTCGGCGGAGAGATCGTTGACGCTCTTGTGCCCCAGTCCCATCAGCGCGCCGTCGAGTCCCATACGCATCAGATCGAGGACGTTCTCGACGCCTGCCTGGCCGTTGGCGGCGAGACCCCACAGGTAGGCGCGGCCGATCATCACGGCGCGGGCGCCGAGGGCCAGGGCCTTGGCGACGTCGCTGCCGCGGCGGATGCCACCGTCGAGGAGGACCTCGATGTCGTTGCCGACCGCATCGGCGATGTCGGGCAGCAGACGGATCGTCGCCGGGGTGCCGTCGAGGTTGTTGCCGCCGTGGTTGGACACCGAGATCGCCGTCGCGCCGATGTCGACGGCGCGCTTGGCGTCATCCAGGCGGGTGATGCCCTTGACCATGAACGGTCCGCCCCACTGCTCACGCAGCCACTGCAGGTCCTCCCAGGTGGGCGGCGGTGTGCCCATCCACTCGCCGTAGGCGCCGAAGAACGTCGGGCCGGGGACACCCTGCGGGGTGAGGTTCGGCGCGGTGAGGTCGGGGATGGTGATCTTGCCGCCCTTGACCCAGTCCAGCGCATACCGCGGCTTGACCGCGATCTCCGGGCCGAGACGCACCAGCGCCTTCAGGTTCACCTTCTCGGGGATCTCCGGGCTGCCCCAGTCGCGGCCGACGTTGAACACCCAGTCGGTCGTGACGATGAGACCCTTCGCGCCGGCGGCCCGTGCGCGCTCGGCGCGGCGGAGGATGTCCTCGCGGCTGCCGAGCCAGTAGATCTGGAAGAACACCTTGTCGTTGACGGCGGTGACCTCTTCGACGGCGTGCGAGGCGAAGCTCGACAGGCCCATCGCGGTACCACGCGCTGCCGCGGCACGTGCGACGGCGACCTCACCCTCGGGGTCGACGGCCTGCACACCGGTGGGCGAGATCATCACCGGGAAGGACAGCTCCTGCCCCATCACCGAGGTGGTCATCTCGCGCTCCGGCTGTGCGCCGACTACGTGTGGCGCCCAACCCAGTTCGTTGAAGGCCTGCACATTGTCGTCGACGGTCACACCGGCCTGCGTGCCGGCGACCAGCGACGAGTAGACCGACTTCGGCAGTCGCTTCTTCGCCCGGCGCTGGGCCTCGGTCACCGTTTCGAACCAGGGGTTTTTCGCCCAGGGGTTGAGAGCCATTTCTCCTACTCACTCACTTCTCGGATGCGTGCCATCGCCCGGGGTACCCGTGTACCCCGGGGAGGACTCGACACTGTTGGGCCGCGGGCGGATTACCGCGCAGCAGGGGTGAACCCGGCGAGCGGGTTCTCATCACAGGACTTGGTGGGCCGACCGATCGGGGTGAGGTCCCCGTCGGGTCGACGGGTCATCAGCGTCAGCGGGGTTCCGCGCGAATGATCCTTGTTCGCCGTCGGTTTGGTGCGTTCGCCGGCGAGCAGTTCCTCGCCGTAACCCTGCACGCACTCGGGATCCGGTCCGGCCAGCGGCAGACCGGTGAAGAACTTGGCGGCCATGCAGCCACCGCGGCAGGCGTCGAAGTGCGCACACTTGGTGCAGGCACCGGCATTCTGCGGTTCACGCAGTTCGGTGAACAGATCCGAACGCTGCCAGATCTCCTGGAACCCGCCGTCCGAGAGGATGTTCCCGGCCAGGAAGTTCTCGTGGATCGCGAACGGGCAGGCGTACACGTCGCCGACCGGGTCGATGAGGCACACGACGCGCCCCGCACCGCAGAGGTTGAGGCCGGGCAGACCGCCACCGGAGTCCCCGCCGAAGGCCGACAGGTGGAAGAACGAGTCTCCGGTCAGCACGCGATCACCGTGTGCGACAAGCCAATCGTAGAGTTCACGCTGCTGCTCGGGCAGCGGGTGCAGGTCGTCCCACACGTCGGCGCCACGGCCCGACGGACGCAGGCGGGTGATGCGCAGGGTGGCGTCGTACCGATCGGCCAGCGCCTTGAACTCGTCGAGCTGCGCGACGTTCTGCCGCGTCATGACGACGCTGATCTTGGCGTCCTTGAAGCCGGCCTCGGCCAGGTTCTCGAGTGCCCGGACCGCCATGTCGAAGGAACCGGGGCCGCGCACGGCGTCGTTGACCTCCGCGGTCGCGCCGTCGAGGGAGATCTGGACGTCGACGTAGTCCGACGCGGCCAGGCGTGCGGCGACCTTCTTGTCAATGCGCAAACCGTTGGTGGAGAACTTGACTCCCACCTGATGGCTGGTGGCGTAGTCGACGAGCTCCCAGAAGTCGGGGCGCACCGTCGGCTCACCGCCGCCGATGTTCACGTAGAAGACCTGCATGCGCTGCAGTTCGTCGATGATCGCCTTGCACTGTTCGGTCGACAGCTCGCGCGGGTCGCGCTTGCCCGACGAGGACAGGCAGTGCACGCATGCCAGGTTGCAGGCGTAGGTGAGTTCCCACGTCAGGCAGATCGGCGCGTCGAGGCCGCGCTCGAACTGGTCGACGAGGCGGCCGACCTTGGGCACCTGGTCGGCGGGCGCGCTCGCCCGCTGGGAGGTCACGAGTTCGGCTGCGGTGGGCGGCATCTCGATGGTCGTCATCGTGTCGGTCCTAGGGTCGGGGCGGAAGCGGGGTACCGATCGGGGGCTGTCGATCGGCGGTGGTGGTCGGTCAGGCCGCGCGAGGCGTGATCATCGCGCTGTCGGCCAGCGCCGTGAGCGCCTGCACGTACAGGGGCCGCTGTGCGGGCGTGACACCCGCGGCGAGGAGGGCTGCCTCGGCGGAGTCGTGATCGGCGAGCGACGAGACGATCCCGACCACGGTGAGGTTCTTGAGGAACGAGAGCTTACGGGTACCGAAGTGGTAGAGCAGGGCGCCGAACGGCTCGGGGCGCAGCGCCACCTTCGGGTTGAGCTCCCACGCGGCGAAGGTGTCGAAGCCGGCGGGGGCATCGGGGGCTGGGGTGTCGAACCGGACCCCGGCGACCGCAGAACGGTCGCCGGAGGTCGGATTCGATGTCGGGGCTGACATCAGTAGACCCCGCACATCCCATCGATCGACACCTCTTCGACGAGCGACTCGGCGATGAGTTCGGTCTCGTTCGAGTTTGCAGCGGTAACGGCGGACTGGTCGGCCATGATCCATACCTCCTGATCTTCTAAGTGACTCGGATCACGAAGGACTATAGTGGCACTCAGTGCAGATTTCTACCGCTAGAGCAAAACTGCCCGTTCGGACAGGCGATTCGGGCACGTTCAACCGCTGCGCGAGGGCGCATCCCATATGGTGAGGTCTCGATGACTCCGACAACACAGCAGGACACGAGCCCTGGGCGGACGCCCGGGCGACGCCCGATCTCTTCGCGCGCCCGGATCAGCGCGCTCGCGATCGGCCTGTTCACCACCCGGGGTTTCGAGGAGACCAGCGTCGACGACATCGCCGAGGCCGCGGGCATCGCGCGTCGCACACTGTTCCGGTACTACTCGTCGAAGAACGAGATCCCCTGGGGAGAGTTCGACGACCACCTGGGCGAGCTGCGCGGACTCCTGGCCCAGATCCCCACCGACATCCCCATGGCCGATGCCCTCGTGGATGCCCTGGTGGTGTTCAACCGGGTGCCGCCGGAGGAACTCGAGAACCACCGACGACGCATGTCGCTGCTGCTGGGAGTTCCGGCGCTCCAAGCACATTCGATGATCATGTACGCCGACTGGCGGCACGTCATCGCCGAGTTCTGCGCGGCCCGGCTCGGCCTGGACGAGAACGATCACCTGCCCCAGACGATCGGGTGGCTGTGCCTGGGTGCCGCGCTCGCCGCCTACGAGCAGTGGCTGGCGGACCCCGACGCCGACCTCGAGCAACTGATCACCGACGGCGCGCGGACCGTCGCGAACGGTGTCGCATCGCTGACCCGCGTGCCATGATCGGCACCGCGACCACGTCGGCCCCGAGCGGGCCTCGTGGCGCACCCACCGATTGGGCTATCCTGAAGTAGAACGTGTTCTAATTCGGCCCGGTTCGCCCCGGTCCTCGACGTCGGAGAGCTGCCACATGTCTGACCTGACCCCTCACGGCTCACGAAGCGTGATCCTCACGGTGGCCGAGGTGATCGATGAGACGTCCGATGCCAAGTCCATCGCTTTCGAGGTTCCCGAGACATCGTCGTCGGCATTCACCGACTACAAGCCGGGACAGTTCCTCACGCTGCGCATCCCGAGCGAGCAGACCGGTTCGGTCGCGCGCTGCTACTCGCTGGCATCGTCGCCGTACACCGACGCTCGCCCCAAGGTGACCGTCAAGCGCACCCTCGACGGATACGGCTCCAACTGGGTCTGCGACAACCTGGCCCCCGGCTCCCAGGTCGAGGTGCTGCCGCCGTCGGGCGTCTTCACCCCCAAGTCCTACGATGACCCGCTGCTCCTGATCGCCGCGGGCAGCGGCGTGACGCCGGTGATGTCGATCCTCAAGGCGGCGCTGAAGAAGAGCAGCGCACCGATCGTCTTCTTCTACGCGAACCGCACCGAGAGCGACGTGATCTTCGCCGCCGAGCTGCGCGACCTCCTCCACGCCCACGCCGACCGGCTCACCGTCGTGCACTGGCTGGAGAGCCTGCAGGGGCTGCCCAGCGCAGCAGCTCTGGCTTCGGTGTTCGCGCCGTACTCGACCACCCACACCGCCTACATGTGCGGCCCCGGTCCCTTCATGGATGCCGTCCACAAAGCCTTGGCGCAGGCCGACTTCCCGCACCACCACGTCCACACCGAGGTGTACAACTCGCTGTCCGGCGACCCGTTCGCCGACGTCGAGCTCGAGGAGGTCAGCGAGGAGGACCAGGCGTCCGCCGCCACGGTCGAGGTCGAACTCGACGGCGAGACCCACACCCTGAGCTGGCCGCGCAAGCGGACACTCATCGACGTGATGCTGGCCGCCGGGCTCGACGCCCCGTACTCGTGCCAGGAAGGCGAATGCGGTTCGTGCGCCTGCACTCTCACCGAGGGCTCGGTCGACATGGACAACGCCGGCGCGCTCGACCCCGAAGACATCGAGGACGGGTACATCCTGGGTTGCCAGGCCCACCCGACCTCGGACTCGCTCAAGATCGAGTTCTGACCGGAAGCCCCGAACAACCCGAAGGAGCACGACGACGTGGCCACCATCCGGAAGTCTCGGCTGAACCCGCTCCAACTCGCGCGCGGTCTGGCGGTGATGCTCCTCGGCATCGGAGTGCTCCATTTCGTCGCACCCAAGCCGTTCGACGAGATCATCCCGGAGGAGATCCCCGGCGATCCGCGCACACTGACCTACCTGTCCGGTGTCGCCGAGATCGGCTTGGGCGCCGGACTTCTCGTGCCGCGTACCCGCCGCCTGTCCGGGGCGCTGTCGGCACTGTTGTTCCTCGCCGTCTACCCCGCCAACCTCAACATGGTGCGACTCTGGTGGGACAAGCCGCTGCCCTACCGGATCGTCGCCCTGGCACGCCTGCCGTTGCAGTTCCCGATGATCTGGGCGGCCATCCGCGTGGCGCGCGAGGGCTGACTCACCTCAGCCCGCGGAAGTATGCGCGCTCCTCCGGGCTGCGGTGCTCGATCGCGTAACCCAGTGCGGTGCGGCCCATCCGGGCGGCGTTCTCCTCGAGGTACGTCAGGAGTGTCTTCTCGTCGACGCGCTTGCCCGTCTCCCGGAGCATCCATCCGAACGCCTTCTGGATGAGGTCCCGACGATCGTCGCGGACAAGGGGCGCAACCGCCAGAAGTACCGATGCGTCACCGTGTTTGATGTGGGCGAAGGTCGCGATGATCCCCACACGGCGCCGCCACAGGTCGTCATCGGCGGCATGTTCGACGATGACGTCGGAATCGTCGCGCAGGTGGCAGTACTCACCGAGTACGGGATCGGCCGAGGAGTCCACGAGATCCCAGTTGTTCACCCGGCCCCGACGGACCGCGTCGAGGTACATCTCGACCCACCCCGCGGCCTCGTCCCGGTCCGGGCCGGAACGCTGCCGCAGGGCTTGTTCGAACTCGCCGCGGAGCAGGGCCAGCGCGATGAACCGATGTTCGTGGACCGGCGAATCCAGGAGGGAGACAACCTCACCGGCGTCGATGCCGCGGAAGCGTTTGGCGATCGCCCGCTGCTGCGGCACACGTAGGCCGATGAACTCGTCGCCCTCGCCGTAACCGCCTGGGCGGACCTGGAAGAACCTGGCGAGGTCGACGGCACGCTGCGGGTCGGCGACCTCGGCAGCGGCAGCGCGCACCGCCGCAGCCGTCAGCTCGGCACCCACCGGTGCTAGAGCAGGTCGGCGATGGGTGTCGGCGTCTGCAGTTTCGGCCGCGTCTTCATCACCGCACCGACCTTGCCCGCGCCGACGACGCCGGTGAGGATGCCGTCCCGGCTGTAGTAGGCCACGAACTTCTTGCCGTCGTCGGAGACGATGTGCACGGTGTCGTCGGCGCGAGGCGCACCGAGCACCTGGATCTTCACATCGAACTGGTCGCTCCAGAAGTAGGAGACCGCCGCGGTCACGGCGTCACCGCCGGTGATCTGGTGCGCGACGACCGAGGCCTGATCGACCGTGTGATTCCAGTGTTCGACGCGCTGCGGGGTGCCGTCGTCGTCGCGCCAGTTGGCGACGTCGCCGAGGGCGTAGACGTTCTCGGCGCTGGTGTGTCCGGTTGCATCGCAGGCGATTCCGCCGCCCACCTCGCGCGGCGCCAGTTCGACCCCGGAGCCTTCCAGGTAGCCGGTGACGGGCGTGGAACCGATGCCGACCACCACGAGGTCGGCGGGGAGTTCGGTGCCGTCGGCGAGTCTCACCGCGGCGACCTTCGGCCCGTTCTCACCGTCGGTGACGACGATCTCGGCCACACCGACCCCGGTGCGCAGATCCACGCCGTTGTCGGTGTGGAGTCGGGAGACCAGCTTGCCGATCTCCTCGCCGAGCGCCACCGCCAGCGGGGTGGGGGCGGGTTCGACGAGGCTGACGCTCAGCCCGCGCGAGGTGAGGCTCGCGGCCACCTCGCAGCCGATGAAACCGGCGCCGATGACCACGGCGGTCGAGGCGGAATCGATCTCCCCGCGCAACGCGACCGCGTCGTCGTAGGTGCGGATCATGTGCACCCCCGCGACGGCGTCGGCGAGGCCCGGGAACGGCCGCGGATCAAGACCGGTGGCCAGCACCAGGGTGTCGTAGGCGAGCGTGTCGCCGGACGCCAGAGTGACGGTCTTGTCCGCCGGCGACACCGAGGTCACCGCGGAGCCCAGACGCAGGGTGATGTCGGATTCGCCGTAGAACTCCGCCGGTTTGAGGTCGACGCGATCGTCCTTGCCCAGGAGCACCGACTTCGACAGTGGCGGACGATCGTAGGGCGGATGGTCCTCGGCCCCCACCAGGGTGATCGGATCGGTGAACCCGTTGTTGCGCAGGTTCTCCGCGACCCTGATCCCACCCAGGCCCGCCCCGACGATCACGACGCCCGCGCCTGATCCACTCATCTTCCGTCCCCTCTCACCCCGCGGTCACCGTTCCCCTCGGGATGCCCGATGGCACCCCGGCGACGGCGCCTCAGCGGGTCACGTCTCCGACCGGTTGCAGGTCGGACAACAGCCAATTCCCGTCGACCTTACGCATAAGTGCCCACCTCGCGGTAGGGGTCGTTTCACCCTTCGCGTCGGCTGGTTCCCCAGAGCCCGTGGATTTTTCGCCGTCGCCGACCGACACTGCCTGGTCCACGAACACGAGGACTCTCGCGCGTTCGGCGGAGCTGTCGTTCAGACCGGTACCGACGACTCGTCCGACCATCGACACCGAGGCGGCCCGCGCTCCCGGGACCACCACGTCCACGCCGCGATTGCGGTACTCGAGTCGCAACGGATCGGCGAGCAATGCGTCTGTTCGTCGACGCTGGTCGGGTGGTTCGTCGGGCCCGAACGTCATGAGCGCAGCGACCGCCCCGCCCGCAGCGGACAGGATCGCGGCGCGCTCGTCCTCTCCGGGCTCCGGGTCCGATCGCAGTACCGCGATCCACGCGACCAGCGCGACGACGAGCGCCACCACCGTGACGGCGGCCAGGATGGCGAACCGGCGACGTTGCCGGCGAGTGGGGCGCGGTTCCAGCAGGTCACTCACGGCTGACGCGCCCCCGCGATCTTCCAGCCGTCACCGGTGCGTTCCATGGTGATCAGCGCGGTGATCCGTTCGGCGGTCGTGTCGACGGAAGCGGCCTGCTCATCCGTTCCATCGGAACCCAGCAGCAGCGGATTGGTGGCGTCGGCGACGACGAGTACATCCACGGTGGTGCCCGCATCGTCCGACGGCGGATCGGTCACCAATCCGGCCGAGACCACTTGTCCGACACTGCGCCCGGTCTGTGTACGCACCTCGGTGATCAGCGCGTCACGCGCGCTCTCGATGCGGTCGCGCTGCGCGCCGGTGCTCGCCGCGAGTACGCCGTCCACGAAACCCACCGGATCGGCCGGGTCGGCGGTCAGCATGGCCGCGACGCCCGCTCGCGCGGAATCGAGCACCTCCGTCTGGCGTTCGACCTCGGCCCCCTGACCGCGGATCTGCCATCCCAGGACCGCACCCACGATCACGAGGATCGCGACGGCGACCGCCGCGGCGATGAGGACCGTCCGTAGAAGTCGGGTCCGTCGCACGGCACGTGCCCGGAGAGCGGGTGCGGCGGCAATCCGGGTCGCGCGCGCTTCCCGTCGAGCCTCGTCGACCCGATCCCGGGCGAGCTGCACACGCGCCGTGACCGCCGAGTCGGTTGTCGTCGAATCCGTTCTCACAGCATCGGTTCCAGTGGTATCGGTTCCTGCGGCATTGTTTCCTGGGGCATCGTTTCCTGGGGCATCGGTTCTCCCGGCATCGGTCACCGCCATCACCCGACCACATCGGCCGCGGCGAGGAGCCACTCGTCGTCGGCACGGATGAAGCGGGCCAGCACCGATCGGCGGATCGTCGTCGCAGCGGCGTCGGTTCGGGCGGGGGCGTCCGGCCGTACGGTCACCGCCACCCGGAGGAGCGCCTGCCCTTCGGTGGCGTCGGCGTCGACCACGCTGACGATCTCGGGCCGCCACACCACGGCGGCTGTCCCCTGCTCCGGGGGCCGGGTGAGCTGTGCACCGTAGCTGTCGAGGAAGTCGCGGGCGACGAGCGCACGAGCCCGTGACCGATCCTGCTGCCACCGTGAGGAATCCACCGAGAAGACGTCGGCGACGATCGTTCCCGCGCGTTCACGTAATTGCTCGCGGCTCTGCTGGAGAGCATCGCCCGCCGCGTGTGCACGCCACGCGAATCCCACGGCGACGAGCGCCGCGGCCAGCACCACCGCTGCCACCAGCAGCCGGAGAGCTCCGGCGCGCGCCGAGATGTATCCGGATGGGGTCATGGAAGGTATTGCACCGCCCCGAGTTTCAGTGCGCCGTCGTCCGGGGTCACGAGCACACGAAGCCGGAACCGGCGTGCCTGCCCTTCCCCGGTCTCGCCGGCGGCGTCGAACACGACGGTCGCGGCGACGAGAACCGTGGCACTGTCTCCGTCGCGGGCGGAGACCCCGGTGCCGTCCACCGAGGACTTCGACACCGATCCGTTGGCCTGCACGAAAGCGCTGTAACTGTCGGCGGACTGGGCGAATTCGTCGTAAAAGGTACCGGTGGCACCGGCGAGGATCTTGCGCGCGCGACTCGGATCGCGATGGTCCGGTCCGATCAGCACCGCGACGCGGTCGGCCGCCGCGCGCTCGAAGTCGTCGTCGGTCGGGGCATTCCGCGCGTCGGACCACGCCACCACCGCGACACCGGCGAGCACGACGGCGACGACCGCCGCCAGCGTCGCCAGAATCCACCGGCGCTGCGGCACCCGCCGACGCAGGCCGGCGTCGACCTCGCGCGCGTGCAACTCTTCGACCGCCTCGCGCAGATCACGCCGGGCGCTACGTTCCGCGGCGATCTCCGCGCCGCCCGACCGCGCCTCTCCCCTCAACGACTCGCTCTCTCTACGACGACAGGCGCGTGTTCGGCTTGTTCTCGATCTTCTCCCCGCGGATCCGACTCGCATAGGCGGCGCGCGCCTCCTGGTCGGGGCGCAGGAAGATCGAGTCCAGCTTGGTGAGCTTGCGGGTGAACCGCTTCATCGCTTGCGGGAACAGCGGACTGGAGTCGGCCCAGCGCATCGACCGCGGAGCGTACACGCGGGTCACCGGGCGGGCGATGGTCTCGACCACGATCGCCGCGACCTCCTCGGGCGCGACGGTCTGGATGAACTTGTTGGTCTGCAGGCCGGAGATCAGGGCTGTGCGGGTGAAGGTCGGGAGGACGGCGCTGACGGTGACACCCTCCGGCTCCAGCTCCGCGCCGAGGGCCTCGGAGAACTCGATCACCGCGGCCTTCGCGCCGTTGTAGATGGTCAGACCCGGGGTCGGGATGCGGCCTGCCGTCGACGCGATGTTGACGATGTGGCCGGTACGACGCGGGGCCATCCGGCGGGCCGCTTCCTGACAGCCGATGATGACGCCGAGGACGTCGATGTCGTAGGTGCGTCGGATGATCGTGTCGTCGTAGGACAGGAACGGGCCGACCGGCATGATGCCGGCGTTGTTCACGAGGACGTCGATCGGTCCGAGCCGGGATTCGACCTCGGAGAGGAAGGCGTCGAAGGACTCCCGCTTCGTGACATCGACCTCGATGCCCTCGATGCCCAGGTCGGCGGCGGCCTTGCCCACCGCCTCGCCGTCGACGTCACCGATGGCGACCTTCGCACCCGCCTGGAACAGCTGCGTCGCGGTCTCGAATCCGATTCCGCGTGCACCACCGGTCACCACGACGACCTTGCCCTTCAGCGCCGTTCGGATGGCGTCGTGATCAGGCTTCCGGGACAGCTTGTCGCGCAGGCTCATTGGTTCCCCCTCGGGTGGTTGTCGTTGAATCGAAAGCGAGCGACGGCGCCACGGCCGTCGAGAGTCAGGTGCCGATCACCAGATCATCGGGGCGAGGAATTTCGTGGCGAATACACGGGCCTGCTGCGGATCGGTACGGGCCGGGTCCGACGGCGGGGTCTCCAGGAGCGAGATCACCAGGCGCACATGAATTTCGACGGCCTCGAGCAGGTCCTCCACCGGCATCTGCGCACCCTCGTCGCGCAGCGTGGCGGCAACCCGGTCGGTGACCATGTCGATGAACAGCGACGTCATCTTCGCGGTGACGCTCTTGATCTCGGAGTCGGTGAGGACGATCCGACTCAACAACGGATCGGACTTGACCAGCTCGGCGCCCACCGCGAAGGCCTCGACCAGGGCGTCCTTGGGGCCCATGCCCTTGACCGATTCCTCGAGCTTCTTCATGCCGCGCTCATAGGCGTCGTTGGCGACGGCGTAGAGGAGGGCCTCCTTGTTGGGGAAGCGTCGGTAGAGAGTGCTGCGGCTGACGCCTGCACGGGCCGCGACCTCGTCGATGTTGGCGCGCCGCACCCCGACCTCGGCGAACTCCGAACCCGCGGCGGCGAGGATCGCCGCCTCCTGGTCGGCCGGGCTGGCGGTGTTGCGCACCTTGCGGTTGGACGAGCGAGCGCCCTTTCCCTTTGCAGCGCTGTTCACGGTGTCCTTCACGAGATTGTCCGACACGTGACTCACCGACGCCGGAGGGTCACGGGGAGCTTGTCCTTGGGCACGGGCAGCGCGCTGTAGTCCATGGGCAGCACGTAGTCGGCCGGTACCGACCACTCGTACCCGCGGAGCAGGTGATGCATGATCGTCTTGATCTCCATCTGGCCAAAATACAGGCCGATACATTTGTGAACGCCACCACCAAATGGCATCCAGGCGAACCGGTGGGACTTGTCCTCGGCGCGTTCGGGACCGAACCTCTCCGGGTCGAACATGTCAGGGTTGGTGAAGAACTCCGGATCCCGGTGGCTGGACAGAGATGACGTGGTGACGATGGTCCCCTCGGGCACATAGAAGCCCTCGATCGAGGTGTCCTTGACCGCCATGCGGGGCTGCGCCGGGACCGGCGGGCACAGTCGGAGCGACTCCTTCATCACCAGGTCCAGGGCGGTCATGCCGGCGAGAGCGTCGTAGCCGAGTTCCGGTCCGAGTTCGAGAGACTCGGCGCGGGCGCGGTCCTGCCATTCGGGATGCTTGGCCATGTTGTAGGCCATCTGGGTCATCGTGATGGTCGAGGTGTCGTGCGCGGCCATGAGCACGAAGATCATGTGGTTGACCACGTCCTCGTCGGAGAAGCTGTGCCCCTCATCGCTTTCCGCGTGACACAGGACCGAGAAGAGATCCGGTGTCTCCCGTGCACGCTTGGCCGCGATGTTGGCGTAGAAGAACTCCTCGAGGACCTTGCGAGAACGTAGACCCTTCCACCAGCGTCCACCGGGTACGGGTTTGCGCACGTAGGCAACGCCTGCGCGGACGGTGTCGATGAACGCCTTGTTGATCCGGTCCGCCTCGTCCCTGGGCAGGTTCAGCCCCAGGAAGACCTCGAGCGCAAGGTCGAGCGTGAGCGCCTTGAACTGCTCGAACAGCTTCACCGAACCGACCGGGAACTCCGCGACGCGCTCGGCGATCATCGGCTGCATCTCCTGCATGTAGCCCTTGAGCGCCGTGGTGCTGAACGCCTGCTGCAGTATCTGCCGGTGATGACGGTGCTCGTCGAAGTCGAGCAGCATGACGCCGCGGTTGAAGAAGGGGCCGATGAAGTAGCTCCACGCCGGACCGTTGGCGAAGGCCCGGTCCTTGTTCATCAGGAGCTCCTGGGCGGCGCGCGGATTACCGGTCATGACCATCTGCACACCGAAGGCGTTCAGTCCGGAGACGCTGCCGTACTGCGCCCGGCGACGGTCGGCGAAGGCGAACGGGTCACGCCGCATCGACATGATCTCGAGGAAGCTGTTGCGGTCGGAGCACGGAATGGCCTGGAGGTCGCTACCCGCCGGCGGGGTTGCCAGTACCGATGCCATGACCGTCTCCTTCCGAACGGAGTCCTACGCAATGTGATCCACATCGCATACTAGACCATATTGAGACGATTTGGGAAAAGCGTTCCTAACTCATCCCTCGGCGAGCAGGCGATGACATCGACGCAGCCGATTCACCCACCACTGCTTCCGGTCCTCCGGGGCGGCATGGGCAGCGGCGTCGACTTCGGTACCGGGCCCGATCCACCGCGGTTCGACGACGCCGTCGCGCATCAGGAACGACGGTGCGACGTCGGCAGTGAAGAGCGAGCCGGTGCCGAGTCCGCACGCGAGGTCGAGTCGAGGCAGTGCCGCGGCCGCGGCGACCCCCGCCGCGATACCGACCGCAGAATCGAGGGCGCTCGAGACCACGACCTGGAGGCCGAGGGTGTCGGCCAGTTCGAGCGTGGCTCGCATCCCCCCGAGGGGCGCAACCTTGACGACCGCGACATCGGCCGCATCCGCCGCCACCACGCGCAAAGGGTCGTCGGCCTTGCGGATGGATTCATCGGCAGCGATCGGAACGTCGACCGCACGCCGCACCTGCGCCAGTTCTTCGACCGTGCGGCAGGGCTGTTCGGCGTACTCGACGTCGCCGATCGCGCGCAGGGCGGAGATCGCCTCGCCCACCGACCAGCCGCCGTTGGCGTCGACCCGCACCCGCCCGATCACCTCACGCGTCGCCGCGACCCGCGCGACGTCGTCGTCGAGGGTCTGCCCCGGTTCGGCGACCTTCACCTTCGCGGTCCCCGCGCCGGGATACCGCTTCAACAGGTCCGCCACCTCGTCGGCCGGGATCGCGGGCACCGTCGCGTTGACCGGCACGGTGTCCCGGGCCGCGGGCGGCGGACCGAGGTAGGCGGCCTCGATGCCTGCGCGTAGCCAGGCGGACGCCTCCGCGTCGTCGTATTCGACGAACGGACCGAACTCGCCCCAACCGGCCGGGCCGGCGAAGACCATCGTCTCGCGGGAGGTCAGCCCGCGAAACCTGGTCCTCATCGGAAGGCGGACCACCACGGCCGCCGCGAGCAGGTCCTCCACGTCCGGGATCTCCCACTCGCCTGTCATCGCTTCCTCCTGCGTCACTCGCGTCAACTTTGAACGAGGGTTATGTGAATTCGATGGAACAACCTTTTCAGTTTGTTCCAAGTCCGCTACCCTCGCTCTCATGTCAGTCAACCAGGGATTCGATGCCGGTATCCGCGAGGCGGAACCGATGATCGTCGACGACACCCCGGACACCGCCGGCGAGATCGTGCGGCCGCGGCTCGGAGCCGACTCACTCGTGTGGAAGTTCTACGGCGACTCGCGGGGCATCCTCGGCTTCCAGCGCCTGGCCGGCACCGAGAACTGCATCGAGCAGCTCGGGCAGGCCGTCCTCGACCACTCGGTGATCTTCAGCGACTTCCTCGGCCGCGCGAAGCGCACCGGGCCGCCGGTGATGAAGACCGTGTACAGCACCGAACCCGAGAAGTGGGGCCGCACGGTGCGCGACTTCCATCGCGACATCAAGGGCACCATCAGCGACGGCTCGCGCTATCACGCGCTGAACCCGGAGCTCTTCTACTGGGCCCACGCGACCTTCGTCGACCAGGTCCTCTATATCACCGACACGTTCATCCGCCGCCTCAGCTACGCCGAGAAGGTCCAGATCTTCGAGGAGAGCAAGGTCTGGTATCAGCTCTACGGCGTGAGCGACCGCGGTCAGCCCCAGACGTACGAGGAGTTCGTCGCCTACTGGGAGGACATGCTCAACCGCTTCGTCCCCCACAAGACGATCGTCTACGCGACCGGCTACATCCGCCAGGGGCTGCCACGGCCGAAGAAGATCCCGGCCCCGGTCTGGAAGGTCCTGTCGGCTCCGCTCAACGCGTTCATCCGCACGGTCATCGTGGGGACGCTCCCCCAACAGATGCGCGATGTCTGCGACCTGGAGTGGAACGACAAGAAGGAGAAGAACTTCCAGCGCTTCGCCGCATTCATGCGCGCGATCAACCCGCTGGTCAACCGGCTCCCGCTCAAGTACCTCTACGTCCCCTGGGCCTACGAGGCCTGGCAGAAGGTCGGCATCGATCCCCGACCGTTGCACAACAAGCCCGCGGCCTAACGCCCCAGGAACTCCTCGACGTGCCGGATGAACTCCGCACGGCGGTCGCGGTGCACACTGTGCCCGGCGTCGAGGGTGACGAAGCGTGAGTCGGGCAGGGCCTCGCTGACGGTCCGTAGATGGTGGGGCGGCAGGAAGCTGCGCTCACCACCCGAGATGACCATCGTCGAGGCAGTGACCCGCGGCAGCTCCGACCACCACTCCGGGGCGCAGACGTCGAACTCGGCGACGATCTCGTCGCCCATCCGGCCGTCGAATCGGATGACCGGCCACGGGTTGCGTGCGAGCGCGACGAAACCGCGGATCTGCTCACCGAGCGTCGCCTTCATGGCGATGCCCTCGGACAGATCGGCCTCGTCCCGCGGCATCGGCGGGACCTCCTCGAGGACCATCCGACGCACGCGGGACGGTTCGTACATCGCCAGACGCAGCGCGGTGTGGGCACCGAGTGAATGACCGACAACGTCGGCCACGTGGATACCGAGGTTGTCGAGCACGTAGACGAGGTCGTCGCGGAAGTCGTCGAGCCGATACGGGCCCTCCGGCCGGCCGCTGCGGCCGTGACCGCGCAGGTCGACGCTGACCACACCGCGACCCTGCCGGCGCAACGACGCGGCGAGCGGCCGCCAGGTCGAATGATCCGACGCCATCCCGTGGACGAGCACCACCGGCACGCCACGGTCGGGTTCACCGGCCACCCGGACCGCCAGGTCGGGTTCGGCACGTCGACTGAGCACACGCATGGAGACGAGCCTACGAAAGGCTCCCGGGCGGACCGCGTCACACTCGGGATATGCCCGGTTCAGAGTTGATCGACTATCCGTTCACGGGCACGTCGGTACTCGTCATCGGTGAGCGCACCGCTTTGATGCAGGTCGTCCAGAGACGACAGTCGGTCGGCGACCGTACGGGACCCACTCGATGCCATCCCGGGCGACGGAATCGGACCGACCATCGATTGCGTTGCGTCCCAGTCGATCTCGAAACTCTGGTTGACGGGGTCGACCAGCACGACCAGCCTGCGCTGATACAACGCCGGCTGCCGGAAGATCGGGACCACCTTTCGGGTGTTCACCTCGAAGGGCACCAGACCCGGTGCGGAGATCCGCAGTCCCAATGACATGAGCGGCTGGTTGTTGATCTCGACGCCGGTCTGCTCGACCGACGTCACCTCGGCGACACCCCGGACGCCGGTGGCACGGAGCTGCTCGGAACGGACTCCGCCGGTGTACGTCACCGTGGCGACGACGATACCGAACAGGACATCGAGCAGAGTGATCCCGATGCCGGTCCACAGCATCCATTCGGTGCCCGGGAGGTCGAAGAGGAAGTAGCAGACGAGAAAGATCGGCCCGACTATCCCGCACAGCATGACGAACATGAAGCTGCCCACCGCACGCAGGAGAGGCGCCGAGGCCTGGGGCCCAGCCCCCGATTCGCCGAACATCGTCATGCGGGCACTGTAGTCGCCAGCAGCCCGCTGAGCAGGTCAATAGGCTGCCGGGCGCTGCTCTCGACGACGCGACATCGATCGAGGTCGCGTCGTCGAAACGAGGTTCGGCGGTGCCGCAACGACAAAGGCGCCCGGCCGCTTTCGCGACCGGGCGCCTTTCGACTCAGTGAGTCAGTGCGTCAGAGCAAGAATCACTTGTTGATCTTGGTGACTCGACCCGCACCAACGGTGCGGCCACCCTCGCGGATGGCGAAGCGCAGGCCCTCGTCCATGGCGACCGGCTGGATGAGCTTGACGCTCATCTCGGTGTTGTCGCCCGGCATGACCATCTCGGTGCCCTCGGGGAGGGTGACGACGCCGGTCACGTCCGTGGTACGGAAGTAGAACTGCGGACGGTAGTTGTTGAAGAACGGGGTGTGACGGCCGCCCTCGTCCTTGGACAGGATGTATGCCTGGCCCTCGAACTCGGTGTGCGGGGTCGTGGTGCCCGGCTTCACGATGACCTGACCGCGCTCGACGTCCTCACGCTTGAGGCCGCGGAGCAGCAGACCGGCGTTGTCGCCTGCCTGTGCGGAATCGAGGAGCTTGTGGAACATCTCGATACCGGTGACGGTGGTCTTGGTGCTCTTCTCGCGGATGCCGACGATCTCGACTTCCTCGTTCACGTTGACCTCGCCGCGCTCCACACGACCGGTGACCACGGTGCCGCGGCCGGTGATGGTGAAGACGTCCTCGACGGGCATGAGGAACGGCTTCTCGGTCTCGCGAACCGGATCCGGGATCGACTCGTCGACGGCAGCCATGAGCTCCTCGACCGACTTGGCCCACTCGGGGTCACCCTCGAGAGCCTTGAGAGCCGAGACCTTGACGACCGGAGCTTCCTCGTCGAAGTCCTGGGCGGCCAGCAGTTCGCGGACCTCCATCTCGACGAGCTCGATGATCTCGTCGTCATCGACCATGTCGGCCTTGTTCAGGGCGACGAGGATGTAGGGCACACCGACCTGGCGGGCCAGCAGCACGTGCTCGCGGGTCTGCGGCATCGGACCGTCGGTGGCGGCAACCACGAGGATCGCGCCGTCCATCTGAGCCGCACCGGTGATCATGTTCTTGATGTAGTCGGCGTGACCCGGGGCGTCGACGTGAGCGTAGTGACGCTTCTCGGTCTCGTACTCAACATGCGAGATGTTGATCGTGATACCGCGCGCCTTCTCCTCAGGAGCCTTGTCGATCTGGTCGAACGCGAAGCTCTTGTTCAGCTCCGGGTACTTGTCGTGCAGCACCTTGGTGATCGCCGCGGTCAGGGTGGTCTTGCCGTGGTCGACGTGACCGATGGTGCCGATGTTCACGTGCGGCTTGGTCCGCTCGAACTTCGCCTTCGCCACTTGATTGTCCTCCTGGACTGTCGTTCTCTACTGGGCGGATCCCAGCAGGGGTTTTCATTTACGTTGTTGCGCCCGCTTGTCGGCCAGCGCGTGTCGCCAGGGCGACCGGGGAATTACTCTCCGGTGGCCTTCGCGATGATTTCCTTCGACACGTTCGCGGGAACTTCCGCGTAGGAGTCGAACACCATGGAGTAGTTTGCACGGCCCTGGGTCTTCGACCGAAGGTCTCCGATGTAGCCGAACATCTCCGACAGCGGAACCTGTGCCTTCACGACACGAGCACCACTGCGCTCCTCCATGGCCTGGATCTGGCCACGGCGGGAGTTCAGGTCGCCGATGACGTCGCCCATGTAATCCTCGGGAGTCGTGACCTCGACGGCCATGATCGGCTCCAGGATGACGGGGCTGGCCATCCTCGCGGCTTCCTTGAGGGCCTGCGAGCCGGCGATCTTGAAGGCCATTTCCGACGAGTCGACGTCGTGGTACTGACCGTCGAGCAGGGTGACCTTCAGGTTGACCAGCGGGTAACCGGCGAGGACACCGTACTGCATGGCGTCCTGGGCACCGGCATCCACCGACGGGATGTACTCGCGCGGGACTCGACCACCGGTGACGGCGTTGTCGAACTCGTAGGTTGCACCGTCCTCGGCGTCCACGAGGGGCTCGAGCTTGATGATGACCTTCGCGAACTGGCCCGAACCACCGGTCTGCTTCTTGTGGGTGTACTCGTGCTTCTCGACCGTCTTGCGGATGGTCTCGCGGTACGCCACCTGCGGCTTGCCGACGTTGGCCTCGACCTTGAACTCGCGCTTCATGCGGTCGACCAGGATGTCGAGGTGGAGCTCGCCCATGCCGCCGATGACGGTCTGGCCGGTCTCCTCGTCGAGCTGGACCGAGAAGGTCGGGTCCTCTTCGGCGAGCTTCTGGATCGCGGTGCCGAGCTTCTCCTGGTCGGACTTGGTCTTCGGCTCGATCGAGACGTTGATGACCGGGTCCGGGAAGCTCATCGACTCGAGCACGATGGGAGCGCTCGCGTCACACAGGGTGTCGCCGGTGGTGGTGTCCTTGAGGCCGATCATCGCGTAGATGTGGCCCGCGGTGGCGTCCTCGACCGGGTTTTCCTTGTTGGCATGCATCTGGAAGAGCTTGCCGATGCGCTCCTTCTTGCCCTTGGTGGCGTTGAGCACCTGGGTGCCGGCGTTGATCCGGCCCGAGTACACGCGCACGAAGGTGAGCTTGCCGAAGAAGGGGTGAGCAGCGATCTTGAACGCGAGAGCCGAGAACGGCTCGTCGGCGGACGGCTTGCGCGAGAGGATCTCCTCCTCGTCGCCCACGGCGTGACCCTCGACCGACGGCACGTCCAGCGGGGACGGCAGGTAGTCGATGACCGCGTCCAGCATCGGCTGGACACCCTTGTTCTTGAACGCGGAGCCGCACAGCACCGGGTAGAGCTCGCGGGAGACGGTCAGCTTGCGGATCGCAGCCTTGATCTCCTCGACGGTGAGCTCTTCGCCGCCGAAGTACTTCTCCATGAGGGCTTCGTCGGACTCGGCGACGGTCTCGAGGAGCTGCTCGCGGTATTCCGCGGCCTTCTCGACGAGGTCGGCCGGGATCTCCTCGATGGTCGGCTCGGCACCGGTCGGCACGACGCCGCGCCAGGTGATGGCCTTCTGCTCGATGAGGTCGACGACGCCGTCGAAGTTGTCCTCGGCACCGATCGGGAGCTGCAGGACCAGCGGCTTGGCGCCGAGGCGGTCCTTGATGGTCTGAACGGTGAAGTAGAAGTCCGCGCCCAGCTTGTCCATCTTGTTGACGAAGCAGATACGGGGAACTTCGTACTTCTCGGCCTGACGCCACACCTGCTCGGACTGCGGCTCGACGCCTTCCTTGCCGTCGAAGACAGCAACTGCGCCGTCGAGGACGCGGAGGCTGCGCTCCACCTCGACGGTGAAGTCGACGTGTCCGGGGGTGTCGATGATGTTGATCTGGTTCTTGTTCCAGAAACAGGTCACGGCCGCGGAGGTGATGGTGATACCACGCTCCTTCTCCTGCTCCATCCAGTCGGTGGTCGAGGCACCGTCGTGGGTTTCACCGATCTTGTAGTTCACACCGGTGTAGAAGAGGATTCGCTCGGTCGTGGTGGTCTTGCCGGCATCGATGTGGGCCATGATGCCGATGTTGCGAACCTTGTTCAGGTCGCTGAGCACTTCCTGTGCCACTTAATCGCCTCGCAATTTCGCTAGAGAGCTGTTGGGTCTGAGGTGGGTCCGGCCGCGGCGACCCGTAGGCCGCCGCGGCCGGCAGTGATCACCAGCGGTAGTGCGCGAACGCCCGGTTGGCCTCGGCCATCTTGTGGGTGTCCTCGCGGCGCTTCACCGAAGCACCCAGGCCGTTGGAGGCGTCGAGCAGCTCGTTGGCCAGACGCTCGACCATCGTCTTCTCGCGACGCTGACGGCTGAAAGTGACGAGCCAGCGGAGCGCCAGGGTGTTGGCGCGGCCCGGCTTGACCTCGATCGGCACCTGGTAGGTGGCGCCACCGACGCGGCGGCTCTTCACCTCGAGGGTGGGCTTGACGTTGTCGAGCGCACGCTTGAGGGTGACGACCGGATCGGTGCCGGTCTTCTCGCGGGCCTGCTCGAGCGCGCCGTAGACGATGCGCTCGGCGGTCGACTTCTTGCCGTCCAGCAGGATCTTGTTGACCAGCTGGGTGACCAGCGGCGAACCGTAGACCGGGTCGTTGATCAGGGGGCGCTTGGGTGCGGGTCCTTTACGTGGCATGACTTATCAGTTCCCCTTCTTCGCGCCGTAGCGGCTACGTGCCTGCTTGCGGTCCTTGACACCCTGGGTGTCGAGCGAGCCGCGGATGATCTTGTAGCGCACACCCGGGAGGTCCTTCACACGACCGCCGCGGACGAGCACCATCGAGTGCTCCTGCAGGTTGTGGCCTTCGCCGGGGATGTAGGCGGTGACCTCGACCGAGCTGGTCAGACGCACGCGGGCGACCTTACGCAGCGCGGAGTTCGGCTTCTTGGGGGTGGTGGTGTACACGCGGGTGCACACGCCACGACGCTGCGGGCTGCCCTTGAGGGCCGCGGTCTTGGTCTTCGCAGCCTTGTCATGACGGCCCTTGCGGACCAGCTGATTGATGGTTGGCACTAGGTGTTCATTCCTCTTTGTTGTCTGTTGTGGTTGGTGCTCCGGGCAAACACGGTGAACTCGGTTTCTCAACCGACTTCCGGCGCGCTTCCACAACTCGCCCCACCAGCGCATTCACGCTGGTCAGTACATTTTCGCTACCCCGGGGTCGGGCGTGTCATACACTCGACAGCGGATTCGCTTGTCAGCCCACGGGCCGCCCGTGCCCCGAGTTCACTCGATCTCAGGGCCGACTCGAGAGCCGTTGGCCGGGCATGCGGACTGGCCCAGCATGGGCCGGGCACCGACGATCCACTCTACCGATCGGGTTTGCACAGGTCAAAAAACGGATCCTCCGCGCGACCTGCGGAGGAACAGGTCGTGTGCGCTGGGGTCCGGCGACGCTGAGACATGGCATTACCTTGTCCACTCTTACACCCCGGAACCCGGCGCGTCGAGACTTCGGCGAACCGCAGCCCGGCCGGTACCCGCCGGTGCCCCGTCATGGGCCCGGACCTGCGCGATCGATGCCGCGAACGGACTGTCCGGATCCATCGGCCGTCCGGTCGGCGAAGTCTGGCCGCCGAACCACCGGTCGACGATCGTCGCCTGGCGTTCGAGGTTGTGGCCGGCCCCGGCGTGGCGAGCATCACCCGACCCTCGGATGCCGTAGACGTCCTCACCGAGTTCGTGCCGCGCCTGGACCGCGAGCGCCTCGGCCAGGAACGATGCCGGAGAACGGGCTCCGACGATCTGCCGGGCGTGGACGAGTTCGTGGACCAGCAGCTGGCCGGGCACCGGATAGACCCCTGGACCGGGACCCAGGGGCGCGTCGAACGTCGCGCCGAGATTGCAGAGGATGCGTCCGTCGACCGCGGGCACGGTGAACGCGCGTCCCCCGCGTCCGGCGAGATCGGTGAGGATCACGTCGTCAAGCCATCCGGCGGGCCCGAAGACCTGTTCGACGGTTCGTCGTTCGTCGTCCGACAGGGGGCGGTGCCGAATCCCGACGCGGGCGACGAGCCCGGCACCCGCGCCGACCACCCCGGCGGCCGCGAGACCGAGGGGCCCCAACCAGACCGTGACGATCGCGACGTGCGCGGCCACCAGTACCCCGGCTGTCGACGCCGGACCCGCGGACCACCGCGGGCCGGCGCGCCGAGCGACCGACACCACGACGCCGAGGAACCACCCATAGCCTCGGGCCGCTGCGATCAGGAGTCGGTTCGGCACGAGTGTCCTCAGTCCTTGGCCGCCATGACGACCAGCCCCGGGCCGACGTGCTCGTCGGCGGGCAGTCGGAGTTCGGCGACCGGGCACAGACCGGCCAGTTCGATCAGGCCCACGTACATCTCCGGCGACCACTGATGGGTCGTCCACTCCACCGGGCCGCCGTAGGCCTCGGTGCGTCGCACGTCCTCGTCACCGACGTGCGTCCCGGTGATGAGGTGGCCGCCTGGCCTCAGCGCACGAGCGAACGACCCGAGCACCTGTGGGAGGACGTCGCGAGGGAGGTTGAACAACGACCACCAGGCCACGATCCCGCCCAGCGACGCGTCGGCGAGATCGAGCTCGGTCGCGGAGCCGACCTCGAACCGACAGGACGGGTACAACCGCCTCGCGTTCTCGACCATGCGCGGCGAGAGATCCACACCGGTCACGTCGAGCCCGGCCTCGGCGAGATATGCGGTCACTGTTCCGGGCCCGCACCCGACGTCGAGCACCGGGCCGAGGTCCCGCACGGTGTCGACGAATGCATCGACCGACGCCTTCAGCCACGGGCGAGTCCGGACGTCACCGATCCCCGTCTCCACCACCATGCGGACGTAGTTGTCGGCGATCCGGTCGTAGGACTGTCGGACCGCGTCGAGATCTCCCGGGCGATCGATGGGGTCGGCTCGCATGCGCCCACGATAGGACCCGGATACGACACCGCCCCCGGTCCGGAGAACCGGACAGGGGGCGGATCGTGGAGATCCGAGCGACTACGGGGTGTTGAACCAGGCGACGACCGACGGCCACGCCTTCGGGTTCGACTCGCCGTAGCCGATGTAGGCGCCGATGAACGCGCCCACGCCCGCACCGATCCAACCGAAGACGATGAAGCCGATGAGGCCACCGATCAGCGTGTACAAGGGCGTGTTCCCCCGCCAGCCCTTGTTCAGTTCCGCCCACATGATGTCGTAGCGCTGCGCTTTGGTGATCCGCTTGGCGACGTCCTTTCTGGCCACGCCATCGAGGAGCGCACGATGGTCCGGGCTGACGGTCGGGGTCAGAGTGGCCTGCGATCGGTCAGCGCTGACCGCGGCACGCAACGGAACAGTGAACCCGTCGATCTGCCCCGACAGCGGCATCGATGTGACTGTGCGACCGCGCCCGTCGAGGATCTGGAGCACACCCGCCGGGGTGACTGCGAGGCTTCCGCCGCGCACGTCGACGATCACGCTCTTGTGGTCGCCGGCGATCGCCGCGGACGCCGTCGGGAGCCCCACCGTCGCCGGTGCTGCATGTGCCGTCGCCACGGGGACGGCTATGAGTACTGCACCCATCATGGCCAGCGCCATGATCCCTGCCCTGAGGTGCTTCATGTGTGAATTCTCTTTCTCACGAGGAACTTCGGCCCGTACTCGGGCCGCGGTGATCATATCGGAGAAGAGACATGCGCCCGCAATCGTCTCAACAGGCGAATCCTGTGCCGCATGCTGCTGAATCACATTGCAGCACAGATCAATTGAATATAGTGAGCGGGGTCACTCCGGGGTCTGGGGCAGCTTGACCTTCGCGGCACCGGGTTTCGCCGGGTTCGACGGGGGCGGGACCACCGGCCCGATGTCTCCGTCGGGTGCCTCGTCGAGGTCGACGATGACCGGGGCGTGATCGCTGGGCTTGCTGCCCTTGCGCGCCTTCCGGTCGATCCACGCTGCTTCGACCCGGCCGGCGGCGAACTCCCCCGCCAGGATCAGGTCGATCCGCATGCCCAGGTCCTTGTGGAACATTCCGGCACGGTAGTCCCAGTAACTGAAGACCCGGTCGTCCGGCCAACGGTCGCGGACGACGTCGCGCAGCCCCAGGGCCGCGAACTCGGCGAGCGCGGCGCGCTCCGGAGGGGTGACGTGCGTGTGCCCGGCGAAGGCGTCGGGATCGAACAGGTCTGCGTCGGCGGGGGCGATGTTCATGTCGCCGCAGAGGAGCGTCGTCGACGGGTCGGCGACCGCCTTCGCGAGAGCGGCGAGCCATTCGAGCTTGTATGTGTAGTGATCGGAGTCGGGGCTGCGACCGTTCGGGACGTAGAGCGAGTGGATGCGCAGACCGCCGCACACCGCGGACACCGCACGGGCCTCGAGCGTCTCCGGCGTCGGATAGCCGGGCATGCCGTCGAAACCGACGCGCACGTCCTCGAGCCCGACCCGTGAGAGCAGCGCGACACCGTTCCACTGGCCCTGCCCCGCGTGCGCGATCTCGTAACCGCGTTCGGCGAGATCGGCGCCGAGAACCTCGTGGAAGGCGTCGTCGGAGAGCTTGGTCTCCTGCAGGCAGACGACGTCTGGGCGTCGTTCGTCGAGCCATGGGAGAAGGCGCGGAATCCGCTGTTTCACCGAGTTCACGTTCCAGGTCGCGACGCGCATGGGCCCACGGTAGTACGACGCACCGACGACGATCCGACGCGGCATCCGGGCTTTCCTTCGTCGGTGATGTGTGTCACGTTGGTCTCATCGACACTCTCCCGTCCCGTCCCGATCGCACGCCGCATCGCCCTGTCATCGAGCACTCCTGGCGTCGGTCCGCGCTGTCCGGAGTACGACCGGAGGACAACACCCCCGCGCGTCTGCACGACATCGGTTCCGCCGACCCGCTGCTCGACGCGGCGCGTCCTGTCCTCGACGACGCGGCGGCCCGTCTCGCCGGCACCGACGTGTCCCTGCTCCTCGTCGACCACGAGTGCCGCATGGTGACGCGGGTGGCGTTCGGGACGACCGTCGAACGCAGCCTCGACGCGATCGGCGCGGCGCCCGGGGTCCCGTTCGGCGAGGACATGGTCGGGACCACCGCGCTCGGGACACCCGCGGAGACGCGCGGCGGGGTGATCGTCAACAGCTCTGAGCACTACCTCGAGCAGTTCCGGTCGATCAGCTGCTTCGGACAGCCGATCATCCATCCCACGACGCGACGTCTGGCCGGGATCATCTGCATGTCCGAGATCGCCGACCGCATCAACCCGCTCGCGGTGCCGGTCGTCAACGGCATCGTGGCCGACATCGCCGACCGTCTCCTCGACCGGTCGCGGGCGCACCAGCGCCGCGTGCTCGACGCCTTCCAGCGCGCCGCCCCGCGCCGGGACGTCGCGGTGGCCGCGATCGGCGACGACCTGCAGCTCACCAATGCCCTGGCCGCCGAACTGCTCTCCCCCACCGACATCGGCGCGCTCCGAGCGATCGCCACCGACCCGGCGCTGCGCGCGACGACGCTGCCGTTGACGCTCGTCTCGGGTGCGGAGGCCGAGATCGCCGTCGAACCGGTGGCCGGCACCCGCGGCGCCGCGCTGTTCCGCTTCCGTCCCCTCCTCACGCCGACGCCGACCCGCTCGGCCACGGTTCGGGCGTCGTCGACGACCATCGCCGTGTCCGGTGAGCCCGGTACCGGGCGCACGACGCTGGCCCTCGAGCTGGCGGCAGAGACCTCGGACCCCGAGGCGGTCGACACCGAGTGCGCAGCAGTCGTGGTCGACGTCGCCGACCAGCTGATCAACGGCCGGCAGGTGGACGTCATCGCCGACCTCGGGCGGGCCAGATCGTCGGGCGTCCCACTGGTTGTCGACGGCGTCGACCTCCTCGACGACCGGTCGATCGCGCTGCTCACCCGCGCCACCGCGTCGACGCCGGCGGCGTCTCCCCTGATCCTCGTCAGCGGTCCTCGCGCGCAGGCGTCACCCGCGGTCGCCGCCCTGCTCGGTCGCTGCGCGAGACGCGTCGATCCCGCGCCCCTTCGCCACCGCAGCTCGGAACTCGCGGCCATCGCGAGCGGCGCCCTCGGTGATGTCGATCCGGAACTCACCCTGTCCGGACCGGCGACCGACGCCCTGCTCAGCCAGGACTGGCCGGGCAACTTCACCGAGCTGATCGCGGTCCTGCGTGACGCCGCGGCTGCGTGCCGGACTCGGACGGCACGCGTGATCGAGGCGGCCGATCTGCCGTCTGGTTACCGCACGACCAGTCGGGCAGCCCATCTCTCGGGACGGGAGCAGGCCGAGCGCGCCGCCATCGTCGATGCTCTCGACCGAGCCGGCGGCAACAAGGTCCACGCCGCACGGGACCTCGGGATCAGTCGCACCACGCTGTACGCACGGATGCGAGCACTCGGCATCTAGGCGACGGCCGAACGTCAGTCGACAAGCGGGTCGGCCAGGGTCTGCCGGGCGAGCGCGGCGATGAGGTCGGTCTGCGTGACGATGCCGACCAACAGGTCCCCGTCGAGCACGGGCACGGCGTCGCAATCGCTGCCGGCGAGCATCGGGAGCACCGCGGTCACCGGAGCGTCCGGCGACGCGATCGGCAAGGTCGTGTCCATGACGTCGGCTGCGGTGAGAACGCTGCCGTCCCGGCGCAGCAACCGACCGAACATGCGGTCCGGGCCGCGTCGTGCCGCACCCCCGCGTAGCCGGGAGACGAGATGGATCTGGAAGACGACCCCCAGGAACCGGCCGCCGCGCGTCACCACGGGTAGCGAGGTGAACCGGTGGGTGTCGAACATCTGGGCCAGTTCGGTGAGGGTCGAGTCCGGGCCCACCGTCACGAGGTCCCGGGACATGACGTCACCGGCGACGAGCGGGTCGGCGCGGTGTCCGGCGACCTGCAGTTCGGCAGCCCCGATGAGACGCGCGAGGTCGGCGACCCCGAGGTTGAGGGACTGGCTGTACCGGTCGAGGATGTCGGTCAACTCGGCCTCGTCCAGCCCGATCCGCGCGGTGGCCGAGGACTCGTCGTCGAACCGGCGAGCCGGGTACCGGCGCCCGGTCAGGCGTGCGTACACCGCCGCGAGCGCAACCAGCGCGATCGTCCCGACGGCAACGGGAGCCAGGGCGAACCGGAACCCGACGGCGTGGACCAGGTCCGGGCTGAGTCCGGCGGTCATCGCGACCGCACCTCCGGGTGGATGCACCGCGCGACAGAGCACCATGGCCAACACCGCCGCACCGACCGCGAGCGGGACCCGCAGCTGACTCGGCGAGACCAGCAGGGTCACCGCGACGCCGGCGAACGCCGACACGGTGTTGCCGACCACTGCCGACCACGGCTGGGCCAGCGGACTGTTGGGCGCGGCGAAGAGCAGGACCGCCGACGCCCCGAACGGCGCGATCAGGAAAAGGCCCGTCGTCAGGTCGACTCCGGACGTGGCGAGCACGAGGCCGACCAGTCCGAGGCCCAGGGTCGAACCGACCCCGGCACGCACCGCCTCGCGGGGCGACACCGACGCCCCCGACGGACCCCACGCCTGCAGCACACCGCGGAGACGATCGGCCATGCGCGCTGCCATCGGGTCCCTCTCTGCGTGAACGGGCGGCCATCGCCGCCCCCGGACACGCTAGCGACGTCGCGCCGCGCACTTTCCCCGACCTCCTGTTCACGGCAGCCGTTCAGGACAAACCGGAGGTGTTCAGTTTCTGGACACGGCAACCACCCCGATAGGTGGCAGAAATGAGTCAGGTCACAGCTATGACCCAGATCACGCCTGACCGTCTCATCTCGATCCGCTCGATCCGCCCCCGACGTCGAGCGCTTCACCAGGAGGTTTTCATGACCGCAGTCGCCACCGAACTGCTACCGAAGGTCCGCGACATCATCGGCTCCGACCGTCCGATGCTGATCGGCGGTGAGTGGGTGTGGTCGGCGTCGGGCCGCACGTTCGAGACCCTCGACCCCGCGACCGCCCGTCCCCTCACCTCGGTCGCCCACGGCGACGCCACCGACATCGACCGCGCGGTCCGCGCCGCCCGCGAGGCCTTCGACTCCGGCCCGTGGACGCGGGTGAAGCCGAACGAACGCGAACGGCTGTTGTGGCGCGTCGGCGATCTGCTCACCGAACGGGCAGCCGAGTTCGGTCAGCTCGAAGCACTCGACAACGGCAAGGCCGCGACCATCGCCGCTGCCGTGGACACCGCCTGGTCCGCCGACATCTTCCGCTACAACGCCGGCCTCGCCACCAAGATCACCGGTTCGACGGTCGACGTCTCGATGCCGTTCGTGCCGGGCGGCGAGTTCCACGCCTACACCCTCCGCGAGCCGGTCGGGGTGTGCGGGCTGATCGTCCCGTGGAACTTCCCGCTGCTGATGGCCGCCTTCAAGCTGGCACCGGCGCTGGCCGCGGGCAACACCGTCATCCTCAAGCCCGCCGAGCAGACACCGCTCACCGCACTGTTGCTCGGTGAGATCTTCGACGAGGCCGGGTTCCCGCCGGGCGTGGTCAACATCGTCACCGGTTACGGCGAGGCCGGCGCCGCCCTCGCCGCCCACGACGACGTCGACAAGATCGCCTTCACCGGCTCCACCGAGGTCGGCAAGAAGATCGTCGAGGCGGCCAAGGGCAACCTCAAGAAGGTGTCGCTCGAACTCGGCGGCAAGAGCCCCAACATCGTCTTCGCCGACGCCGACTTCGAGAAGGCCGTCGCCGGCTCGGTGGCCGCCTGGATGTTCAACCACGGCCAGTGCTGCGTCGCCGGCACCCGACTCTTCGTCGAACGCCCCATCTTCGACGACTTCACCGCGGCGGTCGCCGAAGCGGCATCCCAGGCGAAGATCGGGCCGGGCCTCGATCCCGCCACCGAACTCGGTCCGCTGGTCAGTCAGGAACAGTTCGACCGCGTGTCCGGCTATCTCGCGGCCGGTATCGCCGACGGAGCCCGTGCGCTGACCGGCGGAAAGCGTTGGGGCGACGAGGGATTCTTCATCGAACCGACGGTGTTCGTCGACGTCGAGCCGGACTTCTCCATCGTGCGGGAGGAGATCTTCGGACCGGTCGTCGCCGCACTGCCCTTCGACGCCGACACCGGGGTCGCGGCCGCCGCGAACGACTCCATCTACGGCCTCGCCGCGGGCATCTGGACCACCGACTTGTCGAAGGCCCATCGGACCGCCCGGCAGATCAAGGCCGGTTCGGTCTGGGTCAACCAGTACAACGGCTTCGACACCGCGATGCCCTTCGGCGGTTACAAGCAGTCGGGCTGGGGCCGCGAACTCGGCTCCTCGGCCATCGACCTCTACACGCAGACGAAGGCCGTGAACATCGCGCTGTGACCGGCCGTCCCGCTTACCTCCAGAGTTTCCCCCAAGTGCAAAGGAGCACAACATGACACTGACCACCAAGGCCGCTGTTCTCACCGCCCCCGGAAAGCCCTTCGAGATCGTCGAACTCGACCTCGACGAGCCCCGCGAGGGTGAGGTTCTGATCAAGTACACCGCTGCCGGTCTGTGCCACTCCGACCTCCACCTCACCGACGGCGACCTGCCGCCGCGCTATCCGATCGTGGGTGGTCACGAGGGCTCCGGGATCATCGAGGCCGTCGGCCCCGGCGTGACCAAGGTGCAGCCGGGCGACCACGTCGTGTGCAGCTTCATCCCCAACTGCGGCACCTGCCGGTACTGCTCGACGGGACGACAGAACCTGTGCGACATGGGCGCGACCATCCTCGAGGGATCGATGCCCGACGGCACCTTCCGATTCCATTCGGGCAAGGACGATTTCGGTGCGATGTGCATGCTGGGCACCTTCTCCGAGCGGGCCACCATCTCCCAGCACTCGGTGGTGAAGGTCGACGACTGGCTGCCGCTGGACAAGGCCGTGCTCGTCGGCTGCGGTGTGCCGTCCGGCTGGGGCACCTCGGTGTACGCCGGCGGTGTGCGTGCCGGTGACACCGTGGTGATCTACGGCATCGGTGGTCTCGGCATCAACGCCGTCCAGGGCGCGGTGTCGGCGGGTGCCAAGTTCGTCGTGGTCGTCGATCCGGTCGCCATGAAGCGCGACGCCGCACTGAAGTTCGGTGCGACACATGCTTTTGCCGACGCGCAGGAGGCGGCCGCCAAGGTCAACGAGCTCACCTGGGGACAGGGCGCCGACCAGGCACTCATCCTGGTGGGCACGGTCGACGAGGAGGTCGTGTCGAACGCGACGGCCGTCGTCGGCAAGGGTGGCACGGTGGTCATCACCGGGCTCGCCGATCCCGCCAAGCTCACCGTGCACGTGTCGGGCACCGACCTGACGCTGAACCAGAAGACGATCAAGGGCAGCCTGTTCGGCTCGGCCAACCCGCAGTACGACATCGTCAAGCTGCTGCGTCTCTACGATCAGGGTCAGCTCAAGCTCGACGAGTTGGTCACCACGACCTACACCCTCGACCAGGTCAACGAGGGCTACCAGGACCTCCGTGACGGAAAGAACCTGCGCGGGGTCATCATCCACGGCGAATGAGCCGATGACCGGAACACGCGAACAGCTCGTCGGCGGGTCACTCGTCGGCGAGCTGTTCGTCTGTACGAGAAGTGCCGGCGGGCCCGGCGATCGCCTCGCGCATGCGCTGCACCGATGCGATGGTCCGTCGGGCCTGCCGGGCCGGTGAGACGTCGGCGGGCTCCGTCGCATGGACGGTGTTCTCGACCTTGACGTCTTTCGTCAGCTTGCCGATCGTCGACGCCCCGGCACCGCCGTGTTCGATCGCCGACACCGTCGCGTCGGCGGCACCCCGGAGTTCGTCGACGAGATCCTGTTCGCTCTCCGGGTCGACTCGATCGCTGCTCCCGGTGTGGTCGGCGGACCGCGTCAGACCGATCGCCGACCACGCGAGTCCCCTTGCCTCGCGTGTCGTCTCGTGGAGGTGCGGCCGCAGACGACGCAACATCGATCGGTGGAACCGGCTGAGCGAGAACACCGCAGACGTCGCGGTGTCGAGCATCGCGGCCTCGGCCCCGTCGAGCACCCGTACGGCGGCCAGCGCCGCGTCGGAATCGGCCTCCCCCGGCCGGTTCTCGCCTCTGCGCAACGCGACGGAGGCCATCTCGACGAGGGCGTCGAAGTACGCCCGGAGCTTGGTGTCGAGGACGGGTGAGGTCGGCGTGCTCAAGATGAGGAAGGCCGCGGCCGCGCCGACCAGGGCACCGCAGAGGGTCTCCTCGATACGCCACTCGAGGACATGGCGGTTCAGGACACCGAGCAGGTCGTAGCTGTTGGTGAGGACGATCGTGATGAAGAGGATCGTCCAGGTGTAGGAGATCGCACCGAGATAGAAGGCGAAGAAGACCGCGCAGACCACGATCACGTACTGCACGACGGGGTGTTCGCCGATCATCAGCACGGCGGCGACGCCGATCACCAGCCCGACCGCGGTGCCTTGCACGCGTTTGACGGCCTTGGTGAGAATGGCTCCGCGAGTGGCCATCCCGTTGAAGACCATGAAGGCGCTGAGCACCGCCCAATACCAGCGGCTCGCCGAGATGAGCTCGCCGACGGCGAGTGCCACCGAGCAGGCGACCATGACCTGGAGTGCGAATCGGGTGGTGTCGGGTCTGGGTGCCTTCGTCGTCGGCGTCGGCGCCTCACCGGTCGATGCCGCCCCGGTCGATGTCCGGGGCGTGGTCGACTTTCGGTGTCCGACGGTGATCGAGCGCAGATCGGCCGTGGCCGACACGACGATACGCAACGTCTCGATGGTCGGGTCCGGCCCGACGAGCGCCGAGGAGGCAGCATCACCCGGCGACCTCAGTGCGTCGCGAACCCGGGACACCGCCTGGGCGACGGCGGGATCCGCGCGGCGCTCGGCCACCCGGAAGGCTGCTTGCTCGCTCGACAGATGCAGCATCGAGACCCGGCGCGACAGGGTCGTGTCATCCAGATCCGTGTACTGAGCGGCGTCGTAGTTCTTCTGCCATCCGGCGACCGCGCTCGTCGCGGCCGACAGTCGTGTCACCGCCGCCGCCACACGCTGCTGCCCGGTCTCCGGTTCACTCGCGACCCGGAGCAGGTCGTCGGCGCAGATCTCCACGCTCCGCAGGAGGCGCCCGAGTTCCTCGCCTGGCCGGTCGGGGATCAGCACCAGGCGCACGAAGAGTGCGGTCGCCACGGCGATGACGACGAGGCCGCACAGCACCGGCAACGTGTGCAGGTCGGCCCCCATCACCACGGCGAAGAAGAAGGCGAAGAACCCGAAGAAGCCGAGCGCACTCCCCCGCGGCCCGTAGCGCGTCGTCCAGGCGGCGAGACCGGCGATCGCGACGAAGGCGACCGCCCGCGCCGCGGGCCACGGATGCAACAGGGACGCGAGAAGTGCCGCCGCGAAGCCGGGGACGAGCAGCGCGACCGTCGTGACGATCCGGGCCCGCGCGGTCGTGTCCTTGACCGCGCCGACCGTTGCCCACAGCGACAGGAAGCCGGCCGACAGTTCCGCCGCGACCGGGATGCTCACCACCGACCGGATCGCGAGGACCACCAGTGCACCGATGGCGACGGCCGACGCACCGCGCGCGGCCTTGACCAACCTCGCCGCACCCGGATCGTGCGTCGTCAGCGGTGCGGTCAGTGCGAAGGGCGGCGCCATGAGAGGAATCTTCTCATCGCCGCGTGGGATCGCAGGAGGGCGGCGACGCATGTTCGTGCCACCGACGGCGGGGTGCATGCGCGGCGCGTGATCCCGGTGCTTCAATCAGCGTGTGACAGCGACCTGGTGGATTCGTGTTCTCCGCATCGTCTTCGCGGCTCTCGGTGCCGCCGCCCTGATCTATCAGGTCGCGGTGCGGTGGGGCGATGCCGATTTCTCGCTCGGGAACTTCTTCGGCTACTTCACGGTGCTCAGCAACATCGCCGCCGCTGTGGTCCTGCTCGTCGGCGGGCTGCTCGCCCCGACCGGACCGATGTGGGAGTGGGTGCGCGGGGCGGTGACCACCTGCATGGTGATCACCGGCATCGTCTACGCGCTGCTGCTCAGCGGGGTCGACGTCGACGTCACCTACAGCTGGGTGAACGACGTGCTCCACCGCATCATCCCGCTCGTGATGCTGGTGGACTGGGCTCTGGTGCGCGCCAAGCGGCTTCCCGAACGCAGTTGGCTGACCTGGCTGGCCATCCCGCTGGTGTACGGCATCTACTCGCTGATCCGCGGCCCCATCGTCGACTGGTACCCGTACCCGTTCCTCGACCCGCGCGAGCAGGGTTATGTCTCGATGACCATCTCGCTGGTGGTCGTGTTCGTCGGTATGACGCTCATGTCCTTCGGCGTCTACTGGGTCGGGACACGAGGACGTTCGAGGGACGTGACCCCGTCCCCCTTTGCCGCCTGATCCGAAAGAACGCAACGCACCCAGCTCTGCTGCCTGAGGTGCGAGGAGCGCAGCGACGAGCCTCGAAAGCCCGGTGAGACAACACCCCGACTCTTCGAGTCAGGCCTTCCCGTCCGCACCCAATGCGACGGCTATCTGTTCGCACCAGGTGTCGACGACCTGCGCACGACGCGCCGAATCGTCGGTCAGGGTGTCGGCCAGGCCGAGCCCGCGCGCGAAGTCGAGGGTCGCCTGCACGAGACGATGCCCCTTTTCGTCGGCCGGCGAGACCCCCATCGCCGCCATCGTGCGCTGATGGGCCGCACGGGCGAACTTCGCCTCCAACGGCAGGATCAGGGTGCGCAGAGCGGGATCGGAGGCCGCGGCCGCCCACACCTGCAGGGCCGCTTTGAATTCCGTTCCGGTGTAGACGTCGACCACGCGTTGGACGGCTGCCAGCACCCGCGCCGGGGTGATCTGCTCGTCCGGCGCGGCCGCCGCCCCGAACTTGCTGTCCGCGGCCGTCGTGAGGTCGTCGAAGACCTGCTCGAGTGCAGCGGTGATGAGCGACTCCCGTGTCGGGAAGTGGTGCTGCGCAGCACCTCGTGAGACGCCGGCGCGTTCGGCGACCGCGGCGACGGTGGCCGCCGCCCAGCCGTCCGCCGCGAGCGCGTCGATCGTCGCCCGCAGCAGACGCTCACGCGTCAGGCGTGAGCGTTCCTGCTGCGGTTCACGACGATTCGACGACACTCGCGCGGACACCATCGGTGCTACCTCAGTACGACTTCGGAAGGCCGAGGCTGGCCTGCGCGACGAAGTTGAGGATCATCTCGCGGCTGACCGGTGCAACGCGGGCGATGCGGACGAGGCTCAGCATCGGCGCGATGCCGTATTCGGTGGTCAGCCCGTTGCCGCCCATCGAGTGCACGGCCTGGTCGACGAGCTTCACCGCGGCCTCGGCGGCGGCGTACTTCGCCATGTTCGCCGGTTCGGCGGCACCCCAGTCGTCGCCCGCGTCGTACATCGTCGCGGCCTTCTGCATCATGAGCTTGGCCATCTCGAGCTCGATCTTGCCCTGCGCCAACGGATGTGCGATTGCCTGGTGCGCGCCGATCGGCGCCTTCCACACGGTGCGCTCCTTGACGTAGGCCACCGCCTTGTCGAGCGCGAAGCGTGCCATGCCGACGGCCGACGCCGCGGCCATGATCCGTTCCGGGTTCAGGCCGGCGAACAGCTGGCTGAGTGCCGCGTCCTCGTCGCCGACGAGCGCGTCGGCGGGCAGCCGGACGTCGTCGAGGAAGAGCTGGAACTGCTTCTCCGGGTTCTGCAGCTCCATGTCGATCATGGTGTAGGAGAAGTTCTCTGCGTCGGTCGGCACAATGAACAGCGCCGGCTTCAGCTTGCCGGTCTTGGCGTCTTCGGTGCGCGCCACGATGAGGACGGCCTGCGCCTGGTCGACACCGGAGATGTAGACCTTCTGACCGGACAACAGCCAGTCCGAACCGTCACGACGGGCGGTGGTGGTGATGTTGTGGGAGTTCGATCCGGCGTCGGGTTCGGTGATGCCGAACGCCATGGTGATCGAGCCGTCCGCGAGGCCCGGCAGCCAGCGCTGCTTCTGCTCGTCGGTACCGAAACGTGCGATCACGTTGCCGCAGATGGCCGGCGAGACCACCAGCATCAGCAGGCCGGTACCGGAGGCGGCGATCTCCTCCATGACGATCGCGAGCTCGTACATGCCGGCACCGCCGCCGCCGTACTCCTCGGGGAGGTTGACGCCGATGAAGCCGAGCTTGCCCGCCTCCTGCCAGAGCTCATCGGTCTTGCGTCCCTCGCGGGCGCATTCCCGGAAGTACTCCTGGCCGTACTTCGCGGCCAGACCGGCGACCGCGGAACGCAGCGCGGCGCGCTCCGGGGTCTCGACGAAGGGGTTCTCCAAGGCTGTCATCGCGTCTTTTCCTCTGTGTCGTTTCGGGTTCGGATGTTGGCGTCGGCTCAGGCGTGGAAGCCGAGTCGCTTGGCGGCCAGACCGTTGAGAATCTCGGTGGTGCCGCCGCCGATGCCGATGATGCGCATGTCGCGGTATTGGCGTTCGACCTCGGTGCCGGTCATGTAACCGAGCCCACCGTGCAGCTGAACGGCCTTGTTGGCCACCCATTCTCCGGCTTCGACCGCGGTGTTCTTGGCGAAGCACACCTCGGCGATGAGGTCGTCGTGCGAGGTCACCTTCCGCTCGACCACTGCACGCGTGTAGACGCGGGCGATGTCGATGCGACGCGCCATCTCGGTGAGGGTGTCCTGGACCGACTGACGCGCGATGATCGGCTTGCCGAAGGTCTCGCGGTCGCGGGCCCACTGCACGGTGAGGTCGAGGCATCGCTGGGCGCTGGCGTAGGCCTGCACGGCCAGACCCGAGCGCTCGGTCACGAAAGCCATGGCGATCTGGGCGAATCCGGAGTTCTCCGGGCCGACGAGGTTCTTCACCGGGACGCGTGCGTCGACGAAGGACAGCTCCGCGGTGTCCGAGCAACGCCAGCCCATCTTGTCGAGCTTGCGGGTGACGGTGAACCCGGGGGTGTCCTTGTCGATGACGAGGAGGGAGACGCCACCGGCGCCCGGTCCGCCGGTGCGGACGGCCGCGACGACGAAGTCGGCCCGGACAGCCGAGGTGATGTACGTCTTCGAGCCGTTGACGACGAAGAAATCGCCGTCGCGCTCGGCCTTGGTGGTCAGGTGGCCGACGTCGCTGCCGCCGCCGGGCTCGGTGATCGCGAGGGAGCCGATCTTCTCACCGGCGAGGGTCGGGCGGACCCAGCGGTCGATCTGCTCCGGATCTCCGGCGGCGATCAGGTGCGGCAGGGCGATGCCGTGGGTGAACAGGCCGGAGAAGATGCCGCCGGCCGCACCGGCGTAGTGCAGTTCCTCGGCGAGGATCGTCGTGTCGATGATGTCGCCGCCGGAACCGCCGACCTCCTCGGGGATCCCGAGGCCGAACAGGCCGAGCTTGGCGGCTTCGAGGTGCAGCGAACGCGGGATCTCGCCGTCGCGTTCCCAGTCGTCCTGGAAGGGCAGGATGTGCTTCTCGACGAACTTGCGGACCATCGAACGCAGTTCGAGACGTTCCGGCGTGTCCCAGACGTTGGGGCTGGCAATGGGCACCCGAGGCTCCTTAGGTGATGTGACGGTGAGAGATGGTGTGGATCGAGCAGAGGGTTCGACGCTGCGTTCAGGCGCCGCGCGGTTCGCGGCCGGCTCCCGGAGGGCCGGCGAAACACTGTGCGATACCGGACCATTCGAGCGCGTCGTGGCCGACGAACTCCAGGTCGAGGTCGGCGACGGCACGTCGCTGGGTGACGAGCTGGCAGAAGTCCAGTGCCGAGCCGCGCACGATGTTCGACGCGTCCTCGGGGCCCCAGGTCCACAGCTCACCCGACGGCGAGGTGAGGGCGTAGTGGAACGGTTCGGCCGGCGGGACCTTGTTGTTGACGATGTAGGCGAAATCGCGTGTGCGCACGCCGATGTGCGCGACGTGGCGGATGCGGTCGCTGGGCAGCACCGTCACCCCCAGGGCGTCGGCGACGTCGAGACCGTGCGCCCAGGTCTCCATCAGCCGCGCGGTCGCCATGGACGCCGCCGACATCGGCGGGCCGAACCACGGGATCTTCACGCCCTGGGGCACTTCCCGGAGCGCGTCCGCCAGCTTCGCTCGCGCGAGCCGCCAGCCGGCGAGGATCTCCTCCACCGGGGCACCCGCCCCGGCCTCGGCGGCATCGTCGACGTAGGTCTCGGGACTGTTCTGCAGGGCCTCGGTCACCAGCTCGGTGAAGCGGTCGGGATCGGTCGCGGCGATGGCGGCGACCTCGTCGGTCCACGCGAGGTGCGCGATCTGGTGGGCGATGGTCCACCCCGGGGCTGGTGTGGGCGTGGCCCATCCCGCGTCGTCGAGGTCGGCGACCAGTGCATCGAGCTGGTCGGACTCGGCTTCGAGGTCTGCCACGACGCCGTAAACGGCCGCTGCTCGATCGGTCATGCGCCATAGCGTCACACAGGACCGCAGAAGAATCAAGCGTGCTTGATTGTTTCTTCGTCGACGCACAGAAAACCGCCCCTGCGATCCACCCTCAGGAGCGGGTCCGCCGGCGATATGTCGACAGCCTCGCTACAGGGGGTGCAGCTCAGGGGCGGTTTCGGAACGGAGGTGCCCCGCCCTCAGTGGTAGTGGACGTCCAGCGTCGCGCGGCTCAGCAAGACGTCGTCGTATGAGGTCATGGTCGCCTCGAACGAGGAGATCCGACGCCCGGTCTTGATCGGCGTCACCTCGACGGTCACCTCGCTGCCGTCGACCGCCGGCGATCGGTAGAAGCCGATCGCCATGTCACCGATCGAGTACTCCTGCCCTGCCCCGGCGTGCAGGTGCCCGGCGAAGGAGCCCGCCTGGCCGACGATCGTCGCGATGACGCCGCCGTGCATGGTGCCGAACATGTTGCCCATCCAGGGGTCGGTGGCGCTGCGGAACCGGATGCCGGCGTCGCGCTCGGTGGTCCCGTCGAGCACCTCGACCGTCCCGTTGAGCATCTCGACCATCGGTCCGGGATCTCGCTGCTTGGTGGCGATCTCCTCGACCACCGCCCGCCCGGTCAGATCCGCGGGGATGGCGGCCGGGAGCGTCACGCCGTGGTCGTCGTCGCAGCCGGGCATCGCCATCCCGATCTCGGTGGACGGAGTCTGACCCGTCAGTGCACGCCCGACGCGAACATTGCGGGCGGTGCCCACACAACACAGTTGCCCTGCCCCGGAGCGGATCTCGACGTATGTCGAGCCCCAGCCGTCGTCGTGCATCACCACCTCGGCACGCGCCGCGAGCAGGTCACCGATGTTCGCGCGACCGTGCGTCGACAACGACAACCGCGCCTGCAGCGTGGCGGCCGCCGGGTCGTCGTGGGTGCGATGGAACGGGATGCCGCCGCAGTGATCGAACAGAACGGCGAGCGCGGGCAGCTCGATCAGGCCGCGATGGTCGGCGAACTGCGAGCAGAGCAACTGAGCGGCGCGCACGCCCTTGCCCTCGACGGCGAGGTCGCCGAGATGGAAGGCGGACAGCGGGTCGTGTGGCCCCGGGTTCGATGACTCGGCGTGATGCGGATCGCTCATACGTCTTCTGTATCAGCAGAATGCCGCCGACCTCACCTTGAGGAGTCCAACATCACTCCCGTACGCTGTGGATTCGAAGTGTCCAAAGTGACGGGAGATACACATGGGACGCAAGACCATTGCTGGACTCGGAGCCGTTGCGGCATTCGGTGCGATGACGCTGGGCGCTGCGACCGCGCAGGCCGCCCCGGGTGAGCAGGCGCTGAGCGTTGAACAGGTCCCGAACACGGGCATCACCGTCGGCTCGAACGGCGTCAGCGGAGGCTTCCTCGCCTCGATCCTCGCATCCGCGACCGAACCGGGTGTCACCCAGGTCGCACTGAACACGACGCCGACCGAGGCCTGCGCGACCAACCTCAAGGACGCACGCGTCGGCATCAGCTGGACCAACAAGTCCACCGGCCGGTCCGGCAGCGACGTCTTCGACGCCTGCAGCGACGCACGCCCGTCGGACGGCGTGGCCCTCGCGACCGGCGCCGGCTCGATCGAGTTCACCACGACGATCATCGGCAAGAACGACCGCACGTTCACCGTCGTGCCCGGTAGCGGCTCGTTCAAGCGCTAGCAGCAGACAGCAACACCTGTTCGGTCGGGGACGCTTCGGCGTCCCCGACCGAGTTGTTTCCGGGGACCCCGGCCGTGGTGCGCGAACGTCTCCGACTGTCCTGCCCAGGCGTCTCGGACTGTCATGCCCAGGCGTCTCCGACGGCCACACCCAGGCGTCTCCGACGCGGCGCAGTAGACAATATTTCAGATCTGTACACGCACCTGGTGAACACGTTCTAGATTTGGCCGCATGGCCGAGACAGTGACCCAGCTCCTCCAGGCACGAGCCGACGACGACAACCTGGCGATCACCTACGAGGGACGCCGCTGGACGTGGCGCGAGTACGTCCGCGATGCGGAGAAGACCGCTGCCGCAATACTGTCCGTGGCCGACGCCTCTCGACCGATGCACATCGGCACCCTGCTGGGGAACACCCCGGACATGCTCATCGCCCTCGCGGCCGGAGCCCTCGGCGGCTACGTCACCGCCGGCATCAACAACACCCGACGCGGCGACGGCCTGGCCGCCGACATCCTGCGCGCCGACTGCCAGATCCTGATCACCGACGCCGAACACCGCCCCCTTCTCGAGGGCCTGGAACTCCCCGGCGTGACGGTCCTGGACACCTCGACCTCCCAGTGGACCGACCTCATCGCCGGGGCGGGTGACCTCACCCCGCACTCCGTGCCGGGAGCGATGGACACGTTCATGCTGATCTTCACCTCGGGCACCAGCGGCAACCCCAAGCCGGTTCAGTTCGCGCACATGATGATCCCGTTCGCCGGCCCCGTCCTCGCCGACAAGTACGACATCGGACCCGGCGACGTCTGCTACCTGTCGATGCCGCTGTTCCACAGCGCCGCGCTGATGGGTGGTTATTGCGTCGCACTGTGCGGCGGTGCCGCGATCGCACCGGCCAAGTTCTCCGCGTCGACCTTCCTCGACGACATCCGCCGCTACAACGCGACGTACATGAACTACGTCGGCAAGCCTCTCGCCTACATCCTCGCCACCGAGGAGAAGCCCGACGATGCCGACAATCCCCTGCGCGTCGCGTTCGGCAACGAGGCCACCGACCGGGACATCGACGAGTTCTCGCGCCGCTTCGGCTGCACGGTCTGGGACGGGTTCGGCTCCACCGAGCTCGCGATCATCATCACCCGCGAACCGGGCACCCCGCACGGTTCGATCGGCCGCGGCTTCCCCAACGTCGCGGTGTACAACTCCTCCACGATCACCGAGTGTCCGACGGCCGAATTCGACGACACCGGAGCACTTCTCAACCCCGACGAGGCGATCGGCGAGCTGGTGAACGTCGAGGGCGGCGGGATGTTCATGGGGTACTACAACGACTCCGACGCCACCAGCGAGCGTCTGCGTCACGGGATGTACTGGTCCGGCGACCTCGCCTACAAGGACGCCGACGGATGGATCTACCTGGCCGGCCGTACCGGCGACTGGATGCGGGTCGACGGTGAGAACCTGGCCGCCGGGCCGATCGAGCGAATCCTCCTCCGGGTACCCGAGCTCAACCGTGTCGCGGTGTACGCGGTGCCCGACGAACACGTCGGTGACGCCGTGATGGCCGCCGTCGTACTCCAGGACGGCGTCGAACTGAGTCCGGAGTCCTTCGCCGAACAGCTTGCCGCGCAGGCGGACCTGTCCCCGAAGGCCTGGCCACGGTACGTCCGGATCGCCGACGACCTGCCCACCACCGCCACCAACAAGATCCTCAAGCGCACCCTGAAGCAGGAAGGTGCGACCGCCGGCGACGGCACCCTCTGGGTGCGCGAGGCGCGGTCGCAGGAATACCGCGAGGCCGTCAGCGCGAGCGCCTGAGTACATGGATCAGCTCACCGAGCTCGGGTACTACGCACTGTCCCGCCACCCGGTCGCCCCGCGCGAGCTCGCCGGCGAGGCCCGGTTCGCCGACGAGATCGGACTCGGCACGGCCTTCGTGTCAGAACGGTTCAACGTCAAAGACGCGGCCACCCTGTGCGGCGCCCTCGCCGGAGCCACCGAGAACCTCGGGATCGCCACGGCGGCAACCAACCACAACACCCGGCACCCCATCGTCACCGCGACGATGGGCGCCACCCTGGCCGAGGTGTCCGGCGGCCGTTTCGCTCTCGGACTCGGACGCGGGATCACCCCGCAATGGCAGATCCTCGGCGTCCCGCTCGTCACCGGCGCGGCGCTACGCGACATCACCGGGCTGCTCCGCAGGCTGTGGGCCGGCGAGATGGTCGTCGGCCACGACGGGCCCGTCGGCTCGTACCCGTTTCTCAGCCTCGGGGTGACCCTGGACTCCCCTCCGCCGATCCTGCTCGTGACGATGAGTCCGAGGACACTCGAGCTGGCCGGCGAGATCGCCGACGGCGTGGTGCTGCACACGTACTTCAGCGCCGACGCCACCCGGCGGGCCGTCGCGCATGTGCGCGATGCAGCCGAACGTGCCGGCCGCGATCCGGCGTCGATCCGGATCTGGTCGGTGGTGGCGACGGTGTCCGACGATCTGGACCCGGCCGACCGGATGCGCCGCTTGTACGGGCGCCTCGCGACCTACCTGCAGGGTTACCCCGACCAGCTCATGGGCGCCAACCAGTGGGATCCCGCCGACCTCGAACGCGTTCGCGCGACAACCGCTTTCACCGGCGCCCGCGGGCCGATCGATGCCACCGCAACCGACGACGAACTCGCCGAACTGGCCGAGACCATCCCCGAGGGGTGGGTAGCAGACTCCGCGACCGGGTCGCCGTCGGACTGCGCGAAGACGGTCGCCGAACAGTTCGACCTCGGCGTCGACTCGGTGATCCTGCATGGCGCGACGCCGACCGAACTGGCGCCGGTGGTCTCGGCGTACCGCGACATTCGTCCCGACCGCGCGGTCGGACTACCGGCCAACCCCGGAAGGATGCCCTCGTGACGGAAACCCTCGAGATACCCACGAGCGTCGAGCAACTCACGGCGACGTGGCTCACGGATTTCCTCGGCGAGAACGGCCACGACGCGGCGATCACCGCGGTGACCTCCGAGGCCGTCGGGACCGGACAGATGGCCGGGTCCTATCGCCTGAAACTCGAGCACTCCGGTCCCACGGACCTCCCCGACACCATGGTCGCCAAGCTGGCCACCGGCGCGCCCGAGCAGCGGGAGTTCGGGTCCGGGGTGTTCCGCAACGAGGTCCGCTTCTACCGCGATCTGGCCGCCGGTTTCACCGTCCCGATGCCGCAGTGTTACGCGGCAACGATCTCCGATCCCGGCACCGAGTTCGTACTCCTACTCGAGGACATCGACGAGGCGGTCCAGGGCGATCAGATCATCGGATGTACACCTGCTCAGGCGGAGTCGGTCGCTGTGGCCGCTGCCGGTCTGCACGCACCGCGCTGGAACGACGCCGCGCTGCTGGAGGAGATGCCGCTTCCCGGTGCCGCCGAACGCGAGATGATGGAGTCGATCCTCGAGCCGATGGCCGACGTCTACCGCGACCGATTCTCCCCCGACGCACGGAGTTCTGCCGCCATCGACTGGCTGGTCCGCGAGGCCGGCGACTGGCTCGTCGCGCCACTGCGGAACACCGCACTCATACACGGCGACCTCCGTGTGGACAACGTGCTGTTCGGCCCGTCCGGCGAGGTCACCGTCATCGACTGGCAGACCATCACCACCGGTAACCCGCTGCGCGACATCGCCTTTCTGCTCAGCACCAGCCTGACCACCGAGGATCGTCGGAAACACGAGCGAGGCATCGTCGCGTCGTATCACCGTGCGGTCGTCACCGAAGGAGTCGCCGACTACACGCTCGACGAGTGCTGGGACGACTACGTCGCCAACCTCATCCAGGCACCGCTGATCATCGTCTTCGGTTCGGCCGCCGCGCAACCCACCGAACGCGGCACCGCCATGTTCTACGCAATGCTGTCGCGCAGCGCAGCCGCAATCGAGGACCTCGTGCCGGGTGGTCTGGCCGGCCGATGAAGCTCGTCATCGGCGGCAACGGTTTCCTCGGTTCCCGACTGGTCCGACAGCTCGTCGAGAACGGCGAGGACGTCCGCGTCCTCACGCGAGAAACCAGCGATCTCCGCACACTGTCCGGCCTCGACTTCGACCACGCCACCGGCGACCTCTTCGACGCCGCCTCGGTGCGCACGGCGATGAACGGCTGCGACGTGGTTTTCCACTGCGCCGTCGACACCCGTGCGTGGCTGCGGGACCCGGCACCGCTGTACCGCACCAACGTCGACGCCCTGCGGGCGGTGCTCGATGTCGCCGCCGGTCAGCCGCTGCGCAAGTTCGTGTTCACCAGCACTGCCGCCACCATCGGGCGGGTGCAGGGGCGCCGGGCCACCGAGGACGACGCCTTCAACTGGGCGGACCACGCACCCGAGTACGTGAAGAGCCGTGTCGCCGCCGAGGACCTACTGCTGGACCGCGCCCGCGACGGGGCGGTGCCGGGGGTCGCGCTGTGTGTCGCCAACACCTACGGTCCCGGCGATTGGCAACCCACTCCCCATGGTTCCTTCGTCGCCGGTGCGGCACTCGGCAAGCTGCCGTTCACCATTCGCGGCTGCCGAGCCGAGTCGGTGGGCATCGACGACGCGGCGCGCGCACTCGTCCTGGCGGCCGAGCGAGGTGAGGTGGGCGAACGCTACATCGTCGCCGAGCGGTTTCTCGACACCGGCGAGATCGTGGAGATCGCCGCCCGCACCGCCGGCCGGGAACCTCCCCGGCTCGTGCTCAACCGGGCGGCGCTCTACGCAGCCGGTGCGGTCGGCTTGGCGCGGGCCGCCATCACCCGCAAGCCCGTCCAGCTGACCGTGCCGTCGGTGCGGCTGATGCACTTCATGTCCGAGATGGACCACGGCAAGGCCGAACGCGATCTGGGCTGGCACCCGCGGCCCGTCACCGAGGCGATCGCCGAAGGCGCCAGGTTCTGGCTGGAGCGTAAGCGACCTGCACCTTCTGCTGGTTGAGTAGGTCCGAGCCGCCAGGCGAGGACTGTATCGAAACCAGTTGCCGAGGATCTTCTGCGCGCCAGTTGGTTTCGATACGAACCAGCAGGATACTCAGCCGAGCAACTCCGCCAGCTCGCCGAGGCTGTACGGCGAGGTGTCCTGGTGATCCCGGTAGGCGATGAAACTCGCCTGCTGTTCCTCGTACCGGCCGATGAAACCGCCTGCGGCAGAGAAGATGTTGCCGGTGAGGTGGTCGGCGGCGTCACTGGCGAGGAACACGTACAGCGGGGCCACGTACTCGGGCGGCGCCGGGTCCAATGCGGCCTCTCGGGTCAGGTCGTCGAGAATTCCCCGACGATGCAGGGCCTCGATGTGGGCGACGTAATCCGCTCCGGTCGACAGTCGCGACTTGGCGCCGGGCATCACGACGTTGACCCGGACGCGGTGTTCGGCGAGGTCCGCGGCGGCGGCGAGGGCCAGCGCGTTGACGCCACCCTTCGCTGCGGGATAGCCACTGCCGCCGAACATCCCGAGCGATGCGGCCGAGCCGGTGAGCACGATCGACCCCGAACCCTGCTCGACGAAGACCCGTCCCGCGGCCTGGAGCAGGTGGAACGCCGACATGAGGTGTGCGTCCAGCTGCGTCCGGAACTCGTCAGGGGTGATGCTGAGCACCGTCGACCCGGCGGGTTCGGCGATGCCGGCGCAGTTGACGGCGATGTCGAGTGCGCCGAACTCGGCGAGGGCGGCATCGACCATCTGCTGGGCGACGCCGTCGTCGCCGGCCGAGCCCCGGATGCCGACGGCCTGTCCCCCGCCGCCGCGGATCTCCGCGACGGTCTCCTCGAGCGCATCTGCATCGCGCCCGTTGACGACGACCGAAACCCCCTGACCTACCAGCGCATACGCCACCGCGAGGCCGATGCCGCGGGTGGCGCCCGCGATCACGGCGACCCGGCCGCCCAGTCCGGCAGCCCCGGGGGACCAGCCGCCGTTCGGATTCACGCCGAGCTGCCGACCGGCGTGATCGGGATCGAACGGCCTCGGTCGACGAACTCGAAACTCGCGCCGCCGCTGAACCGGGCGACGGCCACCTCGCCGCTCTCCTTCTGCGCGGTGTCCGACGTGACGATGCGGATCTCGAGCGCATCGTCGGTCTCGACGGCACCCTCCACGCTCAGGTACTGGCTGACTCCGGTGGCGGCAGCCTGCAGCGGTTCCAAGTGGTCCGGTGTGAGGATCGACAGCCACCCGCCGTCGGTCATCGCGTCGGACTCACGGGGCAACCGTACGACGACGGTGTCGCCGTCGGCCGTTGCGGTCAGACCGGTGTACTGCGCCGGCCCGAAGCACGGATGCAGGGCCAGGACCTGCGCCAGGCCTTCGGCGTCGGTGGACAGATCGAGGGCAGCGCGAATACGGTCCGCCGCGAGTCCGGCGATCCCGATCAGCTGCTTACGGAAGATCTCGACGACCTGCTCTTCGCTCTCGGCATACCGCCGCAGGCTGATCAGGAAGCCGAGAGACAGCAGCTGATGTTGCAGCGCAACCTCTTCGGCGATCCGCACCAGTGCCGACGTCGACCACTCCGCGAACTGCAGATCCTCGACGAGTGGGCCTCGGTAGTCGACCCAGCCGTCGGTCGCCGACGCGTCGATCGCGGACAGTTCGATCTGGCCGGCGCGCGTCCCGAACATCTCCTCCGCGTCCGGCGGAAGCGGCAGCTCCTCGCGGTCCGGTTCGATGGTGACCGTCCACTCGCAGTGCGGTGTCCGATCGACGGGGCGTCGAGGCGGCCGATGTACCGGTCGGATTCGCGCTCGGCGGTTGGTCGCGATGGCGGTCGCGTCGAAGGTCGGGTCCTCGATGTCATGGCACATCGTCGTGACGTAGTCGTCACCGAGCGGTTCGACGTCGAGCAGGGCGCCGCAATGATCGAGGACGAACGAGCCGTGGTACTTGTCGTCGACCCGGTACCGGAAGTCCATGAACTGCGGCGGTGCACCGATGTCGAGCTGGAGACACTTGAACATGTCCTCGACTCCGTCGCCGTCGACGCCGAACACGGTCCGGACGCGGCTCGTGTAGACCGGGCTCGCGGCCATCCATTCCTCGATCGCGATCCGGCCCATGACGTCCCGCCCGAAAGCGCTGATGAGGTGCGCCATTCCGCTGCGGTCGATCATCTGACCGGACAGCAGGAGTTCGGGGACCAGGACGGCGAGCTGTTCCTGACCCAGACCTGGATACGTGGGGGCTGTGGTTGTCATGTCAGGTCACCAGAACGCGACCGGCGCCTTACCGAAGTCGTACCACCCCGGCAGGTTGCCCGGCGCCGCCTTCTCCACCCGCTTGAGCATGCCCGCGCTCATGGCGTTGTTCTGCATCATCTCGATGAACAGTGCAGAGACGTTGCCGTAGTCGAAGAAGTCACGCTGCCAGGAGAACTGGAAGTTGCCACCGTATTTGAACCAGCTGCCCTGGATGCCCTCCAGCGCATAGTGGCTGCCGTCCTCACGGGTGCCCTCGTAGATCTGCTTCCAGAGCCCGATCATGTCGCCGGTCTTCTCGTCGATGACCCATGCCTGATACGGGTACTCCCAGCCCTCGAGACCTTCCATCTCCTGGCCGAGGGCGAGTTCGCGGATCTCCTCGCGACCCACGGCCATGAAGTCCTTCTTCGGGCCGTAGTTCCAGCCGTAGGTGGCATCCTCGGTGTAGAACTCGGCGAGCGGCTTCCAGTCCCCCGCCTTCTCCGCCTCGATGTTGGCGGCGAGCCACCGCTCCTTCATCTCTTCCAGTTCCGCACGGTCAAAAGACATGTGTTCCACCTTCACTCGTCATCTTCGATGAGACGCAACGCTTGCGTCGGGCAGTACTGCACGGCGGCCTCGACCTCGGCTCGCCGGGATTCGTCGGGGTTGGCGTCGAGGATCTCCACGTGGTCCGTCTTCGCGGCGAAGACCTCGGGGGCCTCCAGCTCACACATGCCGTGCCCCTGGCACAGATCCAGATCGACCTCGATGCGCATCAGCGATCCTGACGCTTACGGTAGGCAACGCGGCACGGCTGCTGCAGCTGAACGACCATCTTGGAGTGGTCGTTCCGGTAGGTTTCCGAGGGCTGCAGCATCTCGAACTCGTAGTTCTGGAACAGGACCGAGAAGATCGCCTTGAGCTGCATGATCGCGAACTGCGCACCGACACAACGATGACGACCCGCACCGAACGGAATCCAGGTCCAGCGGTTGACCAGGTCCTCCTGCCGCGGCTTGTCGTACCGGTCGGGGTCGAAGGCACCCGCGTCCGGGAAGTCCTCGGGCAGACGGTTCGAGATCGCCGGCGACACCGCGATCGACTGACCGGCGGCGACCTCGTAGTCCTCGACGTGGAAGTTCTTCTGCACCACGCGCATCAGGATGATCAGCGGCGGGTGGAGTCGAAGTGCCTCTTTGAGCGCGTTCTCGAGCTGCGGCATCTGTCGGGTGTGCGCGAACGTGTACTCAGGACGCTCCCCGTCCGGGGTGTCGCCGTAGATCTCGTCGAGTTCGTCGTAGACCCGCTTCATGTACTCCGGGTTGCGCAGCAACTCGATGAGCGTCCACGCCGCGGTGCCCGACGTCGTGTGGTGGCCGGCGAACATCATCGAGATGAACATGCCGGTGATCGTGTTCGCGTCGAAGCCGACCTGGACCAGGACGTCCATCAGGTCGCGATCTTCCTTGTCCTCGGTCGGATTCGCGATCCGCTCGTCCATCACACCCTGGATGAACTCGACCAGCTCGGCCCGTGCCTCGTCGCGCTTGCGGAAGCTCTCGATGTCGGCGTTGTAGTCGACGTAGGCGATCGGGTCGGTGCCCTTCTCCAGGTCGTGGAAGAGATGGGCGATGTGCCCGTTGAGCCGCTCGCGGAACTTGCGCCCGATGAGGCACGCCGACGAGGTGTACAGCGTGAGTTCGGAGAAGAAGTCGAGGAGATCGATCTCCCCCTCGTCGCCCCACTCGGCGATGATGCGTTCCGCCTCGTTGGGGATCGTCACCGCATGCTGCTTCATGTGGGCGCCCTTGAGGGCGGAGTTGTGGATCGCCTTGGAGCGTTCCTCGGGACTCGCGTCGAACACGACGCCCTCACCGAACACCGGGGTCATGAACGGGTAGGCGGCCGCCTGGTCGAGGTCCTCCTCCGGTGCCCGGAAGAACTCCTCGTTGGCCGCGGCCCCGGACACCAGCACCACCTCGCGGTCGGCGAGCTGGAACAGGCCGACGTCGCCGCATTCCTCGCGGACGCGCCAGAACAGCGAAATCGGGTCGGAGGCGAGTTCGTCGAGATGTCCGTGTTCGCCCTCGCCGCCGGAAACGCGAGGCGGCTTCTTCAGGCCTGATTCGGTGATGGCGGTCATCGATCGGTCCCCTTGTCCTTCGTCGACTGTGGGTCTGCTGTCTTGCCGGAACTCCGGTCGCGGGGGACGGCCCCTTCGGCCTCCACCTCGACCGCGCGCATGTGGGCACCGCGCGGCATGGTGACCATGGCTGCGACGGCGAGCGCGATGTGGTGCGGTTCGAGGAAGTTGCCGTGACGCGCCAGACCGTGCTTGATCCAGTCGTTGAGCATGTCCTCGGTTGTCTTCGGATCGAGGTTCATGCCCATGCCGGTCAGGGTCTGTCCCGGCCGGACCACGCCCGCACGCACGCCGGTGCCCTCGAGTTCGAGCTGGATGGTCGCGACCAGGCCGTCGATGCCCGACTTCGCGGCCACGTAGGCCGACGACCAGGGTCGCGGATGAAGCACCACATCGGAGCCGATGAAGACGAAATCGCCGCGCGCACGGTCGATCATGCCGCCGATGACCGCGCGGTAGATGCGGTAGGCGCCGGTGAGGTGGATGTTGACCTGGTCGGCGAAATGCTCCGGGCTCGTCTCGTAGGAGAGCCCGACCGCGAGGTCTCCGGCGCCGGCGACCACGATCTCGAGTTCACCGAGGGCGGCCTCCGCCTTCGCGACGCAGTCGACGACCGACTGCTCGTCGGTCACGTCGAGCGGCACCGCGACCGCTTCGCCACCCGCCGCGCTGATCTTGTCGGCCAGCTCCTGGAGCTTCTCGACGCGTCGGGCTGCGAGGGCAACCGGATGGCCGGCGGCGGCGAGGTGTTCGGCGGTTGCCGCGCCGATACCCGAGGACGCTCCTGCTACGAGGACCGGTCGACGCTCGGGGTGGGGACGAAAAGCCATCAGCGCACCGTCACTTTCACGGGGAGTTCGGCGAAACCGCGCACGTTGACCGAGTGCACCCGGACCGCCCTGTCGATGTCGATGTCGACCGCGCGGATCGACCGGATCACCTCGCCGAGACCGATGTTGGCCTCGAGACGGGCGAGGTGGGCTCCGAGGCAGAAGTGCGCACCGAGGCCGAAGCTCATCAGTGCCTGCCCGTTGTCGCGTCCGATGTCGTACTTGTCGGCGTCCGGACCGAAGACCTCTTCGTCGCGGTTCGCCGAGCCGACGAGGAGGAGCACGCGGTCGCCGGCCGGGATCACGTGATCACCGTAGGGAGCGTCCTCGAGCACGCGACGCACGACGATCTGCGTCGAATTGTCGTAGCGGAGCGTCTCCTCGGTCCACTGCGGGACGGCGAGCTCGGGGTCGGCGAACACCTTGGCCAGCTCGTCGGGATTGCGCCAGCCCCAATACAGGGCGTTGGCAAGGAGTTTGGTGGTCGTCTCGTTGCCCGCGACCACCATCAGCACCATGAAGCCGACGATCTCGTCCTCGGTGAGCTTGATCCTCTCACCGGTCTCGTCGTCGTCGATCTCGGCCTCGATCAGTGCCGAGACCAGATCCTCGCCGGGGTTCTTCCGCCGGTCGGCGATGAGTTCCGAATAGTACTTGTGCAGTTCGATGTACGCGTAGATCGCGGCCTCGGGGATGTCGAGGACGCCGTCCTCGCGGTGGAGTAGCAGATCGGACTGGTGACGCAGGTGTGTGCGGTCGGCCTCGGGGACGCCCAGCAACTCGGAGACCACATCCATCGGCAGGAGCGCGGCGAAGTCGTGGACGTAGTCGAACTCGCCCATGTCGAGGCACTTGCTCCAGTGCTGGTGGGTCAGCGCCGTGATCCGGCCGGTGAGGTCGTTGACCCGGCGCGGCGTGAACCCCTTCGACACCAGCTTGCGGATCCGCATGTGCTTCGGGTCGTCCATGGCGAGGAAGGACATCGACTTGTGGGCGTCGGGTCCGTACGCCGACGGGTCCATCGACACGCCCCAGCTGTTCGAGAACCGTTGCACGTCACGGAATCCCGCGCGGACGTCGGCATGGTTGGCCAGCGCCCAGAAATTCATCTCGGCGTTGTAGTAGACCGGCGACTCCCGGCGGAGCCGCGCGTAGGTCGGATACGGATCCTCGTGAAAGTCGTAGGCATACGGGTCGAAGGGGAGCGCTCGCTCCATCCCCGGCACCGATGTCGTTTCGGTCATCACTTCTCCATCAGTAGATGTGCTGCGGCAACAAGTCTTTCGGAGGTCTGCTCGTAGGTCATGTGGCCCATGCCGGCGTAGACGAGGCCGCCGGAGTAGATCATCTCCAGGGCGTCGAGCAGCGGTCCGGGATTCTCCGGGTCCACCTCCAGCGCGGCTGCGAGGCGTCGGCGGATGAACACACCGATGCGCACGCGGAGGTGCTCGACGTCGGGATCGGTACCCAACAGCGCGACGGTGACCGCGCCACCGAGTTGCCCCTCGCCGGCGACGACCAGCGCGACCTCGCGGAGCACCTGGGCGACCCGCTCCGCGGGCGTCGCAGCGGGGTCGGGTTCGGACACGCCCGCGGACAGCCGACGCCAGAACACCTCGGCCACAAGGTGACTCTTCGACGAGAAGTAGGTGTACGCCGTGGCGGGCGCGACCCCCGCGAGCTTGGCCACCGAGCGCACGGTGAGCCCGTCGAACCCCTCGGCGTTCAACACGTCCACCGCCGCATCCGTGAGTCGCGCGACCGTCTCGGCTTGCTGCTGTGTCAGGCGGCGACGTGTGGATTCCTGGGACACGGGGCTGGACATGTGAGCCACGCTACACTAGGTTTGAACGCGAGTCCAGACACCTGTCCAGATGGAGTTCCAGCTCATGCCCCTTCGCCCCGAATCCGCGTCGGACCTGTTGATCGACGGCAAACTCACCCCCGGAAGCGGTGGTGTCTTCGACGTCGTCAATCCGGCGACCGAGGAGGTCATCGGGCAGGCCGCCGAGGCCACCGCGGCCGACATGGACGCCGCGATCGCCGCCGCCCGCACCGCTTTCGACACCACCGACTGGTCGCGCGACCACGCCTTCCGCGCCCGCTGCCTCCGCCAGCTCCGCGACGCCCTGCTCGCCCATGCCGACGAGTTCCGGGAGCTGACGATCGCCGAGGTCGGTTGTCCGTCGTTCCTCACCCACGGTCCGCAGTTCGAGGGTCCTGTCACCGACCTCGGTTACTTCGCCGACCTCGCCGAGAGTTACGAGTGGACCCGCGATCTCGGCACGGCCAAGCCGATGGGCATCAAGAACCATCGCGAGCTGCGGTCGGAGGCGGTCGGCGTCGTCGGCGCGATCACCCCGTGGAACTTCCCGCACCAGATCAACTTCGCCAAGATCGGGCCTGCCCTCGCCGCCGGATGCACCGTCGTCCTCAAGCCCGCGCCCGACACCCCGTGGTGCGCGGCGCTGGTCGGCAAGGTCGTCGCCGAGGAGACCGACTTCCCGCCCGGCGTGCTCAACATCGTCACCTCGACCGATCACCGGCTCGGTGAGCAGCTCAGCACCGATCCACGCGTCGACCTCGTCTCCTTCACCGGCTCCACCGCGACCGGAAAGAAGGTGATGGCGGCCGCATCGGAGTCGCTGAAGAAGGTGTTCCTCGAGCTGGGCGGCAAGTCCGCGTTCATCGTGCTCGACGATGCCGACATCGGTTCCGCCTGCGCGATGGCGGCTTTCAACGTCGTCACCCACGCCGGCCAGGGGTGCGCGATCACCACCCGACTGGTGGTCCCCCGCACCGCGCTCGACGAGGCGATCACCGCGACCCGCGATGCACTGGCAGGCCTCCCGGCCGGGGACCCGACGAGTTCGGGAACCATCTGCGGGCCGCTGATCTCCGAGCGCCAGCGTCAGCGCGTCGAGTCCTACATCGAACTCGCGAAGCAGGAGGGCGGGACGATCGAGATCGGCGGGGGTCGCCCGAACGACAAGCCCAAGGGCTTCTTCGTCGAACCGACACTCATCTCCGGACTCGACAACTCGGCACGCGTCGCACAGGAGGAGATCTTCGGCCCGGTGCTGGTCATCATCGCCCACGACGGCGACGACGACGCCATCCGTATCGCGAACGACTCCCCCTACGGATTGTCGGGGATGGTCTACGGCACCGATGAGGACCGGATCACCAAGGTGGTCAACGGTGTTCGCACCGGAACCATGGGCGTCAACGGCGGCATCTGGTACTCCGCCGACGTCCCGTTCGGCGGTTACAAACAGTCCGGCATCGGTCGCGAGATGGGCGTCGCCGGATTCGAGGAGTACCTGGAGACCAAGGCCGTCGCCCGGCCCGCCTAGTACCTACACAGAAAGCAGGACAATGAGTTCCAAGCGTTTCGAGAACAAGACCGTCATCGTGACCGGGGCCGCGGGCGGTATCGGTGAGGCCTATGCGCGGGCACTGGCCGCGGAGGGCGCGAACGTCGTGGTCGCCGACCTCGCCGACGACAAGGGCAAGCAGGTCGCCGCCGACATCGGTGGCCTGTACGTCAGCACCGACGTCGCCGACGAGGACTCGGCGAAGGCTCTCGCCCAGGCGACGGTCGACGCCTACGGTTCGATCGACGGCCTGGTCAACAATGCCGCCATCTACGGCGGCATGAAGCTCGACTTCCTCATCACCGTGCCGTGGGACTACTACAAGAAGTTCATGAGCGTGAACCTCGACGGTGCGCTCAACGTGACCCGCGCGGTCTACCCGCACATGACCAACGGCGGCGGCGCGATCGTCAACCAGTCCTCCACCGCCGCATGGCTGTACAGCGGTTTCTACGGCCTGGCGAAGGTCGGTGTCAACGGCCTGACGCAGCAGCTCGCCACCGAGCTCGGCGGGCAGAACATCCGCGTCAACGCCATCGCACCCGGCCCCATCGACACCGAGGCGACACGCACGACCACTCCCAAGGAGATGGTCGCCGACATCGTGAACCGGCTCCCGCTCAAGCGGTTCGGCACACCTGAAGACCTCGTCGGCATGTGCCTGTTCCTGCTGTCCGACGAGGCCGGCTGGATCACGGGGCAGATCTTCAACGTCGACGGTGGGCAGGTCATCCGGTCATGAGCGAGGACACCCCGATCCGCCTGGGGTATGTCGGCCTCGGCAACATCGGTGGCCCGATGGCCGGCAGCCTCGCCGCATGGCCGGGCGGTCTCACCGTGTTCGACCTGTCCGACGAGGCGATCGCGAAGGTCGTCGACAAGGGCGCGAAGGCGGCCGGTTCGCTCGCCGAACTCGCCTCCGGTGCCGACATCATCGGCATCTGCGTTCTGAACGACGAGCAGGTCCGCTCGGTGGTCACCGGTCCCGATGGCCTGCTGTCGACGGCCCGCCCGGGCACCATCATCACGGTCCACTCGACCATCGGTCCGGACACCGCGATCGATCTCGCGAGACAGTGTGCAGAACGCGAGGTCATCCTGCTCGACGCCCCGATCTCCGGCGGCGCGATGGGCGCGGCGTCGGGACGGCTGGCGATCATGGTCGGCGGCCCGCGGGAGGCCTACGAGAAGCTGAAGGAACCCTTCCGGCTCACCTCGGACATGCTCGTGCACGCGGGGGCCGAGGTCGGCGCGGGCACCAAGATGAAGCTCGCCCGCAACCTCCTGCACTTCATCTCGTTCACCGCCACCACCGAGGCGGCTCGTCTCGCCGAGGCCGCCGGGCTCGACATCACCAAGCTGGGCAAGGTCGTTCGGCACACCGACGCCATCACCGGCGGTGCCGGCGCGATCATGCTGCGGGAGACCACGGCGACGCTCGACGCCGACGATCCGTGGTACGGCATCTTCACCGGCGTTCGTACACTGGGCGAGAAGGACCTGTCGTTGGCACTCGCACTCGCCGACGACCTCGGCGTCGATCTGCCCCTCGGCCAGATCGCACTCCGCGAGCTGGCCCCCGGACTCGGTGTCCCCCATCTCGAAGGAGAAACCGCATGACCCGATCCAACATCTCCGACGAAGCACCCGACGAGGTGCGCAAGCGCGGTCTCAAGCGGATGTCCGAGGTCTACGGCTGGGAGATGAGCGACGGTCCCGGCGACTATTTCGCGCACACCGCCGATCAGGTGTTCGCCAACGTGTGGGCGCGCGAGGGCCTCTCCGACCGGGATCGGCGACTCATCCTGCTCGGCGCTCTCGCTGCGAGCAACAACATCGACGTCGCCGAGATCCAGGCCGGCGCCGCGCTCGGCAACGGCGAACTGACGCCTGAGCAGCTCGAGGAGATCAGCCTCTTCCTCTGCTACTACATCGGCTGGCCCCAGGGAACCAAGATGCACTTCATGTTCGGTGAGGTCATCAAGAAGCACCGGAAGCAGAAGTGAACCGACAGATCACGTTTCGACCCCTGACCGACGGCAAGGGCTCCTCACTCCTGAGCGCCTCGCCGCTCCCCGACCTCGCGGCCGCCGGATACACCGACACCGAGTACGCGGCGTCGGGAATTGCCCGTCGCCTCATCGGCGACGCCGACGCCCTGCCGGCCGAGTTCACGACCCGGCTCGTCGTCCGACGCCCCGCCGACGCCGCGGCGTTCAACGGCTGCGTCGTCGTGGAGTGGCTGAACGTGAGCAGCGGCAGCGATGCCGCACCGGAGTACTCGTATCTCGCCGCCGAGCTGGTGCGTGCCGGCTACGCCTGGGTGGGGGTGTCAGCGCAGTACGTCGGCATCGAGGGCGGCGCCGGATCGGTGGGCGTCGCGACCGGCGAACCCCAGAGCCTCGCCGCCAAGGACCCCGATCGCTATGCCGGACTACATCATCCCGGCGATGCGTACTGCTACGACATCTTCCGTTCGATCGGCATCGCGGTCCGCGGTGACCACTCCGGCGAGAGTCCGACCCCGGACCACCCGCTCGCCGGGCTGGCCGTCGGCTCGGTGCTCGCGGTCGGCGAATCCCAGTCCGCAATGGCCCTGACCACCTACGTGAACGCTGTCGCAGGCGACGGGGATTTCGACGGGTTCCTCATCCACAGCCGTGCCGCTGCAGGGTTACCCGCGGGCGAGGTCGGCACCGGTATCGACGTGAGCACCGTGTTCAGCGGCGAACCCACCACGATCCGCACCGATCTCGACGCACCGGTCCTCGTCGTGCAGACCGAGACCGATGTGCTGACCAACTTCCGCTACCACCTGGTGCGCCAGCCGGACACCGACCGTCTGCGCGTCTGGGAGATCGCCGGTACCTCACACGCCGACCTGCATCAGATCGGCGACTTCGAGGAGTTCCTCGGCTGCCCCGACCCAGTGAACCGGGGCCAGCAGCGCTTCGTGCTGCGCGCCGGACTCCGCCACCTCCGCGCCTGGGCCGACGGCGGGGACCCGCCACCGTCCGCCGACCCGTTGCGTCTGCGAGGTGTGACGACTCCCGAACCCGAGTTCGAGGTCGACGACATCGGCAACGTCCTCGGCGGCGTCCGCACCCCCTGCGTCGACGCACCGGCCCAGGTGTTGAGCGGCGTTGTCCCTGAGCCGATCTCGCGGATCTGCCTGCTCTTCGGGTCGACCCACCCGGTGCCGGAGCATCTCCTCGCCGAACGCTACGGAACCCGCGACGAATACGAGAAGCACTACCGCGACGCTGCCGACGCGGCCATCGCCGCAGGGTTCGTACTCGTCGAAGACCGCGACGAACTGATCGCCGACGCGAATCCGGAGTTGGTGCCCGAGTAGGCGAACCCCCGCCGAAATCCGCCCCCGAAAAGCACCCTGTGTAGCGACGCCGGCGACATATCGTCGCCGGCACTCGCCTGGAGGGTGGTTATCGGGGGCGGATTTCAGACGCGCTTTTCGAGGGCGGATTTCAGACGCGCTTTTCAGGGGCGGATTTCAGACCAGGCTCAGAACGCCGCGCGCTTGCCTTCCTCGGCCGGTCCGGCGGGGCGGGCGGGTTCGCTGAGGAAACCGTCCGTCGCGTGCCGAATGCCGGTCGAGATGGCGTGGCCGACATGGCTTCCGGGGTACCAGTGGATACGTCCGCCCCAGTGTTCGTGGAGTTGTTGTGCCGCCGACACCCAGGTCACCCGGTCGTTGAGAGCCGCGACGACCATCCGACGATCCGGCGGCGCGATCGGCGTGACCCGCAGCGGGCTGATGACACTCGCGACCTCGCGTACCGACTCGTCGCGCATCAACGACGCCAGGTGCTCGCCCTTGGGTCCACCGCGGGACATGTGATGGGCCAGCGTCGCGTGCATGTCCAGCATCGGGACCACCGCGAGAACGGTGGCGACCCGCGGGTCCATCGACGCGACCAGCGCGGCGATCGGCCCGCCGAGAGATGTTCCGGCGATGGCGATCTCGGCAGGTTCGTGCTGCTCGATCCAGGAGACCAGCGACCGGATCTCGGCGACGGCGCGGATGGTGATGAGCGTGTTCACGAGCGGGTCGAAACCCGGGTAGGACACCTTCGCCATGCGCCGACCACCGTGTGCGGGCAGCACCGGGAAGGCGACGTCGTAGCCGAGCTTCTTGTGCAGGTGGGCCGCCCGGAAGGCGTAGAGATCGTCCGGCCGGCCCTGTGCCGCACCGTGCACCCAGATCAACCATCGTGCTCCGGGCCTGTTCTTGGTCATCACCCGGACCGACGAGATGCCGTCGACATACGGGTCCAGTGACGCCACCGACGCCGGCAGCTTCGCGTCGACGGAGTAGTCGATGTGCTCGAACGTCGTGGTGCCGAAGGTCTTCCGGTCGCGCGACAGGATGCGGGGCGGACCCGGATCGCGGTGCACCCCGGCAGGTCCGAGGCGTACGAATTCGTCGGCGACGTCGGCGCACCGCGCCACCATCTCCTCGACCGACTCCATCGGCGGGATGTCCCGGATCACGGAGTTGATCGCGATGAACATCTCGTCGATCGCGGTCTCCCCGACCTGGCGCGGCCCGCAGCCGGCAGCCGGGATACCCGTTTGCGGATTCCCTCGTCGCGCGGCCAGCGAGCTGCCGATCGCGCGGGGCAATACGCCCGCGAACAATCCCAGCCGGGCGCGCTCGGTCTCCCAGTCGATCAACTGGCCTCCTGTGCCATGGCACCGATACCGAGCGCATCGGTCGCCTCGTCGACGGCCTCGACGACCCGCCGGAGGAACCCGGCCGGGTCCGGCATCGATTCCGGTGTCGCGATGAGTCCCATGCTCAACCGTCCGGCGTAACTGTAGGTCGTCAGGTTCACATCCGCGGGCGCAATGGCCAGGGCGAAGGAGATCCAGTCGACCACTTCGATGTCGCCGATCCAGCGCGTCGTCCGCGGGCCGGGCATGTTGGCGGTGGTGATGTTGTTCATCACCAGCGGCATCACATTGGCAGCCAATCCGCGGAACAACGGGCCGAGCCGGCCGGTGTAGGTCGAGAGCTTCTCGGTCAGTTCGAAACCGACCTCTCGACGGCAGGCGACGGTGGCCCCGCAGCTCTCGCCGGTCGCGACGATCCGCTCGACGGGATCGGCCAGGTCGGAGCGCAGGTACGCCATGGCGGTGGCGATCTCGTTGCCGTGCACGCGGTTCGACGCGAGGTCCTTGCAGACCCCGAAGATGGTCACCGAGTTACCCGGCTCCTCGCCGCGGGCGAGAAGCTCGTTGCGGATCGCGCCGGCGATCACGCCGTGCAGTGCACCGTTCACCGTGGTGCCGGCGGCCAGGGCGATTCGCTGGATGTCGGCGAGCGCGATGTCGGCCGACGCGCACACGCGGTCCGCCCCGCTACGTGCGTTGAAGCTGGTACGACGCACCGTCAGCGGCTTGGGGATCAGGTCGCCGTCGGCCACCCGGCGTCGTGCCCGCACAGCGCGCCGCCCGGCCGAGATCGCAGCCGGCACACCGCGGAACAGTCGTCGCGACTCGGCGCGGGCCGCCTTCGTGAGGCTCTTCGTGTCCGGGGCGAGGGCCTCGGGGATCGGTGCCGGGTGAACCCGCTCGCCGGGTTCGGCGGTGGCCGCCATGAAGGTGTTGAGCGCAGCCAGCCCGTCGGCCACCGCGTGGTGGACGCGGACCACGATCGCCTGACGGCCTCCCTCGAGACCGTGGACGAGGGTGAGCCCCCAGAGCGGTAGCTCGCGGTCGAGCTGCCGCACGGCGAGTTCGGACAGCACCGCGTCGAGCTCGGCGCGCCCTCCCGGGGCGGCGACCTCCGTCTCGTCGATGTGACGCGTGATATCGAAGGCGGTGTCGTGCACCCAGAACGGGCGAGCAGAGCATCCGGGTACCCAGCGCACCCGCTGGGTGGCGCGCGGGAACATCCCGAGATGGCGCGGGATCACGTCGGCGATCTCGTCGAGTGTGAGTGGACGGTCACGCCGGCTCGTGTCGAGCACCGCGACCTTCAGCGTGTGCATCGGATTCGACGGGGACTCCATGTTGAGCATCAGCGAATCCGGACCGGTCATCCGCTCGGCGTCGTGCGGGACGCCGCCGGCGCCGGCGAACAGCTCGGTGACGCGAGGCGTGTTGCGTGCGTTCATCGTTCAGCTCACCTTTCGTTCCGGGACGGCGGAGAGCAGATCACGCTTGAGGATCTTGCCGGTGGCGTTGCGGGGCAGCTCGTCGAGGAAGTGGACGTCGCGGGGGACCTTGAACCCGGCCAGCTGTTCCTTGACGTGCTGTCGGATCTGGTCGGCACCGATGAGGGTCTGCGGGGCGCGCACCACGTAGGCGGCCAGGCGCTGGCCGAACTTCTCGTCGTCGACGCCGATCACCGCGACCTCGTGGACCTCGTCGAGCGCGCCGATGACCTGCTCGACCTCGAGCGGGTAGACGTTCTCGCCGCCGGACACGATCATCTCGTCGTCGCGGCCCACGACGAACAGCCGGCCGTTCTCGTCGATCCGTCCGACGTCACCGGACACCATGTGCCCGTCGCTGAACGCCTTGGTGTCGGCGGTGGTGTAACCGTCGAACCCGGAGTTGTTGGCGACCACGATGCGACCGATCTCGCCGGTCGGCAGCCCCCGATCGTCGTCGTCGAGGATGCGGACGCTGGTGCCCGTCAGCGGGCGACCCGCGGTGTCCGGCGCGATGCGCAGGTCCTCCGGGGTGGCGGTGCTGATCAGGCCGGCCTCGGTGGCGTTGTAGCTGTTGTAGACGACGTCGCCGAAGCGGTCGAGGAACGCGATCAGGGCGTCGGTCCGCATCCGCGAACCGCTGGCCGTCGCGAAGCGAAGACTCGGCACCGGGTGGGCGTCGAGAACGTCGTCGGGCAGATCCATGATGCGTTCGAGCATCACCGGCACGACGGCGAGCCCGGTCGCCTCGTGGTCGCGGACGAGGTCCAGTGTGGCCTCGGGGTCGAAGCGCCGACGCATGATCATCGTGCACGTCATCGTCGCCGAGATCGCCACCTGCCCGAATCCCCAGGCGTGGAAGATCGGTGCGGCGATGACCGTGGACTCACCTGCGCGCCAGGGGATGCGGTCGAGCATGGCGGCCAGCGACGCGATGTCGGTGCTGCCACCCCGCCGCGCACCCTTCGGGGTGCCGGTGGTGCCCGAGGTCAGCAGCACGATGCGGCCTGCACGTTCGGGGCGCGCGGGGCGTCGACCGAGGTTCGCCGCGATGAGCGAGTCGGTCGTGTCCCCGGCCACCGGGCCGGTCTCGGTCCAGGCGTGGATGCGACGGATCTTCGGAAGCCGTTCTGCCGCAGGGGCGATGACCGCGTCGAACTCATCGTCGGCGATCAGGACGTCGGCGCCCTCGCGTTCGAGGACGTCGGCGAGCTGCGGCCCGGCGAACCCGGTGTTGAGCAGCACCGCGTCGGCGCCCAGACGCGATGTCGCGGCAAGGGCCTCGATGAGCCCGCGGTGGTTGCGGCAGAGGATGGCGACGGTGTTCACCGCCGTGTCGGGAAGCTCACGCAGTCCGACGGCCAGTGCGTCACAACGCGCGTCGAGTTCTCCCCAGGTGAGTTCGCCGGCCTCGTCGACGAGGGCGAGCCCCTTCGGGGCGCGGGCTGCGGCCAGGCCGATGCCGCTGACCGGGGACGCACCGCCGTGGCGACGCAGGTTGAGCCCCATGCGGATGTACCGGTCGAGTCGCAGTGTGCCGAGGAAGCCACTGCGGATGAGGGTGCGTACGAGCCACGTGTAGGTGGTGATGCGATCGCGAAGGCGCGTGATCATCGTCGATCTCCTTTCGTGGTCAGCCGAGAACCGGGAACCGGCGCTCGCGGGCAAGCCCGTCGAGGGCGTGCTGCATGCGCTTGCGGATCATCTGGTCCACCTCGTCGTGGTCGGGATTCGTTCCGAACTCGGCGGTGATGTCGATGGGGTCGAGCACCTCGGTGACGAGCTTCGAGGGCAACGGGATGTTGGGCGGGAAATGGGCGGTGAGGCCGAACGGGAAGCCGAAGGCGAACGGCGCGCTGTCGATGCGCAGCAACTTGTCCAGCTTGAGCAGCTTGGCGAGGCTGTCACCGCGGTTGAGGAAGAGCTGGGTCTCCTGGCCGCCGATGGTGACGATGGGGACGATCGGGACACCCGCCTCGAGGGCCGTGCGGATGTAGCCGGTGCGGCCGTGGAAGTCGATGGTCGCCGACTCGCTGGTGGGACGCAGCACCTCCCACTCGCCGCCGGGGAACACGATGGTCGCGGCGCCCGCCTTGAGCGCGGCGACGGCGTTCTTCGGATGGGCCGGAAGAAAGCCGAACTTCCCGAAGACGTCCTTGCCCGCGCCGGTGAAGATCAGGTCGTGGGCCAGCGTGTAGAGCGGGCGGTCGGCACCGAACTCGTCGGCGAAGGCCACGCTGATCACCGGGACGTCGAAGGCCATCAGGCCACCCGAGTGGTTCGAGACCAGCAGGACGCCCCCGTCGGGGACCTTGTCCATGCCCCGGACCTCCGAACGGAAGTACTTCTTGGCCACGAGCTTCAGGACGGGCAGGACCCGCTTGACCCATGTCTCGTCGCGGGCGGTGAGGTCGAAGGTGCCGGCACTCATCGTCGTAACTCCTGTGGTTGCGTTTCCGGGTTGGGGATCACCGCCCCGGAATGTCACCCACGGGCTGGATGACCTGGTGGTCGATGTCCACGAAAGCGGAAAACTAGAACACGTTCTAGTGTTGAATTAGAACACGTTCTAGTGGGAGTCGCCACTCGGCGTTACCTATGCCACACCTACTGATGGGTAGCCATATGCAGTTCATCCTCGAGGACATCACCGAAGCCGAGGTCGAGCGCCGTCGCGGGGTCTACACACCGCTGACCGACACCGTCCGCGACCTGGTCGACGCGGTGATCAGGACCGAGGTCGGCGAGGACGCCCTCGCCGACGCCCAGCGGCGGATCGCCGAGATCGTCGCCGACCTGCGGTCGGAGCAGATGGACGGGCCGTACGGGGTCCGGCACACGCGCGAGAACACCGGGATGGCCTGGGGCAATGCTGTGATCGGGGTACGCAACGCCCTTGCGCCGCCGCTGAATGTCGAGCATGTCGACGACGGGGTGCGCTGCGACTTCACCCTGGGCGCGGCCTACGAGGGGCCACCGGGATGTGTGCACGGCGGGGTGTGCGCGATGCTCCTCGACCATCTCCTCGGCAACGCCGCCAGCTACGAGAGCGCCTGCTACACCGGGACCATCACCATCCGCTACCTCCGTCCGACGCGCCTGGGCGCGCTGACCGCGCGGGCCTGGGTCACCGAGGAGACCGGCCGCAAGCGGATCGCACGCGGCACCATCTCCGACGCCGAGGGCGTGACCTGCGAAGCCGAGGGCGTCTTCATCGTGCCGCGATCGGCGGTCGACACCCCGCGGGTGCGCTGGTCGGCGGGCTGAGTCATGAGGGCTGCAGTGACCTCGGCGGACGGATTCGAGGTCGTCGAACTCCCCGATCCGACACCCGGCCCCGGTGAGCTCGTGCTCCGGGTCGCCGCGAACGGCATCTGCGGCTCGGACCTGTCGACCGCACCGTTCCTGCCCGCCGGCACCGTGATGGGTCACGAGTTCGCCGGCGAGGTCGTCGCGATCGGTCTGGATGTTCCCGACGTCGCGCCGGGGTTCCGCATCGGTGACCAGGTCGCGTCGATGCCCGTCCGCGGCTGCCACCGGTGTCGCGCCTGCCTGACCGGCGACATCGCCCGGTGCCCGGCCGCGCGCACGCTGGGACTGGGCGTGCTGCCGGGCGCGTTGGCCGAATACGTCGTCGTCGGTGCCGCCGAGAGCGTGCTCGTCGACGGCATCGACCCGGCCGAGGGTGCACTGGTCGAACCCCTCGCGGTCGGCCTGCACGCCGTGACGCGCGCCGCGGTCGAACCCGGCGACCGCGTCCTCGTGCTCGGCGCCGGGCCGGTGGGAACGGCTGTGCTGCACTGGTTGTCGCGCAGTGTCGCCGGCGAGGTGACCTGTTCCGACCCCTCCCCCGGTCGTCGCGCCGCGGCACTCGACGTCGGCGCATCCGAGGTGCACACACCGGAATCGGTGACCGCGCAGATCCGGGACGGCTTCGACGTCGTGATCGAGTGTGTCGGCAAACCGGGGATGATCGCCGCGGCGCTCGATGCGGTGCGCACCCACGGGCGCATCGTCGTCGCCGGCGTGTGCCTGCACGACGACCACTTCATGCCCGTCGCCGGCATCGTCAAAGAGGCCTCGATGGACTTCGTCTCGTACTACACGAAGGCCGAGTTCGGCACCGCTGCTGCCGAACTGAACCGCGGCGCGGTCGGCTCGTCGACGCTGGTCAGCCAGATCGTCGGGCTCGACGCCGTGAACCGCGTCTTCGCCGAACTGTCCGCGCCCAACGACCACCGGAAGGTGCTGATCGCCCCGGCCGTCGGCTGACCGGCCTCCGTGTCCCGGGCCGGGCGCCGGGCGTACCGTCGTACGGGTGAACAGTGCCGTTCCAGAGTCCCCAGTACCGTTCAGTTCCCACGAGGCGGAGCGCGTCCGCGCGGTCTGGCAAGACCTCGATCTGCCGGGCATCGTCGACGTCCACACGCATTTCATGCCGCGTCCGGTGATGGACAAGGTCTGGGCCTACTTCGATTCCGCGGGTCCGCTCGTCGGACGCGAATGGCCGATCACCTACCGCGCCGACGAGGACGTCCGGGTGTCGACCCTGCGCGATTTCGGGGTCCGCGCCTATTCGTCGCTGGTCTACCCCCACAAGCCCGACATGGCGGAGTGGCTCAACGGCTGGGCGAATGATTTCGCCGCCCATCACGAGGACTGTCTGCACACCGCGACCTTCTATCCGGAGGAATCGGCCGCCGCGTACGTCTCCCGTGCGATCCAGGCCGGGACGCGGGTGTTCAAGTCCCACATCCAGGTCGGCGACTACTCCCCGATGGACTCGCTGCTCGACGGCGTGTGGTCGCAGATCGCCGACGCGCAGGTGCCGGTGATCATCCACTGCGGTTCGGGCCCCGCACCCGGGCACCACACCGGCCCGGAACCCATTCGCGCTCTGTTGCACCGGTTCCCGTCGCTGCCGCTGATCATTGCGCACATGGGCATGCCCGAATACGAGCCGTTCCTCGACTTCGCGCTCGAGTACCCGAACGTCCATCTCGACACCACGATGGCGTTCACCGACTTCGCCGAGGAGAACGCCCCGTTCCCCGACGGCCTGCGCTCACGTCTCGCCGACGCCGGGGACAAGATCCTGTTCGGCAGCGACTTCCCCAACATCCCGTACGGCTACACACATGCGCTCGAGGTGATCACCGGCCTCGGCGTGGGCGATGACTGGCTGCGCAATGTGTTCTACCGCAACGCCGCTCGGCTGTTCCGCCTCGAGGAGCAGTGAACCGCCGGCTCCCACGTCCTCTGCACGGATGACAGGTGCGTGCTAGAACGGTGCGGGGGTTTCATCCACTCATACGATTTATCCCGGTCTCGTCCCGCGACCACGTAGAGTGCAACCGATCGGATTCCAGCCAGCGGCTCCGTGCCAGTTTCACCGAATCTGAAGAGGTCGATGATGACACGCGAAATCGTCCGCGCGGGCCTGCCGATCATCTACCGGCCGGGCGACATCCATTCGTCGGCGAAAGCCGGCGAGACCACCCGTGCCCCGAAGGCGTCGGAGACCACCGCTGCGGCCATCGTCTCCGACATCGTCAGCCTCGGCCTACGACGCGGCGACCGACTCCCCGCCGAGAGCGACATGCTCGCCAACTACTCGGTCAGCCGGGAGAGCCTGCGCGAGGCGCTGCGCATCCTCGAGGTCCAGGGCCTGATCACACTGAAGCGCGGTCCGGGTGGCGGCCCGTTCGTGAGCGCACTCAACGCGTCGTACCTCGCCCGCACCGCGACGCTCTACTTCCACCTCGCCGGTGCGACCTACGAAGAGGTCTTCGACACCTGGAAACTCCTGGAACCGCAGCTGGCGGCCAAGGTGGCCCGAATCGAGGACCGCAAGACGAAGGAGGCCGCCTTCGCGCGGTTCCTCGACCACCACGTCGAAGCACACCGGGACGGCGAGATCCTCGGCGAGCTCACCAACTTTCACGCCGTCATCGCCGAACTCAGCGGCAACCGGGTTCTCACCCTGCTGACCCAGGCCATCAACCACATCGTCGTCGAGCACGTCCTCGCAGCCGGCCGCGACACCGCAGCCGGGGACGACGCGGTGCGACACGACCACGCCGACATCGCCAGGGCGATCATCGCGGGCCGCCCACGGAAGGCCGAGACACTGATGCACGATCACATCAGCGAGGTCGTCGGACGGTTCCGGGAACGACACCCGGAACGGTCCGACGAACTCGTCCAGTGGATGTGAGGTCTCAGAGCACCTGAGACAGGAAGGTGCGCAGGCGGTCCGACTTGGCGTCGTCGAAGAGCTGCCCGGGGTCACCGGTCTCCACCACGGCGCCGTGGTCCATGAACAACACGTTGTCACTCACGTTGCGGGCGAAGCCCATTTCGTGGGTGACCACGACCATGGTCATCCCCTCGGACGCGAGGTCGGCCATCAGCGCCAGCACGCCCTTGACGAGCTCGGGATCGAGGGCCGAGGTCGCCTCGTCGAAGAACATGACCTCCGGCGTCATCGCGAGCGCCCGGGCGATGGCGACGCGCTGCTGCTGACCGCCCGACAGACGCGCCGGCCGCACGTCGGCCTTCTGGGTCAGGCCGACGATCTCGAGCTGCTTGAGCGCGACCTCGCGGGCCTCCTCCTTGCTGAGCCCCTTGAGTTTCCGGGGTCCCAGGGCGACGTTCTCGACAACCGTCTTGTGAGGGAACAGGTTGAAGTGCTGGAACACCATGCCGATTCGGCGGCGCAGTTCATCCGGGTTGTCCTTCAGGACGGACCGGCCGTCGAGCAGGATGTCACCCTTGTCGGGCTCGTGCAGGCGGTTGAGCACGCGCAGGAGCGTCGACTTGCCCGACCCCGACGGCCCGATGACGGTGGTCGTCGTCCCGGCGTCGACCTGGATGTCGACGCCGCGCAGCACATGATGCTCGCCGAAGGACAGGTGTAGGTCGGTGCCGGTCAGTGACACCGCTTTTCGTGTGGTGGTGGCAGTCATGGCCTATCCCTTCTCGACGGCGGTGGCGGGCAACGGGTCATCGTGGACCTCGGTGGGCCTGCCGGTGCGGAGGCGACGGTCGATGTAGTTGACCAGGTGCGTCAGCGGGATGGTCAGGATGAGGTACATGATGCCCGCGGCGACCAGCGGCGACAGGTTTCCGGTCTGCGCGTTGAGGTCTCGGCCGACGGCGAAGAGCTCTCGCTGGCTGGCCAGCAGTCCGAGGAAGTAGACCAGGGAGCTGTCCTTGATCAGGCTGATGAACTGATTCATCAGCGCGGGCAGCACCCTCCGGACGCCCTGCGGCACCACGACCAGCCGCATCGACTGGCGGTAGCTGAAGCCGATGGCACGGGACGCCTCGAGTTGACCGTCGTCGACGCTCTGGATACCGGATCGGAAGATCTCGCCGATGTAGGCGGCCGCAAGCAGGGCCAGGGCCACCGCTCCGAGCCAGTACGGGTTGTTGCCGGTGATGCCCTTGACCACCGGGCCGACGCCCAGGCCGACGATGAGGATGACGACCACGGCCGGCAGACCGCGGAAGATGTCGGTGTACACGCGTGCGAGCCAGCGCAACCAGCGCGACCGGGAGATGCCGCAGATCGCCAGGATCATGCCCAGGATGGTGCCGAGCACACCGGACACGACCGAGAGGATCAGCGTGTTCACCAGGCCGGTCTTGACCAGTTCGGGGAAGGACTTCCCGTACAGGTCCCAGTTGAAGAAGGTGTCGCCGAGCTGCTGGAGCGTGCTCTTCGGCTTGGTGGTCTCGGTCGGGCCGGCCTTCTCGGCGTTCTCCGCGGCGATGGCGGCGATGTCGGAGAGTTCGGGTGTCGGCGCGGCCTTGCTGCCCGGCTTCCAGCCCTCCGGCAGTTCTCGCGGCACCCAGTCCTCGTACAGCTTGGCGTAGGTGCCGTCGGCGATGATGGCGTCGAGTCCCGAGTTCAGCGCCTCGACGAGATTGGGCTTGTTCTTACCGACCGCCCACGCGATGAAGTTGTTGACGCTGAAGGTGTTCTCGACGATCGCAGTGCTGTCGCCCTCGCGGACCGCTCCCTCGGCTTGCTGTGACGGCGCCACCCAGGCGTCGACCTGACCGCTCTTGAGGTTGGCGTAGGCCGTCGCGTAGTCGGGGAACTTGACCGGGTCCAGGCCGAGGGTGTTGATGACGTAGTCGTCCTGCACGGTGCCCTGCACGACCGCGATGCGGGTGGCTTCCGAGAGATCACCGAAGCTCTTGACGGAACCGTTCGTGGGTGCGACGAGCGAGAAGTAGCCGAAGTCGTAGCCGTTGGTGAAATCGACGGTCTTGCGGCGGTCGTCGGTGGTGGTGATCGATGACGACCCGACGTCGAACCGGTTGTTGGCGACCTGCGAGAGCAGACCGGCGAACTCGGTGCCGTTGAACTCGACCTGCAGACCCAGTTTCGCGGCGACGGCCTTCAGAAGCTCGTTGTCGAAGCCGGTGAAGTCACCGGCGCTGTTGACGCAGATGCTGGGTCCGGCGTCGGACAGCGTGCCGACGGAGAGCTTGCCCGGCGCGAGCAACTCGAGCGCATTCAGGTCGAGCTGATCGATCGGCGTCGTGTTCGGGGTGGTGTATTTGTCCTCCCCGCCCTGTTCCGCCGCGGCCAGGTTGACCGGAGCGGCCGACGCGGATGCGAGACCAGCCGGGGCACAGCTGTCGTCAGGTGCTGCCTGAGCGTGCGGCGCAGGTCCGCCGAGGATGGACAGAAGGCCGATGATGGCGGCCGTCAGCGCGAGCGCTAGGAGACGAACCACGCGCGGTACGGCTCGAGCGCGGTGAGATCGGTGGTTGGACACCACTCCGAGACTATCTGCGGCGCCACGCGAGGTCCCAATTTTTCGCTCGCCGGTGGTTCTAACCGCGCTGAACTGGGGTTTGTCCGGGTTGTCGGATTGCCCGTCGCTCAGCCATCAAGCAGCCCCACCGAGCGAAACCTGTGGCTGGGGTTTTACTCGGCACGCTGACAACTCTCATCTATCGCGGCGCGCTGACATTCAAACTTCGCTCCCCGACCACCCGGGATAGGACGGCCCGGGAGCGGTCAAGTCGCCCATGTCACCGCAGATACTCGGGTCAGGCATCGGTTCCCGCCCCCACTCGTCCTGACCCGACGTCGGCGCCCAGGAATCCTTGTACTCCGAGATCCACCAGTCTCCGAATACGTCATACCCGGGAAACAGCTTGGGACCGGGCCGACTTTCCGGCGGAGACTCGCCCTCCCGGTGAAACGTCAAGCGGTCGACCGCCACGAATCTGTTGTGGGCATCGGGGATATTTTTCGAATCGAAATAGGGCGGAAAACTCGCTGGATCGGAGCTTACCTTTCCGGAAGTGCAGACAAGCGCGACAGCTGAATTGTCGCCGATGTCACGAACGTCAGCTATCTTGTGGATCTCATCCACTGTCTGGTAGTCGCTGCTTCCCAATGGGGGCATCCAATCCTTCCGCCCAGGGATCGCGTCTTTGATGCCCGGAAACTCACCGTCAACATTCCAATCGAAGAGCAGAAGGGCCTCTCCTTCGATTACCCCACGAATGAACGTTCCCGTCGGGGATGACAGGTCGACAGCACCGTTCTCAAGCCATCGGGTTCTCCACTGCAAACGGTCGGCTGCACGGGCCTCCGAGGGGGACGCCGTTCGGACTGAACTCGACGTGGTGCTGCCTGCAGACCCCGAGGACGGGGACCGATCAATGTCACCGCAAGCAGTCACAAGCCCAAGACACAGAACAACTATCGCAGCAACGTCAGCGCGGCGCACGATCTACTACCTCCATGGACTGGTCAGAATCGTTGATCGTCGGGTCTTCGAGTGATTCACCGAAGTGGTCGTTGTATTCGAAACGAATACTCACCGCACCGATCTCCTTCGAGAATCTCGTGAATTCTCGGCCGTTGGCCTGAACTATTTCTAGGTCAAGGGAACCGTCTGGCCTCACGAACGTTATCTGAGAACCGTCGCGCGCAGTCCACGCCTTACCCCAAAGATCTGGCCGGTCCTCGACGTATCCGGACGTCACATGAACAACCCGGTCCTGCCCGGCCGTCAGTTTGTCGAGGCTGGTCCCAAGGTCCCCAAGCTCTGTCTTCCATGCAGCCTCGTTATCTTGCGGATCGGCAGTTGGCAACGCGACCTCATCCATCTTCACGAGTGGTACTGCCGAACCTGCGACCTCCGAAAGCCCAGGAACTTTTAAGCCGCCGGCAGCCAAGAGTCCACCTGCTGAATCGATCAGAAAAGACTTCTCGTTGCACTCGCGCACCCGCTCCCATTGGTCGTTGTCGGCGAGGGTTGTCAACGCATTGGTAAGGCCGTCATCCATGGATTTGTGCATCTTCGCCGCTGCAGTGGCCAACTCCGCGTTGTCTGGGTCGCTGCCGTACTCATGCGCAAGGAAGTTCTCCCACTGCACCGCAGCACTCAACGCCACTCGACCGGCACCAGGATCCGTTGACAGAACCCCGATCAGCTTCGAGAACTCGACCGTGTCTTCAAGCTGACCGGCCGTGTGGTTGGTCAACACCTCGTCCGGAGCGCCGGCAAAGTTACCGAAGTACGGCGCCAGATTCTTGGCAAGTACTTGCGATAGCAGGGCATTCCGGTCACCGAATGTCTCGTACTTGTTGTTCCCCGCGGAGTCTCGTTCGACAACCAAGGAGTCGAGTTCGTTCTCGTGGTCAATTATGACGCGTGCCAATGCATTTGCTGCCTTGCCACCAAGCTGTCCCTCGAACCCGTCTGCAGGCGCCGCGGCTCCGATCCAATCGAACAGATCTCTACCGCCCGACAAGTCGCCCTCTTCACCGATCTTCGCGCCGTCGATAGACCACCGCTCAGACAGGATGTTCAACACGTGCGCGTCGGCGTCGTACCTATGCCCCTCGGCAACAGTCGCGGCCATCCGTTCCCCTGTGAGAAAGTCCGTCACCGCCTGCCGGTCGTGACTCGAGTTGGTAAGCATTGAGCTCGCAAGCTTCCGAACATCCTCGACGCATTGGTTCTCGTCACGCATGCCAAAGAGCTTGTCTTCGTCGTCCGGAAGAGCGCCTACGATCTCAGAGGCCTGTTTGAGCATCCCGCGATCGACATCCGTTCCGAGTTGTAGACCACGGTCGGTGCGGTCACTCAGTATCGTGTTCAAAGTTTTGAAATCATCCAGGCGTGGGACCCCAGCGAATGAGTACGGAAATCCCGTCGATATACCCGCGGTCGTGTACTCGATTGGGTTGTCGCGCAGTAGCGAGACAACCGAGTCAGGTAGGCGGTCGAGCCCGCCCGTTGAACCCGCGTTCGTATGCAAATTCGGATTCGACATGATGCGGAACGCATCTCCGATAGCCCCGGCGCAGCGTTATTGATACTGAGTAGCTCGTCCATGTTCGCCGTCTTGAGCTCGTTCATGATGCTGCTCAGGTAGTCGTACTGCCCCTGAGGGATCTCAGTAGCTTGCCCATCACTCAGCGCTTCGAGCTGCTCAGGACTCAACGACGCCGCTTGCCTCAGTCGATCTCGGGCCGCGGGAGACAGCTTGCCGTCCCTGAGTGCCTTCAGGTCGATCTCTGACTGGCGGACACTGAATCCCGCGGTGACGGGCGTAAGTGTTCTGATGAGTTCTTCTGCTTCACTGATCGCGCGCTTCGTGTCGAGGTCAGCGGTGTGCAACTCTTGGGCGAGTCTTTGCAGTCGAATGGTCTCGTTGGTAGCTTCTTCGCCCCGAATTCGACGGGCTTCGGCGATCGCCGACAGTGCTGTGGGGTCGCCCTCGTTGCGTTTCTCTTCTGATGCGTAGTCTCGCAAGTCGCGGACTGTCCACTCCTCCGAGACTGAGAACTGGTCGTTTTCGAGGTTGGTAGCCGACGTATTGAGGCTCGCGACCATCGGAGCCATCCGGCTGCCACCCGACTTGAACGCTTCGCCGAGTTGGTCGACGGCGTCCGCTGCGCGGGTCATCTGTGTCTTTTCTCGGTCCGCGCGGGTCAACGCCCCGTCACGAGCGGCCCCCTTCCAGTCGAGGCCGGTTACCTTTGCATGCAGCTGCTCGGCTTTACCCTCGATTGCGGAGGACACCGGTACCAGTGCGGACGCCGCATGAGCGAGTATCTCGGGGTGTGCATCGCGGACAACACTGCGCGTCTTCGCCACCATCACTCAGGACGCTGATTGAGGTCGCCAAGCGCCTCTAGTAGTCGGGCGGCCACATAGTCCGCGTTGACCATCGCGATCGAAGCGGACTCCAGCGCATCGCCAAACTGCTCGTGTCGACCTGCAATCGTTGTAAGAGCCTGCTTCACCGACCCGTCGACCCAGGCGGCGGCGGATGCGGTCTCGAAACCCGCCAATGAGTTCCCGATCGCTCCAAACGCCGGCGCTTCGATTCCCCGAATCGACGCCCCCAACGAATGCAGGTGAGTCGCCGTCTCAGCAAGGCTGCCCGTGTTCACCTCTACAGTCTTCGGTGTCACTATTCCCCCACCCAACCGCATGGCCACGCACGGCATGGCCATGATCAGCACAAATGTCTTCGCGATCCTAACCCGGCCAGAACGCGGGTGCACCTAGGTACTCCCCAGGGCTGGCGGCGGACATGCTTTCGTTGCCCGCTCCGCCCCGATTCGCAGGTGTCGCGGTTCGTATCGGCGGGCGTTACGAACCGCGACATCTGGCTGCTAGCCGCGCGCGGCGATCCGCGCCTGGACCTCGGTGCGCCGAAGCGGCGGCACCGTCTTCGGCGGCTGGCGTCGCTCGGGCAGGGCGTCGAGCAGGGTGCGGGTGGCCGCGGTGACGGCGGTTACCGCGGCTTCGAAGGCCTCAGCGTTGGCCGGCGACGGGTGCCGCACGCCGCTCACCTTGCGGACGTATTGCCGCGCGGCCGCCTCGACCTCGTCGGCCGTGGCGGGCGGTTCCAGTCCGCGCAGTTCGGTGATGTTGCGGCACATGGCGGTTCCCTTCGCAGGTGGGTTCTCCTGCGGTCGTCGCCGGCCGAGCCGATGTCCTCAGTCGCCGATCTTGACGACCGCCTTACCCAGGATCCGCCCTTCGGCGAGATCGGTCAACGCCTCGGGCAACTGATCCAGCGAGTAGGTGACGTTGACCTGCGGGGTCATGCCGTCGGCGATCATCTGCGTCAGCTCCTGGTGCAGGATCGCCGGGAGGTCCGGGTGGGTGCGCACGTATTCGCCCCACGCAGCACCGACTACGGCGATGTTGCGGAAGAGCACGCGGTTGAGCTTGACCGTCGGGATTCCGCCCGCGGCGAAGCCGATCACGACGTAGCGGCCGTCCGGCGCGACCTGACGCAGCGCCTCGTCGAAGACCTCACCACCGGACGGGTCGATCATGACGTCGACGCCCTTGGGCGCGACCTCTCGGAGCTTGTCGCCCCAGCCCTCTTCGAGCTGCACGATCGCGTCGGCGCCCGCGCTGCGCAGCAACTCCTCGGCCCCCTTGCGATGGACGATGGCGACGACCTTGGCGCCCATGGCCTTCGCGACCATGATCGAGGCGGTGCCGACGCCGCCGGCCGCGCCCAGAACACCGACGACCTCGCCGGGCTGGGTGTGCGCGCGGGTCTTCAGGGCGAACAGGGCGGTCTGATAGTTGATGCCCATCGCCGAACCCTGCTCGAAACTGAGCCCCTCGGGCAGCGGCAGCAGCTGCTCCGGCGCGGCGGCGACCTGTTCGGCGAAACCGCCGACGATCGATGCGACGAGGACCTTGTCCCCCACCTTCACCGACGAACCCTCGGGCGCCGACCGCACCACACCGGCGACCTCGGTACCCGGGGTGAACGGGGTGGGCACGCGCAGCTGGTACTTCCCCTGGCTCATCAGGAGGTCCGGGAAACACACACCGCAGGACTTGACGTCGACGACGACCTGGCCGTCGGCGGGAGTGGGATCGGGAACCTCGGTCAATTCGAGTCCGGAAGGGCCTGTCTCTGCACTGAGTACCTGAGCTTTCATACCGGTCACCCTACGCGGCGCCGCTCACACACCCGATAGGATCTGTGCCATGTCACAGTCCACGGCGCCGTCGCCGAACGCACCGTCCCCCGAACGCCGCAAAGTCGCCGACGAAACACCCGGCTTCATGCCGCTCGACGAGGCACAGACGCTGTTCGAGATCGCCGGAGAGTATCTGTCCCAACCGGATTCGACGAAGGTCGGCGTGGAGATCGGCACCTACTGCGGAAAGTCCACGGTTTTCCTGGGTTCCGCCGCCGAGGCCAACGACGCCGTCATCGTCACCGTCGACCACCACCGCGGTTCCGAAGAACACCAGCCCGGCTGGGAGTACCACGACGAGTCGCTGGTCGACCCGCACACCGGCACGCTCGACACCTCGGCACGCTTCCGCCGCACCATGTTCGACGCCGGGCTGGAGAAGACCGTCGTCGGACTTCTCGCCCCCTCGACCGTGGCCGCGCGAGTCTGGGGCAAGCCGGCCGACTTCGTCTTCATCGACGGCGGCCACAGCATGGAAGCCGCCCAGAACGACCTCGACGGCTGGGCGCCGTGGGTCCGTATCGGCGGCGCACTGCTGATCCACGACGTCTTCCCCGACCCCGCCGACGGCGGACGCCCGCCCTACGAGATCTATTGCCAGGCACTGGAGACCGGCCAGTTCACCGAGGTCCGGGCCGAGGGCTCACTGCGCGTGCTGCGCCGCGACTCGGGCGAGATCGGGGCACCGCTGAAGGGCTAGTCCCTTCGATACGCTCGCCGGCTCGCTACTCAGGGAGCAGAACAACGCTCGCCGGCTCGCTACTCAGGGAGCAGAACAACGCTGGCCCGCTCGCTACTCAGGGAGCGAACCGGCGAGCATCGCACGCGCCTTTCCGAGGACGTCGGGATACCGCTTGAGGTGGGCCCCGCCGTTCACGTCGAAGGCCGCGCCGGTGATCCATCGGGCCTTGTCAGAAGCGAGAAAGACGATGGTGTCGGCGATCTCAGCCGGTTCGCCGCTGCGTCCGAGCGGAGTGTTCTCGATGTACTCCTCGGTGAGACCCGGCACGAATCCGATGCCCTCGGTCAGGGGCGTCTGCACCAGGCCGGGCGACACGGCGTTGACCCGTATCCCTCGCTCCGCCAGCTCCAGTGCGGCGACTTCCACGAGCATCAGTACACCCGCCTTCGACGCGCAGTACGAACCCATCCCGGCACCCGGTTGACGGCCGTTGAGCGAGGCGATGCAGGTGATCGACCCGCCGTCGGCAATCCGACGACCGGCGTGCTTGATCACCAGGAACGTGCCCGTCAGGCAGACATCCACGGTGTGCTGCCACGCGCTGAGCTCGAGTTCGGTGAGCGCACCGGGATCGGACAGTCCCGCACAGTTCACCACGGTGTCGAACTTCCCGATCGCGTCGAACGCCGCGATCACCGAGTTCTCGTCGGTGACGTCGAGATGCAGTGCGCGGACGGTGTCGCCTCGCTCGGCGGCGATCGTTTCCGCACGGTCGGCGTCGACGTCGGCGACGACGACCTCCACGCCCTCGGCCGTCAGGGCGTCGACCGTCGCGAGCCCGATGCCCGACGCCCCGCCGATGACGACGGCGCGCTTCACCGGGCGCTCACCGTCTGGTCGGCGAGGTGGCGGGTGAGGAACGAGATCGCGTGCCCGACACACGGTTCGAACCAGTCGTTGCCCTCGAAGACATCGAAGTGATCGCATGGGTAGTGCCGCACCTCGGCGCGTGCCTTGAAGGCCGTCTTGGCCGCCGCGTGAGGCGGCGCAGCGGAATCGTGGTCGGCGATCTGCACGAGCACAGGAGCGTGAATATCACTGACGTGCTTGTCCGCGCGGAACCCGCCGATCTCCAGGCCGACCGACGCGTCGACCTCGTTGCGCCACGACGGTCCGGCGATCGCGAGGTAGCTCTCCAGGAATCCCGGTGCGGTCAGTGCCGCATCGCGATCGCCCGGCTCTCCGACGACCCGCATCATCTTCGGGCCGCGACCCAGCTTCGAGGAAACCGCGCTCGCCACCGCCGACGCCGTCGAGCGCGCGATGGCCGCTCCCCCGACCTGGTCGTAGGCCACGCGACCGGCGGCGAGGCCGTTCACCAGTGGGATCACCGAGATCACCGCGGCGATGTCGGCGCGGCCGCTGGAGACCGTCAGTGCGTGACCGCCCGACTGGGAGACTCCCCAGAGGATGACCCGATCCGGGTCGACGCCGGGCTGCTTCTTCGCCGCGACGATCGCTGCGCGATAGTCGTCGGCCTGGCGTTCGAGCGAGATCTGCTGTCGCGGTTGCCCTCCCGACAACCCGAAACCGCGGTAGTCGAAGGCGAAGACCGCGAGCCCGGCCTCCGCGAAGCGCTGCGCGAATGGCGCGAGACCCGAATCCTTGGTGCCCGCGAAACCATGCGCCATCACGACGACGGGACGTTTGCCGTCGACCTCGAAGGGCGAGTCCGACGATCCGGTGAAGAACCATGCATCGCAATCGATGCCGGACGATGGGAAACGAACGGTCTGAGCTCCGGACGGTGTGGTCATGCGGTGGCCTCCGCTTCCGAGATCGTGCCGACGGACACGGACTCAGCAACGCCGGCCCAGGTCATCGGACCCTGCTCCTGCGCGCGGCGTCGACCGTCGGGAATCTCCTTGGTTCGCATGTTGTGTTCGTACAGATAGTGGTCGAGCTGCTGCGTGTGTCGGGCGCTCTGGACCATGTGACCGGTGAAGAACTCCGTGTCCGCTGCGATCGTGGCCCGCATCTCCGCCACCGACGGCGGCCGGTAGTGGCCGGTCGCGTACGCGCCGATCAGGCGCGACTGACATTCGACGAACGGGAAGAGCGTCGGGACCGCCTGGGCGAAACCGGCGAAGACGAGGTCGTCGATACCCGGATAGAACATCCGCTTGTAGAGGTCGATGCGGTTGCCGGGGGCGGAGATGAAGTCCGGGTCGAAGAACGGGAAGGTGATGTTGTATCCCGTTGCATAGATGATGATGTCGAAGTCGTCGGAGGTGCCGTCGTCGAAGTGCACCGTCGACCCGTCGAGGCGACTGACGTTCGGCTTGGCGATGACGTCGCCCGATCCGAGTCGTAGTGGCAGCTCCACCGACTGCGTCGGATGTGCCTCGAAGAACTTGTGATTCGGCGTCGGCAGGCCGTAGTCCTCGGGTCGGCCGGCGGTCACCGGCTGCATGATCTGCACGAACTTGCGCTGCCAGGCCATCGGGATGTGCGGTGAGGTCCTGTAGTACTTGTCGGCGGGCTTGCCGCCGAAGTACTTCGGCACGATCCAGGCACCGGAGCGGGTCGACAGCGTCAGCTTGTTGTCGAGAGCCTTCGACGACAACTCGACTGCGATGTCGGCCGCGCTGTTCCCCAGGCCGACGACCAGGATGCGTTTGCCCATGAAGTCATGTGGGGTCCGCGGATCGATGTAGTGGTGGGCGTGCATCTCGATGCCGTCGAACTTGCCCGGGAAGTTCGGATACCGCGGGTCCCAGTGGTGCCCGTTGGCGACGACGAGGAGATCGAAGCGGCGTCGTTCACCGCGCTGGGTCTCCAACTCCCAGCCCCCGCCGTCGAGTCGACGGGCGTGCTCGACGCCATTGGTGAACTCGATCGAGGAGGTGAGGTCGAAGGCCTCCGCGTAGGAGTCGAGATAGGCCTTGATCTGCGTGTGGTGCGGAAAGTCGGGGTACTCGTCGGGCATCGGGAAATCCCGGAAGGACAACTGATGCTTGGAGGTGTCGATGTGGAGCGACCGGTATGCGCTGCTGTGGCCGTTCGGGTTTCCGAAAGCCCAGTTGCCGCCGATGCGGTCGGAGCTCTCGAAGCAGGTGTACGGGACGCCGTAGTCGGTCAGCATCTTGCCCGCGGTCAGGCCGCTGATCCCGGCTCCGATGATCGCGGTGGTTGGTAACGGCACACTGCCCCCCTCTGGACAAACATGATCTGTAGACACAATCTGGTTTGTGTCTACACCCATGGCCCCGGCCGTGTACACAGATTCCGCGAACTGTCTACGGGCTTGTTAGTCTTCGGCGGAGCGCTGACGACGGCGCACGCCCAGGCGACGAGCGACGCAGGAGATCCCCGTGACCGAGACAACCAACCCGTCGGTCCACGACCGGTTGCTCGACGCCACCGAGAAGCTGCTGGCCGAGAAGGGTATTCGGGCGACGACGATGCAGCAGGTCGCCGAGTCCGCCGGCGTCTCCCGGGCGTGGTTGTACCGGCACTACCCCGACAAACCGTCGATGATCGGCGCGACCATCGTTCGGCTGACAGAGTCGTTCTGGCGCGACGCACGCGCGACGCTCGACGGCATCGGCGATCTCGCCGGACAGCTGACCGCCGGCGTACGGATCGGGCGCGGCGCCTACGACGACCCCGGAACCCTTCTCATGCGATTGCGCACCGACGAGCCGACGGAGTTCGCCGAATGCGCGGGCGTCGGCGTCGTGAAACTGGTCCCCGACCTCGCCGGCTTCTGGTTCCCGTACGTCGAGGCAGCCGCGCGGCGCGGGGAGATCCACGCCGGACACGACCTGCACGAGGTCGCCGAATGGGTTGCGCGCGTATTGATCAGCCTCGGCACATCGCCGGGCGAGACCGTCGACATCGACGACGCCGAACAGGTTCGCCGCCACCTCGACCGCTTCGTTCTACCCGGCCTGCGCACCGACCCGAATCCCTGACGCTCGCAGGCGTTTCAGGGTTGCTGTCAGTCGGGCACGCCCGGCGGGACCGAGTTCAGCAGTGCACCCGCCTCCAGACGCAACTGCTGTCCGGTCATGTAGCGGGAGGCATCGGACGCCAGATACACGACGGCCTCGCTGATGTCCTCCGGCGGGATGAGATCGACCGGCATGCCGTGCAACGCCGCGAAAACGCCCTTGACGTCGTCGTACGTCGGCTTCTCGAGGTCGGGACGGAACAGATGGTAGATCTCGTCGTGGTGCACCATCGGGGTGTCGACGTTGCCCGGGTGAATGGCGTTGACCCGGATGCCCTTCGGCGCGAGGTTGCGTGCCAGGTCGTTCACCAGCCGCGCCACCGCCCGCTTCGAGTGGCTGTATCCCGAGGCTCCCGGTCCGGCCTCCTTCGACTCGAATGAACCCATGAACGCCGCCATTGATCCGATGCAGATGATTGACGCGCCCGACTCCAGGTGGGGCACAGTCAGTTCGAGGGTGTTGATGACTCCGCCGAGGTTCACCGCGACCGTGTTGAGCCACGTCACGGACGGACTGTCGGGACCGAGCGGACTCACCCCGGCGTTGGCGACCACGATGTCGAGACGCCCGAACTCGGCCACCGCGTCGTCGATGGCAGCCTTGAGCGCATCCCGGCTGCGCACGTCGGCGATCTTGGTGATGACGCGGCGATCGAAGGAGTCGACGATCTTCGCCGTCTGCGCCAGATCGTCCGGTGTGCTCATCCCGTAGTTCACCGTCGGGATCTGGTCGCAGATGTCGATCGCGATGACATCGGCGCCCTGCTCGGCCAGGCGAGCGGCGTGGCTACGTCCTTGTCCGCGCGCCGCGCCGGTGATCAGGGCGACCTTGCCGTCGAGCCGTGTGTCCACTTCCTTCTCCTCTGGTGTGCAGACTCTCGGCCGGACGACGCCGACCGCGTTCGGTGGTTCAGACGGTTGCGGGGACCAGGTCGAGCTTCCCGGCCAGCTTCGCCAGGTAGCCCGTCGCGCGTTCCACCGAGTCGTCGGGCAGGCCGTAGAGCACGGTGGTCACGCCGATCTCACGCCACTTCGCGAGCTTCTCCGGGACCGGTTTGAAGTCGAGGACGACGATCTCCGGCTGACCTTCGCGGCCGGCGTCGGACCAGATCTGCTTGAGCAGTGCGACAGACCCCTCGATGTCCTCTTCACCCGGCGTGGTGATCCAACCGTCGGCACTGCGAGCGATCCACTTGAAGTTCTTCTCGTTGCCGGCCGCACCCACCTGCACGGGGATGTGACCCTGCGTCGACTTGGGCCACGCCCAGCTCGGCCCGAAGTTCACGAACTCGCCGCTGTACTCGGCTTCTTCCTGCGTCCACAGTGCGCGCATCGCCTCGAGGTATTCGCGCAGCATGGTTCGACGCCGCTTCGGCGGCACGTTGTGGTCGGCGAGTTCGTCGAGGTTCCAACCGAATCCGACGCCGAGGGTCACACGACCCCCGGAGATGTGGTCGAGAGTGGCGATGGTCTTGGCCAGGGTGATCGGGTCCGACTGCACCGGGAGCGCCACGGCGGTCGCCAGGCGGATGCGTTCGGTGACCGCGGCCGCGGCGGCGAGCGACGTCCACGGGTCGAGGGTGCGCATGTACCGGTCGTCGGGCAGGGTCTCGTCACCGGTCTGCGGGTGCGCGGCATCGCGGCGGGTGGGGATGTGCCCGTGTTCGGGAACGTAGTACGACGCGAAGCCGGCGTTCTCGATCAGCGGTGCCAGCACATGCGGCTTGAGCCCGCGATCGCTGGTGAACTGCACGATTCCGAAATCCATGTGGCCTCCCCGGGCACCGTTGCTGCCGCCCGGGACAGAATCGGACGGTTGACTGGACACCAGTCTAGGTGATGGGCGCCACAGAGACCAGGGGTTCGCGCGTCGCGAGGAGGCCTAGGGCGCGACGGTCAATCGCTGCCGGACGTCGCGGAAGATGCCGTTGGCGACACTGGTGCGACTCACGGCATCGGCCGCCAGGACGACGGCAGCCGACGTCCAGCAACTCTTCTCCACCGGCCAGCGTTTGCCGTCGGCGAAAACCAGTCCCGTCCAATACGATCCGTCGGGATCGCGCAGATGCTGGATCGAGGCGATGAGTCGGATGGCGTCGGCGGTGTCGCCGAGGGCGTCGAGAGCCAGTGCCAGCTCGCAGGTTTCGGCACCGGTGACCCAGGGGCGGTGATCGACGCACCGCACACCCTTGCCGGGTACGACGAAGTCGTTCCAGCGTCGGGCGATCAGTTTCTGCCCGGCTTCTCCGCGCACCGCGCCACCGAGGATCGGGTAGTACCAGTCCATCGAGTGCTCGGACGGGGGCGTGAAGATCTCCCATTCGGAGTCGCGCGCGGTGTCCGTGCGGATGGCGTCGCCGAGCTTGGTGTGCGCGGCGGTCCACGCATCGTCGGGCTGATCCAGCTCGGCGGCGATCCGGATCGCGCAGTCGAGGGCCTGGAAGATGCTGGCGTTACCGGTGATCAGGGCCTCGCCGAACATCGCGCCGGTGCGGTGGTCGCCGCCCCAGCGGAAGGCGCCGTCGTCGCGCTGGAAGCGCAGCACACAGTCGATGGCCGACCAGACGACCGGCCACATCCGCTGGAGGAAGGCATCGTCGCCGGTGATCAGGTAGTGGTGCCAGACCCCCACCGCGATGTAGGCGCAGAAGTTGGAGTCGGTGCCGGCGTCCTCCACCTTGCCGCAGACGGTGCGGATCGGCCACGAGCCGTCGGCGCGCTGCTTACGCCGCGACCACTCGTAGGCCGCCTCGGCCTCGGCGTGAAAACCGGTCACCGACAACGCCATCGCCGATTCGATGTGATCCCACGGGTCGGTCTGCCCACCGGGGAACCACGGCAGTGCACCGGATTCCTCCTGCATGCCGACGATGGCCGCGCCGGTGGCGCGCATCTGCTCGGCGGTGACCACTCCAGGGACAGCCGGAGCGGCCGTCATGAAGACGCGGCGGTCTCGGGCTTACGGAGATACAGTGCCACGGACTTGCCGATGATCGGGTTGAGCACCTGCTCGCCCACACGGGTCAGCCACGGCTTGCTCATCATGTCCCAGACGAGCAGCTGGTGGTATCCCTTGACCAGTACGTTGTCGTTGTTCTCCACGCCGACAGCACATTTCAGCCACCAGTACGGTGCGTGGAGGGCGTGTGCGTGATCGGTTCCGGTGACCTCGAGGCCCGCCTTGCGCAGCTTGTCGGACAGTTCCGAGGCCTTGTAGATGCGGACGTGTCCGCCCTCGACCTCGTGGTACTCGTCCGACAGGGCCCAGCAGACCTTCTCCGGCCAGTACCGCGGCACCGTCACGGCGGCAACGCCACCGGGCTTGAGGACGCGGACCATCTCGCTGATCGCGCCCTCGTCGGTCGGGATGTGCTCGAGGATCTCGGACATGAGGACCACGTCGAAGCTGTTGTCCGCGTACGGGAGACGCAGGGCGTCGCCGACCTCGGCGCGAGCCTTGGCCGACGCGGGCACATGCCCCTCGGCCGTCATGGCGTCGAACATCTCCGCGACGTCGGCCATGTCGCTCTCCGACATGTCGAAGGCGATGACATCCGCTCCCCGACGGAACATCTCGAAGGAGTGTCGTCCCTGACCCGCCCCGATGTCGATCGCCTTGGTGCCCGGGCCCACGCCCAGACGGTCGAAATCAACTGTCAGCACTCGATGTCCCTTCTGTTGCTCGCCGATGACCGGCCAGCACGGTTTCGTAGTGAGCCGCCGTCTTCGCGGCCACTGCGGCCCAGCTGTAGTTCTCCTCGGCGCGGCGTCGACCGCCCGCACCGAGACGAGCCCGCAGCTCGGAGTCGTCGAACAGTCGCCCGATCGCCTGGGCCAGGCGTCCGGAATCCCGTGGCGGGACCAGCAGCGCGGCTTCCTCTGACGTGCCGACGACCTCCGGGATCGCACCGGCGCGAGTGGCCACGAGCGGTGTCCCACAGCTCATCGCCTCGACCGCAGGCAACGAGAAGCCCTCGTACAGCGACGGCACACAGGCGACCTCGGCCGAGGCCAGGAGTTCTGCGATCTCGGAGTCCTCGAGTCCCGAGACCACCGACACCCGGTCGCCGATTGCCAGATCCTCGATCATCTTGGCAGAAGGCCCATTCGGGTCCAACTTGGACACAAGTACCAGTTTGACGTCGTCACGTTCGGCAGCGAGCTTCGCCACCGCCTCGAGCAGGTAGGACACACCCTTGAGCGGCGCGTCGGCGCTGGCGACACAGACGATCCGGCCCGGGACGCGTTCTGCACGTGGGGTGAAGATCTCGGTGTCGACGCCGAGCGGGATCGTGGTGATACGGCCCGACGGGATGTCGAAGGCCTTGCGGATGTCGACCTCGCTGCTGCGAGAAACGGTGAGCAGCTCCGGGATCCGGCGAGAGACACGCCCCTGCATACGCAGGAAGGAGTGCCAGCGCCACGCGGTGATCTTCCGCCAGCCCTTGGCCGCCTTGACCGCGAGGGTGCGGTCACGCGTGATCGGGTGGTGGATCGTCGCGATCAGCGGGAAGCCCGCCTTCTGGATCTCGAGCAGTCCGTAACCGAGACACTGGTTGTCGTGCACGATGTCGAAGTCGTCGCGCCGTTCCTTCAGCAACCGGGCGACCCGCAGGCTGAAGGTGAGCGGTTCGCCGAAACTCGCCGTCCACATCGATCCGACCTCGAGCAGATCGATCCAGTCGCGGTACTCGTTCAGCTTCGGCGTACGGAACGGGTCCGGCTCGTCGTAGAGCCCGAGGCTGGGCACCTTGGTGATCGTGACACCGGCGTCGATGGCCGACTGGTCCAGCTCCGGATACGGCTGCCCGGAGAAGATCTCGACGCTGTGCCCGAGGAGCGCGAGCTCGCGGGAGAGGTGACGGACGTAGACGCCCTGCCCACCGCAATGAGGTTTGCTGCGGTAGGACAGCAGTGCAACCCGCACGGTTACTGCGCTCCGGCGGTGGCAGCCGCCTCGAACTCGGAGATGCTGACGAACTTGGCCCGCGCTCGACCGGCGGCCTTGCCCGCGGACTTCTCGGCTGCGTCGATGGCCTTCCATCCCGCCAGGTCGATGCGATTGGCACCGCGGTCGGCGCACAGCGCGGCGACGTCGTCACGCGGGGTCGACGGGTCGCCGATGCTCCCGGCGACGAAGTCGTCGATCACGGCGCGTGCCGTCTCCTGACCGCACAGTCGATTCATGCCGATACCACCTGTCGCTCCACGTTTGATCCAGCCGGTGACGTACAGCCCCGGCATCACGTCGCCCTCCGTCGCCGCCTGCACGCGTCCCTCGGCGTTCGGGACGACGCCGCGCCCCTCGTCGAAGGGGAGGTCGGTGACCGGGACGCCGCGGTACCCGATGGCCCGCAGGACCAGGCCGGTCTCGAGGTCGAATTTCTCGTCGGTGGCCTTCACGGCCACGCGGCCGGCGGCGTCGTCGTCGGCTTCGGTGTAGGCATTGCGCACGCACGTCAGCGTAGTCACTTCGCCGTCACCGGCAATTTCTACCGGAGATGCGAGGAACCGGAAGACGATCCGCTTGTTGCCGGGGGTCTGCGGACGTTCGGAGAACTCGCGGGCCAGCCGGATCTTGGTGGCGATGGTCGAGTCGAGTGTGTCGTCGGCCAGTGCCGCCTCGGACGACTCGTCGAGGACCAGGTCCTCGGGATCGATGACCACGTCGACGCCCTCGACGTCGCCGAGGGCGAGGAACTCGCTGTTGGTGTAGGCCGCCTGCGCGATGCCGCGTCGGCCCAGCAACACGACTTCGGAGATGTTCGACTCGCGCAGCTTCGCCAGGGCGTGGTCGGCGATGTCGGTCTTGGCCAGTTCGTCGGGATCGGTGACGAGGATCCGCGCCACGTCCAGGGCGACGTTGCCGTTGCCGACGACGACCGCCCGCTCCGAGGAGAGGTCGACATCGAGGTCGGCAAAGTCCGGGTGGCCGTTGTACCAGGCGACGAACTGGGTGGCCGCGACGGAGTTGCGCAGGTCCTCGCCCTCGATGTTCAGCCGCTTATCGGTCGCGGCGCCCACCGCGTAGATGACCGCGTGGTAGCGGGCGACGAGTTCGTCGTGGCTGATGTGCTTGCCGACCTCGACGTTGAGGTAGTAGTCGAAGTTCTTCTTGGCGGCGACCGACGCGAAGGTCTTCTCGACACCCTTGGTGGCGGCGTGGTCCGGGGCGACGCCCGCGCGGACCAGGCCGTAGGGCGTGGGCAGACGGTCGAACATGTCGACCTTGATGGACGGTTTGCGGACGAGTTCCTCGGCGGCGTAGAACGCGGCCGGACCGGCCCCGATGATCGCGACGTGCAGTTCCCGGTCGGGCAGCTGCGGCGCCTTACGCGGCGGGACGAGCCCGCCCTCGACGTCGTGGTCCTTGTAGTAGTCCGCGTTGATCTGCAGATAGGGCTCATCGCGCTCGGTGAGCTGATCGTCGGGAACGATCGCCTCGACCGGGCACTCGTCGATGCACGCGCCGCAGTCGATACAGGTCTCCGGGTCGATGTAGAGAGCCTCGGCAGTCAAGAACTCCGGCTCGTCCGGCGTCGGGTGGATGCAGTTCACCGGACACACGCTCACGCAACTGGCGTCGTTGCAACATGGACGGGTAATCACATGCGCCATCTGCTGTTTCTCCGTAATTCCACACGTAGAACGTGTTCTAGTTTCAGCCTTGACTGTATCTTAACTGCAAAGATACCTGCGACCCATCGAAGGGACCCGAGTGAGCCAGGTTACGTCAGACGTGAGAGCGGGGTCACTCCCCGACCGCAAGGAGGGCGCCCGGTTCTACCAGGCGGAGTACCGGGTCCGGACCGGTGATGTCGACCAGGACATGCGGGTGCGGCTCGACGCCGTCGCGCGGTACCTGCAAGACGTCGCCAACGACAATCTCGAGGCCACCGAGTTCGGGAAGACCGAGCCTTTCTGGATCGTCCGGCGCACCATCATCGACGTCATCCGGCCCATCTCCTGGCCGGCGACGGTCACCGCCCAGCGCTGGTGCGGCGCGCTGTCGACGCGCTGGACCAACATGCGGGTGCGGCTCACCTCCGAACACGAGACCAACCGCTTCAATCCCGACGACCGCCCCGCGGGCCTCATCGAGACCGAGGCGTTCTGGATCAACGTCAACGACAAGGGCGTGCCGTCCCGACTCTCCGACGAGGCCTTCGAGATGTTGTCGTCGATGACCGACGAGCACCGTCTGCGATGGAAGTCGATGAACCCGGAGAAGGCGCCGGCCGCCGAGGACATCCCGTTCCCCGACCGCGAGCACGTCCTGCGGATCACCGACTTCGACCCCTTCAAGCACCTCAACAACGCCGCCTACCTCGAGGCCATCGAGGACGAGCTGGTCGAGCACCCCGACCTCGTCGACATACCGCATCGCGTCGTCATCGAGTACCTGCGGCCCATCGTGCCGGGGACCCGTCTCACCCTGCGTCGTGTCCGCGAGGGCGATCAGCTGACCGTGTGGCTGATGATGCCCGGCACCGGCGACGAACTCCTCGTCGCGGCGAGTGTGGTGGTGGGTCCGCTGCCCACCGATCGGTAGAAGAAATCCCGGGGGCTACTGACCGCCCTGGAGCAGTAGCTCCATCAGCTTGATCGGCGCCTCGCACGGGTCGCCCGCGGGTGCGCTGCGGGGTTCGACGAACCAGGTGAAGATCCCGCGGCTGGGAGCCCGCGCGGTGACCCCGCAGACGCCGGGACGGTTCGGGTCGCGTTGCGTGAAGGCGGACTGGCTGGCGACCTTGATGTTCTCGGTCTGGAAGCCGAGCTTCTTGGCCGTCTCCTTCTCGAGGTTGACGTTGCCCCACTCGAACCAGTTGAACGTCACGCTGACGACGTCGGTCGCGCCGGACACCAGCCACCGGCAGATGGCGCCGCTGAAGGACCGTTCGGCGAAGCCGCCGCCGGCCACCACGTCGGCGATCATCGCGTCGGGTAGCACGTCGCATTCGAGGAGCAGTTTGTCGAACTGATCGGTGTCGATGTCGCTGCTGCCGGACTGTCCGGCGGCGCCCACCGGCACCGGCTCACCGTCGACCGTGCGCGCGCAACCGACGAGTGCGGTCAGGCCGAGGAGGAGCGCGACGAGGACTGCGAGTGACCGCCTCATGAGGCACGCTCGATGGACAGCTTCGCCAACTCCCGTGCGGCGTCACAGATCTGCTCGATGGGCCGCGCCTCGACCGCGTCGCCCCGGATGGACCACTCGAAGAAGTCGGCGCCGAATCCCATACCGACCTCGCAGATCTGGCCGGACTGGGTGTAGCCGATGAACCCCTGGTGGCCGTCGATCTCGAGTTTGTTGGTCACGTCGCGCGACAACTTGACGTTGGCCTCTTCGCGGCCGATCGGCGAACCGCGGTACCAGTTGAACGAGGCGACGGCACCCGTCCGCGAACCGGTGGTGTCCCACTCGCAGACCGAGGTGTTGTTGACGGTCTCGGTGAGTCCACCGAAGCCGGTGATGCGGGTGACCTCTTCCAGCGTCACGCCGCCGCATTTGCCGAAGAACGGCCCGGAACCGGCCTGTGCGGGCGCCTCGGGGGTGTTCGGCCGGTTCGGGTCGGCCGGCTCGTCGTCCGAACAACCACCGACGAGCAGCACGACGACGGCGAGGAAAGCCACGAGAAAGCTCGAGTCGCGGAGCCGATCGAGTTGTCGCCGTTCGCGTTTGGTGGGCCGACCGGCACCGCGGTCGCGGCGCGGCTGGCTCGCCAGGATCTCCTTGGGCGGTGGCGGCGGCGACCGGTCGATGAAGCATTCGGCGGCCAACGGTGCCGACACCCGCTTGTTGATGGTCTTGGTGACCTCGACGATGCGTTCGCCCCCGGCGAGCCGGACCCGGACCTCGTCACCCGGCACCACCGGCTGTGCGGGTTTCGCGGTCACACCGTTCACACGGACATGGCCACCGCGGCATGCGGCGCCGGCCGCGGATCGGGTCTTGGTCAGGCGGATGGCCCAGATGTAGGCATCGACGCGCGTGGACATGGTCAGTGACCCGGCCGCCAGGCCGTCCGGCCGTGGTGACGTCCCGAATCGTCGATCATGCGCCCGCACTCCCTTCACCCGCATGCGCCCGCCGGCACCGCGCAGCGATGCGGTCGCGCTCATTGGCCACCACTGTAGCCGCGCCCATCGTCGAGTCGGGGTTCACCGCGCGGGCGTCATGCTCAGCGCTTGCGGGACAGCAGGTACACCCCGCCGCCGACGGCCAGAATGGCGAAGAGGATCGCCAGGAACGTCTGGTCGAGCAACAGCAGGACCACGAACACGGCGATACCCGGCGACACCGCGACCAGACTCATCACCGGATGCTGCCGGACGACCTCCGACACTGCCCTGCTTCTGTCGCGATCGATCGCCATCACGGCCTCCCTGCTCGGCTCCGCTGTCATCCAGCTTCAGTTGCGTCCAGGGTAGTTCCTACCCGCGCGCAGCCGCCGGAGGTCGACCCGGCGACCGACGGTGAGTCCCGAGCCCAGGGGGTCGGAAGATGGTCGACGCCCCGGCACGGATCGAGTCCAGTGCCGGGGCGCCGGTCTGTGGGCGGCCGGTGTCAGGCCGCTTCTGCGCCGGAGCCGCTCGACGAGCCCGAGTCGCTGTCGGAACCGCTTCCCGAGCCGGAGTCGCTGCCGGCGCCGGAGCCACCGCTTCCGCTGTCAGAGCCGGAGCCGCCGGCCGAGCCGGAACCGCTGTCCGAACCGCTGCCGCCGTCGGAGCCCGGGTCCGAGCCCGGGTCCGAGCTGCCCGAATCCGAGTCACCGCCGCTGTTGTCGGAGTCGGTGCCAGAGTCGTTGTCGGAGCCGTTGTCCGAGCCGGCGTCGGAATCCGCGGCGGGCACCTCGGGGGCGCGATGCTTGCCCTCGTAGCCGTCATCGGCCGCACGATGCTTGCCGACGTACTCCTCGGTGATGTCGCTGCCCGAGCCGTCGGACGCGATCTCGGGTGTTGCGTACTCGGGGCCCACGAACTCAGCGGTCTCCGGTTGCGCGAAGGTCGACGCCGCGAACTCGGCGGGAGCCGAGGTCGCAACCCGGGCGACGGTGTTCGACTGCGGGATCACGGCGTCGTCGGTTGCCGGGATGCCGAAGGGGAACTCGTAGCTCGGGATGTGGATGACCGGGATGATCTCGCCGGTGTCGAGCTGCCCGAACGTGATGACCGGGAGGCCGAGGCGGTTCGGGCGGTACTCGCCGTTCACCTCGACCAGCGGACGGAACGTCACCTGGGAACCCAGCCAGTCGACGGTGATCGGCCCGGTGAAGCCATAGTCACTGGTGAGGCGGAGGAAGTTGCCGCTCAGCAGGCCGTAGTCGCCACCGATGCTCAGGCGGGCGAAGTCCTTGGAGAGCGAGAACCAGTCTCCGTCGAAATCGACCCCCTCGCCGCCGAGTAGTGCAGACGCCAGACCGGACAGGATCTCGAGTCCGGCACCGCCCAGGACACCGGTCGGGTCTGACAGGAGCGCGGTCGGGTCGGTGAGCGCGAACTGCACTTCCCGGTTCGGTTGCCGGTAGCGGAAGTCGAAGGTTCCGGCCACGTTCGCACAGGCACCGACGCCGTCGGCGTAGCCGGCGGTGAGCCCTCCGTAGCAACCGACACCGGTGACACCCGGGATGGTGGCAAGCGGTTTACCGAGAACGGTCACGTCGAGATCCCCGGTGTTCCACGCGTGGGCGGAACCGAGGACCGCGAAGGCGAACGACGACCGGCCGTCGCTGGCCCCGGCGGTTGCGATGCTCAGCGGGAGGTACGAGACGGCGGTCGCGTTCCCGTCGCGGTACGCGAGTGCGAACTGGAAACCGTTGCCCTTGACCGTCGCCGAGCCGGTGGTGTCGGGTTCGGGCGTGATGTTCGACGGCAATTCCGTCTTGAAGATCGGCACGAGAATGACATTCGCGCCGTCCTTGATCCACTGCGGGATGTCGTCGTAGAAGTCCTTGAACGCGCCGTACACGCCGACCGGGACCAGCTCTAGGCTGTCCGGCAACACGACGGCGACGCCGAATCCACCGAGGCCGGTGGAAGAATCGGAGCAGTCCGCGCCACCTCTGTCGCCGCCGGAGGCACAGAGTTCGACCCGCCAGGCCTCGACGAGCTCAGCCAGCGCCTCGTTGTTGATGTCGGCGAGGAGTTCACCCAGAGGGTTCGTGCCGTACTCGTTTTTCAGGTCCTTGATCTGGTTGGCCAGACCGGTACCGGTCGTCGGGGTCGGCCACCACCACGAAGCCGCCTCCGCGGCTGCCGGTTCCATCGCCTGCCCGGCGCCGATCGCGGCCACCGTGGCGATCGCGGCAGCGCCCGCGACGACGCGGTGCTGACGCTTCTGCTTGCGGTCCGCGCGTCGCGCGACCTTCTCCGAACGCTGAGTTCCGTTCCGCCCCATGCTGGTCACTCGTCCAACTTTCTTTCTTCCCACCCCTTGCGCTGAGCAAGTTAAGCATCGGAAATCGAAAATTGGTAGCCGGGACGAGACACGTGCACAAAACCGTCCCGTTGGACAAACGACCAGGTGGGAGCAGCGCTCGGAGGACGTTCGAGTTCCGTATGACGCCAAGCCCGGTTTCCGGGTTCGACGTCATACGGAACTCACCTGGACACTCGCTCTACCAGCGGTCGCGATCCAGTTCCGTTCCCGCAGCACCGGCGTCGGCCGCGCAACCGAAGCCGACGATCCACCGCGCGGGTCCAGTCTCCCCGGCGGCCACCTCGACCTTGCCCAACATCATCGGTTCCGGGAGGGCGGCGAGGAACTCGCCCAGCGCGGCCGGGGACAGGCGCCAAACCTCGCCCCGGATCACCCGTCCCACAGCGGGATCGCGGATGAGTCCCGGCTTCGGAGGGACGGTGTCGAGCGCGACGAGGCGGTAGGCCGGGGTCGTCGTGATCTCCCCCGCCCAGCGGGCACCTCGTTCGCTGAGCTCGTGGGTGAGCGGACCGCCCCGCATGTGCGCACCGAAAACCGCGAGTTCGATCGCCTCCTCGGTCTCCACCCACGACGCCCCGAGATCGGGAACACCGAGAAACCGGGCCGCCACGTCGACGAGAACCGCGTCCTCATGCGCAGCACCGAGGAAGGTGACGCCGAATTGCGCTCGGCTACCATCACTTTCGGGCACTTCACCGCTCGGCACGGCGAGCCCGCACAGGTCGAAGAGGTTGCAGAAGTTGGTGTACGTACCCAACCGCGAGTTGACGCCGACGGGGTCGGCGGCGACCGAGGCGATCGTCGGGTGCGCAGGCGCGGTGGGAACCATCAGCACGGCGGCGTCGCCCCACTCCCCCATGGCCTCTGCCCGGAGTTCGGCGAGTCGACGTCGGGCGCGCAGCAGGTCGACCGCGCTGAATCGCGAAGCGGCACCGATGATCCCGGCGACAGTGGAGTCGATTCCGGCGGCTGCCGGGTCCGCCGAGTCCAGGAAATCGCCGACGGCGTCGTGCCGTTCGGCGACGAGCGCGTCCTCGTACAGCAGCTTCGCTGCCGCCAGGAACGGCGACAGATCGATGGTCTTGGTCACGAAGCCTGCGGCCTCGGCCCGCAACACCGCTTCGGCGAACGCGGCATGCCACGCCTCGTCGAGTTCGGGCAGTTCGGCGGGTACGGCGACGACGGGTCGTTCCGGCGCGGCCAGCGGCACCGACGACCCGAACGGCCGGGGGCCCTGTGCGGCGGCCATCGCCGCCATCGCCCGATTGGCGAGCGGCAGGTCTGCGGCGAAGATCGTCACGGCGTCGTAGCTCGCACAGGCCGGCACGACACCGTCGGTGGAGATCGCCCCGACCGTGGGTTTGACCCCGACGAGCCCTGCGAATCCGGCGGGTACGCGCCCGGACCCGGCGGTGTCGGTGCCGATCGCGATGTCGGCGAATCCGAGTGCGACGGCCACCGCGGAACCTGAGCTCGAACCGCCCGAGACGCGGTCGGGTCGTCGAGAATCCCGCACCGCGCCATAGGGACTGCGTGTCCCGACGAGGCCGGTGGCGAACTGGTCGAGGTTCGTCTTGCCGATCACCACCGCACCGGCGGCCCGTAGTGCCGCGACCACGGGGGCGTCGGTGGCGGGTGTGTAGGCGTAGCCCGGGCATGCGGCCGTGGTCGGCAGCCCGGCGACGTCGACGTTGTCCTTGACCGCGAGGACCGTACCGGCCAGGTCTCCGCCCGTTGCGAGGGCTGCGTCGAACTCGGCCGCGACCTCAGCCTGCGGACGCAGCGTGATGAAGACCTCCGGACGGTCCGCCTCGGCGATCCGCGTGTAGATCTCGTCGACCTTGCTCATGCCACCCGCTCCTCGTTCTCGGCCCCGGCCGTGCTCAGATCGGCGGCGAATTCACCCTGCGCAGACCATCTCTGACGTTCCTCGGCGCGGGCGATCTCCATCTTCTCCCGCCGGAAGGCGATGTCGCCGGCGTTGGCGTCCAGGAACCGCTGGTGTTCGGCCAGCGAGAAGACACCGTCGGCGATCTTCGTGCTGTCCCCGCGGCCGGCCGCGACGTCGGCGCGCATGTCGAGGAGTTCCTCGGCACTGACCGGATACCAGGAGATGCGGTCGAAGAAACGCAGTAGCCAGGGATGCTCGGGATCGAAGCCGGGTGCCGGCAACGGGTGTCGGTGGTTCCACACCTGCGTGGTGCGTCCGACGAACTGATAACCGCCGGGGCCTTCCATGCCGTAGATACACAGGTAGGCGCCGCCGATGCCGACCGCGTTCTCCGGGGTCCAGGTTCGGGCGGGGTTGTACTTCGTGGTGACGAGCCGATGCCGAGGGTCCAGTGGAACCGCAACGGGCGCACCGAGGTACACATCCCCCAGGCCGAGCACCAGGTAACTGGCGTCGAACACGGTCCGGTAGACGTCGTCGACGGAGTCGAGTCCGTTCATGCGGCGGATGAACTCGATGTTCCACGGGCACCACGGAGCGTCGGAGCGGACGCCGAGCATGTAGCGCTCGATGGCCTCACGGGTGGCCGGGTCGTCCCAGGACAGCGGCAGATGCACCGTTCGGCTGGGCACCACGAGGTCCTCGGCCGCGGGCAGCTGGCTCTCACATTCGGTGAGCCACTCGAGCATCCCGGACTGGGACCACACGTCCGGATCGGCCTTGACCTGCAGCGACCGGATACCGGGTGTGAGATCGATGAGGCCCCTGGGCTTCTCGGCGGTGATGCGCTCGCTCAGGGCATGCACACGAGCACGCAGGGCCAGATCGAGCTGCATGTCGCCGTATTCGACGAGGATGTTGTCGTCACCGGAACGCCGGTAGGTCACCGAGGTGGTCCCGTCGGCGGTCGTCGTCGAGCCGAGGATGCCGTTGTCGGCGTCGCCGCCCGAGGACAGGACGTCGACGAAGCTCGCACGCCGGCCGAGACCGGTCTCCTTGGGCGACGCGGTCTCCTCGCTGCGCACCGCCACGAAGCGGATCGTGTCACCGGGCTTGAGCTGGCCGAGCTTCCACCGCTGGGCGGTCACGACCGTCACCGGGCACACGAACCCGCCGAGGCTGGGGCCGTCGGGACCGAGCAGGATCGGGGTGTCACCGGTGAAATCCAGCGCACCGACGGAATACGCGTTGTCGTGGATGTTCGACGGGTGCAGACCCGCCTCGCCGCCGTCGTTGCGCGCCCACCGCGGCTTGGGACCGATGAGCCGGATGCCGGTCCGATCGGAGTTGAAGTGCACCTCGTAGTCGGTGGCGAACACGTCGGCTATGTCTGCCTCGGTGAAGAACTCCGGCGCGCCGTGCGGACCGACGGTCACCGCCAGCTGCCAGGTGTTGGTGAAGGCGGGCTGCTCGTCACCGAGGATGCGCCGCGCCGGGCCGGTCGGGGCGCCGAGCAGCGCGAGCTGATCACCGGCCGCGAGCGGGCGGCCGTCCAGACCGCCGAATCGACCCATCGTGAACGTGGAACGGCTCCCGAGGTAGTCCTCGGCGTCGAGACCGCCGGACACCGCGATGTACGCCCGCATGCCGAGCGACCCCACCGTCCCGACGTCGAGGACGTCACCGGCCGAGACCGTCAGCGGAACCCATTGCGGCACAGACTTTCCGTTGAGGCTCACGGTCACCGGTGCGCCGGTGACCGCCACGACGGCGTCGGCGTCGAACCGCAGCGCCGGGCCCATCAGGGTGACCTCGAGACCGGCTGCCGTCTCGGGGTTCCCGACCGCGAGGTTGGCCAGACGGAATGACAAGTCGTCCATGGGGCCGGACGGCGGAACCCCGACCTTCCAGTACCCGATACGACCGGGCCAGTCCTGGATGGTGGTCAGCGGACCGGACCGCAGGACGGTGACGGGGGCGGGCGTGGCGGCCCCGGTGGCGGCAGACATGGTGTGGTTCCTCGCAGGTCGGAGTGCAGTAAGGGTGTCGGCGCGACGGTCCTAGGCCGCGGGTCGGGTCACGATCACGCGGACCGCGGTCGGATCGAATCCGTTGCAGGGATTGTTGATCTGCGGGCAGTTGGAGATCAGCACCAGGGTGTCGGCGTCGGCCCGCAGGGCGAGGCGTTTGCCGGGGGCCGACAGACCGTCGACGATGCCGAGGGAGCCGTCGGGATCGACCGGCACGTTCATGAAGAAGTTGACGTTGCCGACCAGATCGGCCTTGCCGAGTCCGTGCCGACTGCCCTCGATCAGGAAGTTCTCGACGCATGCGTGCTGATGCTTGGTGTGGTGGCCGTAGCGGAGCGTGTTGGATTCCTGCGAGCAGGCGCCGCCCACGGTGTCGTGGTTGCCGACCTCGTCGGCGACGATCGTCATCAGCGGTTCGCCCTCCTGGTCGCGGATGACGGTGCCGGTGGTCAGGAAGATGTTGCCCTGCGCAGCGATCGTGGCCTGCGCCGAATAGCGCTTGGCGTGGTCGGCCGCACCGTAGAAGAGCGTGTCGACGGCCTGGTTCCCGTACAGGTCGACGATGGTGAGCACGTCGCCGGCGGCGACGATCCCCGACCAGGGTCCGCGTTCGCCGACCAGGCCGTCGTGGACGACGGCGCCGGACACGAGGGCCAGGTCCGCGGCAGGGGCGGTGGCGAGATCGATGGTGGTGGTCATGAGTGTGTTCCTCTCGGGTCGGGACGCTCAGAAACGAGCTGCGGCCCAGGCGTCTTCGGAGTTGGCGACGGCACGCTGGTATTCGGGATCGCTGTCCGCGACACCGGCGAGCAGGGAGTCGAGATCAGGCCGGGCCTTCCACGCGAGCACCTCGAGCGAGGTGGTGTCGAAGGTCGGCGACGGATCGACGGGATGTGCGGTGTTCGCGATCGCCACGACGCACGGCAGGTGCAGGATCAGGTCGACCGACGTGCCGGCGCCCGCGGAACCGGTGGAGTGCAACGAGCCGTCGTCCTCGACCTTCACCCCGTGGAAGAACGACACCGACGGGGCGACGTCGGTCGGGGTCAGGCCGTGCTTCGCCGCGGCGAGGGTGAACATCTCGCGTCCTGCCGGGCTGGCCGAATGAACGTGTCCGTCCCCGTACTTCGCGGTGTTGGCGGCGAGGGTCGTGGTGCCGCAGAGAGCGTCATGGTGTCCGGAACCGTCGGCGACGATCGTCGCGAGGACGCGGCCCTGGTCACTCAGCAGCGGGTGCCCGGTGCCGAGGTAGGCCTGCCACGGAACCTTCACGGTGTCGGCGACATTCAGCCGCTCCCACGGTGCGTCGGCACGCCACAGCAGGAGGTGCGCGCAGGCCGACCCGGCGACGTCGTGCAGGCGCAGCCGTGTGCCACGGGCCAGGACCTTGCTCGTGTACCGCCCACCGGGCACGGTCTCGGCCCAGGTGAGGCCGGCGGGGTCGACGTCGGCCGGCGGGTTCGGCCAGTTCGACGCCGGGACGACGGGCATGCTGTCGGTGATGCGACCGGCCTGCGACCGGGCGTGTTCACGGGCTCCCGCGGTGGTGCCGGTGCCGGTGGCGGTGATGGTCATGTCGGATGTCTCCTCAGAATGTGGTTGTGGTTGCGGGTGTGATCGCGAGTCGCCAGGCCTTCGAGGCTCGTCGCTTTCACTCCTCTCACCTCAGGCAGCAACGGGCTCAGGCAGCGAGTTCGACGGGCTTCGGATGTTCCTTGCCGCGCGGGAAGCACGCGATGCCGGCGATGACGGTGACCGCGATGACGATCGGCCCGGCCCAGCGCAGGACCGGCATGTCACCGGCCGGGTCGAAGACCTCGGCACGCGGCCAGGCGAGGTTGACGACCATCAGCGCGCCGTAGAGCACGGCGAGGAGATTCACCACGATCCCGAAACGGCCGAGGCCGAACAGTTTCCGGCCGCCCGCGTCGACACCGCCCTGGTGCGGCCAGCCATGGAACCGGCGGTAGAGCATCGGACCGGTGACGGCGAGGTAGGCCAGGTAGATCAGGATGATGCACACGCTGGCGAGCGTCGCGAAGATCGCGGAGTTGCCTACGTTGACCACCAGGACGCCGATGCAGAGCACGCCGATGAGGATCGACGGGGCGATCGGGGTGCCCGTCCGCGAGTTGACGTGTGCCAGTTGCTTCGAGAACGGCAGCCGGCCGTCGCGGGCCATCGAGAACATGAGGCGGGAGCATGCGGTCTGGATGGCGAGGGTGCAGATGAAGATCGCGACCGCGACGTCGCAGAGCAGGACCTTGCCCCAGAAGCTGCCGAGCACCGAGTCGAGCACGTAGGGCAGGCCCCCGATGGCGAGTTCCTCGCTGAGCGTCGGAGCGGCCATGAGTGCGCCCAGCAGCATCAGGCCGCCGCCGATGGCCGAGACCGTCAGTGCCATGCGGATCGTGCGCGGTGCGACGCGACGCGGGTCGCGGGTCTCCTCCGCGAGCTCGCCGGCCGAACCGAATCCGACCATCACGTAGGCGGCCATCAGGCCCGAGACGATGAACGCCCAGATGTAACCGGGCTGCTGACCGGGGGCGCCGGTGTCGAAGACGACGCCCGGACCGCGCTGAGCGTGGGTGAACAGCGCCAGGATCACCGCGACCACGCCGACGAGTTCGCAGACCACGCCGATGCTGTTGACGCGGCTCATCCAGGTGACACCGACGCAGTTGATGGCGGTGACGATCACCAGCAGGATCGAACCGAGCAGCACCGCGTTCGACGCGCCGCTGGTGCTGGTGAGCGTGGGATCGTCGCCGACTAGCTGGAAGCCCATCCACACCGACGGCAGCACCACCTGGAGGGCGATGGCCGCCGCGGCGGCGGTAACGACCTGCGCGATCATCATGAACCAGCCGCCGAACCAGCCGATGACCTCACCGCCCATGCGGCGCGACCACTGGTAGATCGCGCCCGAGATCGGGTAGCGCGCAGCGATTTCGGCGAAGCACAGGGCCACCAGGAACTGGCCCGCGTAGACGATCGGCCACGTCCAGAAGAAGGCCGGGCCGCCGAACCCGAAACCCAGGCCGAAGAACTGGAAGACCGTGGTCAGGATCGAGACGAAGGAGAAGCCGGCCGCAAAGGAGGCGAACTTGCCGAGCGACCGGTGCAGCTGCTGGTCGTAACCGAACTCGGAGAGGTCATCGGCGTCGTGGTCGCCGGCCGGCGTGGTGACCGGTTGCGCGACGGTCTTTTCCGGGGTTGTGGTCATGATGCGTTCTTTCTGTCGAGGAGCTCCTCGTTGAGCGCGTATCTGTCAGGTGATAGATAAGCGAACGCACATTTCTTTCGGTTGACAGTTTTGTTCCGTCCGCGAAAACGTGGGTAACGACTGCGTTAATCGGCCCAGGTCGCGGGATCGCACCGTCATCCGAGGGTTCCAGGGCATGGTCAACTATGTCGAGAACATCCACCACAGCAGGAGGAATCATGACGACCGGCACGCGCACGGCCTCCCAATCCGGCGGCCCCGGACGCCCGCGTCTGGTCCCGTCGAGACGCCGTGGCGAGACCGCCCGGGACGAGATCCTCGACGCCGCGGCCGAGCTCTTCACCCGTCACGGTTACACCGGGACGTCGACCCGGATGATCGCCGAGGCGGTGGGCATCAGGCAGGCCTCGATGTACCACTACTTCGGCACCAAGGACGACATCCTCGCGCATCTCCTGGAGACCACGGTCGTCGGCTCGGTGGAGCAGGCCCGCGCCCTGCTCGATGCCGACGGGCCTGCGCTCGGGCGACTGCTCACCCTCGCCCGCTACGACGTGGAACAGCTCGCACGCGCGCGCTGGAATCTCGGGGCGCTCTACCTGTTGCCCGAGGTCGGGGAATCGCGCTTCGTCGATTTCCGCACCGCACGACAGGAACTCGCGGCCGGGTACGCGGCACTGACGGCAGCGGCCCTCGGGGATCCCGCCGACAAACGCTGTCTGCTGCCGTTCCGGCTCGTGGAGTCGGTCATCATGATGCGCGCCGACGAGCAGCGCGGCGAACTCGGCGGCAACACCGCCGAAGGTCTCGTCGACACGATCGTCGGCGCGATCCGGATGCTGATCGAGCATCAGCCCTAGTCAGGCAGGAAAGCGGCTGCAAACGAAGCGGCCGGCACAGAAAGCGGCCCTGACGCAGTCCGCGACTGCGCCAGGGCCGATCCTTTCGGAAGTGACTCAGCAGCTGCCGATGCCACCTCCCTGTAATGCGACCTCGGCCATCCGAGCCCACGTGCACGGCACCGCGTCACGACGGGCAGGCGCCGACGGCGCGACCTGCTTCACCGCGGGTGTCGGCGTCACGCGCTTCACCGCGGGCGCCGGGGCCAGCTGTTGCTGCTTGACGGCGGGCACCGGCGTCAGCTGCTTCAGGGCGGACACCGGCAGCGGCGGGGCCACCTGGGCCGGGGCCCGATCGAGCGAGGCCGCCGTCGGCTGGGGCCGCTTGGCCGGCTTGCGGTTGAGCGGCACCTTCCACCCCTTGTCGTAACCGTGCGCCGCGCCGATGGCGACACCGGCCGCGACGGCCGGGAGTGCCACCAGGGTCGCGACCACGGCTGTTCCGATCAGCGGTCCGAACACCAGACCGGTCGGCCAGAGCGGCAGCGTGAGGAGGAGCCCGAGCCCACCACCGACCACACCGCCGACGGCGAGGGCCAGCGGAGCCGCGACCCCGGCACCGATCACGCCACCGACCGCGGCGTCGCCGACCATCTGTTCGGCGACCTTGTCCGCACGTGCGGTCGAGACCCCGTTGCTCCGAAGGACATCGGAGATGCCCGCGACGAGTTCACCGGACCCCGCGCTGATGTCCGAGGCGAGTTGCGGAGACACTGCGCGCGGGCGACGCAGTTCGAGGTTCCCGATCCGCACCACGTCACCGGCCGCCGCGGTCTGATCGGCGACGCGATGGGCGGGGCCCAGTGGCGTCGGGAGAACCGTCCTCTCACCCGTGGTGACCCGCGGCCAGGTCGACGTCACCACCGATTCCTGTTTGGTCCCAACCGAAGTGGACACCACCACCTGGGACACCGGACGGAGATCCGGCAGCGCTCCGGACGGGAGCGCCATGGTGGGGATACCCACCGTCGCGATCCCCGGTGTCGGCGGACCGGCCGCCGGGGTGGCGGCGTGGGCGGGCACGGTCACCGCGAACGACGCGGCCATCGCACACCCCAACATCGCGACCGCTGGGCGTCGAACACGCAAGCCCTGGAAGCGCGTTCGGCGTAGCTCGGTCGAAGTCCTTGACCTGCTCATGGACTACCTCATTTCTGGATGGTGAATCTCCCATTGTTGAAAACGCTAGACCCGGAACGGCCGGCTTCGTGACCGTTTGCGCGAGTCATGTATTCGTCGAGAATCCCGGCGATCCGGATGATCGCCTCGTTCTCGGTCATCCCGAGGTGGTGCACGTCGACGTCGACATTCGAGATGTCGCCGCGGACGTAGGGCGCCCACCCGTCGTGACCGACCGCATCAGCGCGCCGATCGCGAACCGCGGTGAAGTACCGCAGGTCGACGTCGACGGCCGGTGGCTGCCAGTCACCCAGTGCCCGGAGCAGCATGTTGTATGTCTCGGTGAGGTTCTCGATGGACTCGGCGTCGATGCCGAGGCCGCTCCCGAGACGCTCGGCGATCTGTTCGGCCGCCTCTTCCGCGGTCGCGTCGGCACTGACGAAGTCGATGCCGAGAACCGGGCCGAGGTTGCTGATCAGTTCACCGGCCGTGATCGTCTGGATCGCGTCGGTGTCGACGGCGTCGGCCTCGGTGTCGAGCATCGCGAGCAGCGCGACCTCTTCGCCGGCGGCCCGCATCTCGGCGGCCACGGCGTGCGCGATGGTGCCGCCCAGCGACCACCCCATCAGGTGGTACGGCCCGTGCTGTTGCACCGTCCGGATCTCGTCGAAGTAGCGACGGGCGAGGCCGGACACCGTTGTGGGACCGTCCTTCTCGCCACCGATCTGCGGTGCCTGCAGACCGTACACCGGCCGTCCGGACGCGAGGTGCCGGCCGAGGGTGTGGTAGGCCCACGAGAGGCCGGATGCGGGATGGACGCAGAACAGCGGCGGCTTCTCCCCACCCGGTCGGATGGGCAGCAGGACGTCGAACCCGAGCGGCGGCAGCGCATCGAACTCCATCGACGCGTCGGCGCCTTCGCCGTTGCCCATCCAGTCCTCGATCCGCCGGGCCAGATCGGCCGGGCTCGAGGCGGAGAGCATCCACCGGACCGGGATGTCCATGTGCAGTTCGCTCTTCAGGTCGTTGACCACCTGCACCGACCTCAGCGAGTTGCCGCCGAGCTCGTAGAAGTCGTCGTCGACTCCCACCCGCTGCACGCCCAGGACGTGTTCGAAGGTGCGGACGATCTCACCTTCCAGCCACGTCGACGGTTCGCGGAACTCCGCGGTGTTCAGCGTCGGCTCGGGCAGTCGCTTGCGGTCGAGCTTGCCCGACGCGGTCAACGGGACCGTCTCCAGCACGAGTACCGCGGTCGGCATCATGTAGCCCGGCAGCTCCGTCGACGCGAAGGCCGTGACCTCCTCGGTGTCGAGCGATTCGGCGTCGCCGTTTGCCGGCACGAGGTACACCGCGAGGAACTCGACGGTCTCGGTCGAGGTGACCGTGGCGACCGCGCGGGCGACCTTCGGGTGTTCGGCGAACACCGCCTCGATCTCGCCGAGCTCGATGCGCAGACCGCGCAGCTTGACCTGGAAGTCGCTGCGGCCCAAATACTCGAGGTCACCGGTCGGGCGTCGACGCACGAGGTCGCCGGTGCGGTACATCCGCTCCCCCGGTGCGAACGGGTCGGCCACGAACCGTTCCGCGGTCAAGCCCGGCCGGCCGTGGTAGCCGCGGGCCACCTGCGTTCCCGACAGGTACAGGTCGCCGGTCACCCCCATGGGCACGGGCTGCAACCTCGAATCGAGGACGTAGGCCCGGGCGTTCCACACCGGCTTGCCCATCGGCACGGCACCGGTGTCGTCGGGACGGGCGGCGTACGCCGTGGCGTGCACCGTGAACTCCGTCGGGCCGTAGAGGTTGTGCAGTTCCACTCCCGGCAGCATCCGCCGCGCCGCGGCCACCACGTCCGGACCGAACGCCTCGCCCGCCACCAGCAGCGCCCGCAGCGAGTCCAGCGCAACGGTTCTCGCGGAGTCGGCGAACACCGCGAGCATCGACGGCACGAACGAGGTGATGGTCACGCGCTCACGGGCGATCGTGTCGGCGAGGTAGTCGGGGTCGGTGTGCCCGTCCGACCGTGCGATCACCAGTCGTGCTCCCACCACGAGGGTGGCAAAGAGCTCCCACACCGAGACGTCGAAGGTGGCGGGGGTCTTCTGGAGGACGACGTCCGCGACGTTCAGGTCGTATTCGTCGCTGATCCAGAGCACCTGGTTCACCACCGAACGATGCGACACCGCAACACCCTTCGGCCTGCCGGTGGACCCGGAGGTGAACAGCACGTAGGCGAGGTTCGCCGGGGTCAGCGGACCGAGCCGGTCCGCGTCGGACAGCGGCGCGTCGTCGAAGGCGTCGAGATCGACACCGTCGAGCGAGGCGAGGACCACCACCGGATCGGCGCACTCGAGCATGTAGTCGATCCGCTCGGCCGGGTGATCGGGGTCGACCGGCACGTAGGCGCCGCCGGCGGCGTGCACCGCGTACATCGCGGTGACCTGATCCAGCGAACGCCGCATCCGCAGCGCCACCAGCGAATCCGGACCGACCCCGCGGGAGACGAGCCACCTCGCCAACCGGTTGACGCGACCGGCGAATTCACCGTAGGTGAGGGTGACGTCGCCTGCCGTGATCGCGGGACTGTCGGCGAATCGGGTTGCCGAGTCCGCGAAGAGCGACGCCAGCGTGGCGGTGGGGTCGATGGCGTGAGCGGTCTCGTTGCACCGCACCAGGACCGCATCGCGTTCGTCGTCGTCGAGCAGGTCGACCTCGTGGACCAGGCGTGCCGGGTCCTGCGCGAGCGCGCTGAGCATCCGCACCAGGCGTTCACCGAAACCGACAACCGTCGACGCGTCGAACAGGTCGGTCGCGAAGGTGATCCCGCCGCGGAGTCCGGCCGGCGCGCCGCTCGCGTCGTAGGTGTCCGACACCGTGACCTGCAGGTCGAACAACGACATCCCGGTGTCGGGTTCGACGGCGGACACCGACAGCTCCGGCAGTTCGATGTCTGCCGAGGAGATGTTCTGGAACGCCAGCATCACCTGGAACAACGGGTTGTAGGCGTCGGACCGGACCGGGTTGAGCTCCTGCACGAGTCGCTCGAACGGGACGTCCGCGTGCCCGAAGGCCGCCAGATCGGTGTCCCGCACGTCGTCGATCAGTTCGCGCAACGTCATGTCCTGGCGCAACCGCGTGCGGAGGACCAGCGTGTTGACGAACATGCCGATCAGATCATCGAGTTCGCGTTCGCCGCGTCCGGCGTACGGGGTGCCGATCGCCACGTCGTCGGTGGCCGCGAGCCGCGCCAGCAGTGCGGCCAGCGCCGCATGGAAGACCATGAACAGCGTCGTGTTGTGGGCACGCGCGACCTGCTGCAGCGCCGCGTGCAGGTCGGCGTCCACGGTCAGCGGGACGTTGCCGCCGGTGTAGGACTGTGCCGGCGGCCGCGGGCGGTCGGCAGGCAGTTCCAGCAGAGCAGGCGCGTCGGCCAGTTGCTTTGTCCAGTAGTCGATCTGCGCGCGGAGCAGCGAGTCGGGGTCGTCGGTGGCACCGAGGACCACCCGCTGCCAGATCGCGTAGTCCGCGTACTGCACCGGCAGCGGTTCCCAGCCGGGTTCGCCACCGTTGGTGCGGGCCGCGTACGCGTTCATCAGGTCCCGGGCGAGCGGCGTCAACGACGAACCGTCGGCACCGATGTGGTGGATGACCACCGCGAGCACCCACTCGTCGTCGCCGAGCGAGAACAGCCTGATCCGTACCGGGACCTCCGACGTCACGTCGAAGGGCTGGGCCAGCAGCTGCGACATCGCCCGCGGCATCTCCGATTCGGGCACCGAGGTGACGACCACCGGGACGCGGTCGGCGGCCGGCGGCAGGATCACCTGCGTCGGTTCGGCATCGATGTACGGGTACACCGTGCGCAGGATCTCGTGGCGGTCGACGACGTCGCCGATCGCCGCCTGCAGAGCATCGACGTCGAGGTGCCCGGACAGCCGGACGACGATCGGGATGCTGTAGGCGGGCGAGTCGGGCTCGATCCGGCTGAGGAACCACATCCGCTGCTGCGCGTACGAGAGCGGGATGCGCTCCGGACGGTCCAGCGATCCGAGCGGGATCCGGCCGATGGCCGTGTGGGATTCGGCTCGGGCCGCCAGCTTCGACACGGTCGACGCCTCGAAGATCATCGACACCGGGACGTTGGTGCCCAACGCTGCGCCGATCCTCGAGACGACACGGGTGGCGGCGAGGCTGTTGCCGCCGAGGTCGAAGAAGTCGTCGTCAGCACCGACGCCGCCCTCGATCCCGAGAACGTCGGCGAACACACCGGCCACGATCTCCTCCACCGGGGACGCCGGGGCGCGGAAGCGACGGGTCGTGATGAGCGGCGCGGGAAGGGCCTTGCGGTCGAGCTTGCCGCTCGGCGTCAGCGGGATCTCATCGAGGACCATGACCGCCGCCGGGACCATGTAGGGCGGCAGCGAGTCCAGGAGCAGGGCCCGCAGCTTCTCGCCCGAGACGACCTCGCCGGGAGCCGGCACCACATAGGAGACCAGGCGCATGCCCACCCCGCTGTCGCGCCGCGGCACCGTGACCGCGAACGACACCCCGGGATGATCACCCAGCGCCGAGTCGATCTCGCCGAGCTCAACCCGGAATCCGTGGATCTTCACTTGGAAGTCATTGCGTCCCAGGAACTCCAACGATCCAGCCGCATTCCAGCGGACGACGTCGCCGGTACGGTACATCCGCTCGCCGGGCTCGCCGAAGGGATGGGCCACGTACCGCGACGCGGAGACACCGGGGCGGTTCAGGTACCCCCGGGCCAGCGCCGGACCGGCCAGGTACAGCTCACCGGCCACGCCGACCGGCACGGGCTGCATCCACGGGTCCAGGACCAGCGCCTGCATCCCGGCCAGCGGCGTGCCGATGGTCGACCGCTCCCCCGCGTCCAGCGGTTCGGTCGCGGTCGCGACGATCGTGGTCTCGGTGGGGCCATACAGCACCCGGAATCGGCGGGCCCGGGCCGGGTCGTCGCCCACCCAGCGGGTGATCAGATCGGTCGGCACCTCGTCACCGCCGGACATGACCTCGCGCAGGTCGTCGAGGCCCTCGGGATCGACCGACGCCAGCGCGGCGGGGGTCACGAACGCGTGGGTGACGCGCTGATCGCGGAGGAAGTCGCCGAGCTCGTTGCCGCCGCGGACGTCGGTGGGCGCCACCACGAGCGCCGAGGACGAACTGATCGACAACAGGATCTCGAGCAGGGAGGCGTCGAAGGACGGCGACGCGAAGTGCAGGACCCGGGAGATGGGACCGCTCTCGGGATCGACGAACAGCGAGGACAGGTAGTCGGCGACACCGGCGTGGCTGACCGCGACGCCCTTGGGCACGCCGGTCGATCCCGAGGTGAAGACCACCCAGGCCGTGTTCTCCGCACGTACCGGCCGGATGCGTTCGGCCTGCCCGATCTCGGCGTCGTCGAGCGCGTCGATGCGTTCGGCGTCGGCGGGATCGTCGACGACGACCCAGTCGATGGTCCCGGGCAGCCCGGCTCGGGCGCCGAGCGTCGTGATGCCCAGCGACGCGCCGGAATCGGTGACCATCTGGTCGATGCGGGCGGTCGGGTAGTGCGGGTCGACCGGAACGTAGGCGGCACCCGACTTGACCACGGCCCACCAGGCGATCACGGAGTCCAGGGACCTCTCGACCGCGACGGCCACCGGCCGCTCCGGCGCCGCGCCCAGTCGAATGAGATGGCGTGCCAGACGATTCGAACGACGGTCGAGTTCGGAGTAGGTCAGCTCGACGCCGCCGGCGATCACCGCAGATCCGCGCGGGTTGCGGCGGACTGCAGCGGCGAAGACCTCCGGCAGGAGCACCGGCGACGGTCCCTCGGCGACGAGACGCCGACGACCGACGCGCGACAGCAGGTCGGTACGTTCGGCGGCGTCGAGCCAATCGATCTCGCCGACCGGGGTCTCCGGATCGTCGACGATCGCCTCCAACATCCGGCACAGTCGCTTGACGAAGCCCTGGACTGTGGCCGGGTCGAACAGGTCGTTCGCGAACATCATCGCGCCCGAGATGCCCTGGGCAGTACCGTTTGCGCCGTACGAGTCGGCGACGACGAGCTGCAGGTCGAACTGGCAGACACCGGTGTCGGCCTGCGCCCGGGACACGGTCACCTCGGGCAGCACGACGTCGGTCTTCGAGAGGTTCTGGAAGGCCAGCGCCACCTGGAACAGCGGATGGTGTGCCGTCGAGCGCTGCGGATTCAGCTCTTCGACGATGCGCTCGAACGGGACGTCGCCGTGTTCGTAGGCGTGCAGGTCGGTGTCCCTGACCTGACCCAGCAGATCGACGAAGGACCGCTCACGGTCGAGCGGCGTGCGCAGGGCGAGGGTGTTCACGAACATCCCGACCAGCGGTTCGAGTCCGGGCTCACCGCGGCCGGCGACCGGGGTACCGATGACGATGTCGTCGCCACCGCTGAGGCGGCCGAGAAGCGTTGCGAGCGCGGCGTGCAGGACCATGAACAACGATGCGTTCCGCGAGCGTGCGAGTTCCATGAGGCGGTCGTGCAGCTGCGCGTCGATCTCCACCGGGACGTGGCCGCCGGACAGGCTCGCGACCGCGGGGCGCGGACGGTCGGTGGGCAGATCCAGGACATCCGGGATCTCTGCCAGCGTCGACCGCCAGTAGTCCAGCTGGGCGTGCATGAGGGACTGCGGATCGTCGGGCTCGCCGAGGACCCGACGCTGCCACAGTGCGTAGTCGGCGTACTGGACCTCGAGCGGTTCCCAGGCGGGTTCCTGTCCTTCCAGCCGGGCTGCGTAGGCGATCATGACATCGCGGGCCAGCGGCGCCATGGACTGCCCGTCCCCCGCGATGTGATGGACGACGAGGACCAGCAGGAATTCTCCGGCCTGGTCCAACCGGCCGCCGGCCGGCTTGCCGGGCTCGTCGATGCGCAGCAGGCCAACGCGAATCGGCACCCTGGTGGTCACGTCGAAACCGCGTCGGACGAACTCGGTCACCACCTCTTCGACCGCGCTCTCGGGCACGTACCGCACCTCGACGGCGGCCGCGACGTGGTCCAGCACCACCTGATGCGGTTCACCGGCGTCGTCGGGGTAGATCGTCCGCAACACCTCGTGCCGGCCGATCACGTCGGCGAGCGCGTCCTCGAGTGCCGCGATGTCGAGGCGTCCGGTCAGCTTCAGCAGGACCGGGATGTTGTAGGCGGGCGACTCCGGCTCCATGCGGTTGAGGAACCACATGCGCTGCTGTGCGAGCGACAGCGGAATCCGCTCCGGTCGAGGGCCGGCGACGAGCGGTGCGCGTTGCCCTTCCTGCAGCGATCCGGCGAGGCCGGCCAGGGCTGAGACGGTGGGCGCCTCGAACAGGGCACGGACCGGGACACGCACTCCCAGCGCCGAACCGACCCGCGCCGCCACCACCGAAGCACTCAGCGAATCGCCACCGAGGGCGAAGAAGTCGTCGTCGGCGCCGACCCGGTCGATCTCCAGGACCTCTTCGAAGGCGGTGGCCACCGCGGACTCCGCGGGGGTCGACGGTGCGCGGAATTCCGTTGCCGCGAACACCGGTTCGGGCAACCGGCCCCGGTCCAGCTTGCCGGTCGGGGTCCGCGGGACCTCGTCGAGGACGACGACCGCGGCCGGGACCATGTATGCGGGCAGGCTCTGCGAGAGGAAATCCCGCAGTTCGTTGCCGGACAGTTCCTCGCCCGGCGCGGCCACCACATAGGACACCAGCATCTGCGGCATCCCGTTGTCGCTGCGGGCGATGGTGACCGCGTAGGCGATGTCGGACCGGCCACCGAGGGCCGCGTCGATCTCCCCGATCTCGATGCGGGTGCCGCGGATCTTGACCTGGAAGTCGTTGCGTCCCAGATACTCCAGTTGATTGTCGGCGGCCCGCCGGACCAGGTCGCCGGTGCGGTACATCCGCTCACCGGCGTCGCCGAACGGGCACGCGACGAACCGGGCCGCGGTCGTCGTCGGCTTCCCGACGTAGCCGTCGGCCAGTCCGGGCCCGAAGAGGTAGAGCTCGCCGACGACGCCCTGGGGCACCGGGCGCATCCACGTGTCGAGCACGACTCCGGCGACCGGTCCGATCGTGCGGCCGATGGTCACCGGGCCGTGCGGATCGAGCGGTTCGCTCGCGGTGGCCCAGACGGTGATCTCGGTGGGGCCGTAGATGTTGATCATCTTGCGTCCCGGCGCCCACCGCGCGACCAGCTCCGGGCCGACGGCCTCACCGGCGGGAGCGAGCACGCGCAGCGTGTCGAGATCCGCCTCCGGCACGGTCGACAGTGCCGACGGGGTCACCACCGCGTGCGTCACGTGTTCGCGTCGGATCAGTTCGGCCAGTTCGGGACCGCCGTAGACGTCGGGTGGTGAGACCACCAGGCGGCCGCCGGCACCATGGGCCATGAGCAGCTCGAACACCGAGGCGTCGAAGCTCGGCGAGGCCACCTGGAGAACGCTCGCGGTGTCGTCGGCGAAGAGGACGCGGTGCTGCGCCTCGACGAGACGCGCGAGGCCGCGATGGCTCACGATCACGCCCTTGGGCATGCCGGTCGAACCGGACGTGTAGATGACGTAGGCCGTCTGACCGATCCGGATCGGACCACCGCGCTCGGCGTCGGTGATCGGTGCGTCCGATTCGGCGTCGAGCAGGCACGGGTGCCGTTCGTCGTCGAGTTCGAGCCACTCGATGCCGGGGGGCACGCCGGGACCGTCCAGGGTAGCGGTCCCGGCGTGCGTGAGACCCAGCCTGACATCGGCATCGGAGAGCAGGTATCCGATCCGTTCAGCAGGCAGGGTCGGGTCCACCGGCAGGAATGCCGCGCCCGTCTTGGCCACCGCCCAGATGGCGACGACCGCGTCGAGCGATCTCGGCAACACACAGGCGACCACATCTTGTGATCCGACTCCCCGGCGCAGGAGAAGTCTGGCCATTCGGTTCGACCGCTCGTCGAGCCAGCGGTACGACACCGACGCGCCGCACGTCACCGCGATGGCGTTCGGGTGGCGGGCAACGGAAGCGGCGAGGATGTCGGGCAGCGTCGCGGGCCGGAGGGTCCGCGGTGACGCGGGCAGATCCAGTTCGCCGCCGCCGTGCGCGAGCACGCCCACCCGGGTGTCCGGGTCGTCGGCGATCCGGGCCAGGCACTCGACGAAGAGGTCGAGGATCTCCCGTGCCCGGGTGGGGTCGAAGTCGCCGCGGCGGAAGCGCAACGTGATCGACAGCCCCGGTTCTCCGTCTCCGACATCGTTCTTCGGTGCGACGACGAGACTCAGCGGATACGGCGTGGCATCGACGCCGGTGATCCCGTCGACGCGGAGTCCCGCCGAGGACACGAGCTCCTGGAGGGTCGACTCGCGCAGCGGGAAGGACTGGAAGGCCAGCGCGGTGTCGAACATCTCCGACAGACCCACCGCCCGGTGGATGGCCGGGAGGCCCACGTAGTGATGGTCGAGCAGTTCGGCGTTGCTGTCCTGCGCACCGATCAGCAGGTCGCGCAGTGACGCCGTGGGATCGAGGCGGACCCGGACCGGGACGGTGTTCAGGAACATCCCGAGGGCGCGCTCGACACCCGGCAGCTCCGGCGGTCGCCCGGCGACGGCCGAGCCGAGGATCACGTCGGTCTCGCCGGTCAGCACGCGCAGGACGAGTGCCCATGCCGTCGACACCGCGGTGCCGACGGTGACCGCGGAATCAGCTGCGACGGAACGCAACCGCAAGTACTCCTGGGCCGGTAGCTCTGCACCGACCTCACCGGCCAGGTCGCCCGACATCGCCGGATCACGCCGGCTGACGCGGGTGGCCCCGTCGACGTCGGCGTAGGCCCGTGTCCATGCGGCGAGGGACGCCTCCTGGTCCTGCTGCGCCAGCCAGCGCAGGTAGTCGCGGTACGACGGTGCGGACCCGGCGTGCTCGATCCGCTCCGGTTCGCCGTAGAACTCGAGGAGTTCGCCGATGAGCAGCGGCATCGACCAGCCGTCGAGGATGACGTGGTGGTTGGTGATGTGCAGTTCGAACGCCTCGGCGGCGAGGCGGATGAGGGTGAACCGGATGAGCGACGGGATGCTGAGGTCGAAGCCTGCCTCCGCGTCCTGGACCGCGATGCGCTCGGCGTCCTCCCGGGCGCGGTCGGCGTCCCGGTCGGACAGGTCGATCTCGCGGAAGGCGACCTCGGCGTGGCCGACCACGACCTGGCGCGGGCCACGAGAGGTCTCGACGAAACCTGCACGCAGGATGTCGTGCCGATCGACCAGCGCCTGCGCGGCACGACGCAGCCGTGCCCCGTCGAGATGTCCGGACAACCGGATCGTCGACTGCACGGTGTAGTTGTCCGCCGTGTCGGGGTCGAGCGTGGAGTGGAAGTGGATGCCGGACTGCGTCGGCGACAGCGGCCAGATCTCGGTCAGCTCCGGGTATCGATGACGGAGGTTCTCCGCATCGGAGTCGCACACGTCGGCGAAGTCGTCGGCGGAGAGCACCTCGTGATCGTCGAGACGGGACTCGACCGCAGCGCCCGGCCGGACAACGTCGTCGTGCCCGGCGCCGTCCGGATCCACGAGAGCTGCCAGCGCGGCGACCGTCTTCGCCTCGAAGACCTGACGACCGGTGATGTTCAGTCCGGCCGCCTTGGCCAGGGCCACCAGTTGCATCGAGACGATGGAGTCGCCGCCGAGGGCGAAGAAGTTGTCATCGGCGGTCACCGTCTCGAGGTTCAGGGACTCGGCGAACAGTTGCGCGATGAGCTCCTCGGTGGGTGTCGAGGGCGCGCGACCGCCGGCACTCTCGGCGCGGAAGTCCCACGCGGGGAGAGCCTTCCGGTCGACCTTGCCGGTGCGGGTCACCGGCATCGCCGGCAGCTCGAGAATGGCGGTCGGAACCATATAGCGCGGCAGCGATTCCGCGAGATCGGCGCGTAGCGCGGAGACGTCGAGCTGCTCCCCCGGCGTGCCGACGACGTAGGACACGATGACCGGCTGACCGGTCGGCCCCGGCTGGACCAGGGTGACGGCCTGGGCCACGGCGTCGTGCCGTGCGAGATGGGCGTCGATGTCCCCGGTCTCGATCCGCAGACCGTGGATCTTGACCTGCTGGTCGTTGCGTCCCAGGTAGTCCAGTTCGAGTCCGTCGCGTCCGCGAATCCATCGCACCTGATCACCGGTGCGGTAGATGCGTTCGCCGCTCGCCGACCGCGGGTCGGCGACGAACCGGGAGGCGGTGAGGCCGGGCCGGTCGAAGTACCCGCGGGCCAGACCCGGTCCGCCCAGGTAGAGTTCGCCGGCCACGCCGACCGGGACCGGACGCAGCCACGCGTCGAGCACCACCGCGGACACTCCGCGGACCGGTTCGCCGATGGTCACCGGCTCCCCGGGCTGAAGGTCGTCGGCTGCGGTGCCCCAGATGGTGGTCTCGGTGGGTCCGTAGTGGTTCATCAACCGGCGGCCGGGTGCCCAGCGGTTCACGATGTCCGCGCCGGTGGCCTCGCCGACCACCGCGATCGTCGCCAGCGACGGCACCCGTGCGGGGTCCATCGTGTTGAGCGCGGTCGGCGTGATGATCGCGTGCGAAACCTGTTCCGCGCGAACCAGTTCCTCGAGGTCGACGCCACCGTAGACATCCTGGGGGGCGACCACGAGGCAGGCCCCGTTGCCATGGGCGAGCAGGACCTCGGAGACACAGGCGTCGAAGCCCGGGGAGGCCACCTGCAGGACTGCCGAACCCGACTGCACACCGAAGTACTCGGCCAGTGCGGTGACCCGGTCTCGCAGCCCCCGATGGGCGATGTGGACCGCCTTCGGCCGTCCGGTCGACCCGGAGGTGAAGATCAGGTACGCACTGCTGTCGGCCTCCACCGGGGTCGTCGGCCGGTCCGCCGTCGCCCCTTCGTCATCCGACCGGCCGGCGGCGTCGAGGACGAGCCAGTCGACGGAATCCGGCAGGTTCTTCGTGACCTCCTCGACCGTCACCCCGAGCGCGCACCGCGAGTCGGCCAGCAGCTCGGCCAGCCGGTAGGCGGGGTTGCCCGGATCGAGGGCGACGAATGCCGCACCCGACTTCGCGATCGCCCACATCGCGACGATGAGTTCGACCGACCGCGGGACGGCCAGCGCGACGAAGCGCTCGGGGCCGGCGCCACGACGGACGAGTTCGCCGGCGACACGATCGGCCCGTTCGTCGAGCTCACGGAAGGTCAGGGTGTCCCCGCCCGACCGCACGGCGGGGGCGTCCGGATACCGGCGTGCGGTGTCGGACAGGATGCCCCGGAGCGTCCGCGGTGTCATGGCCGGCGGACCCTCGACGCGAGCCAGTTCCGCCCATTCGGTGTCCCAGCACGGGGCGACCGTCGCGACCTTCCGGCCCGGGTCCGCCGCGATCTGACCCAGCAGCATCGCGAAGCGCTCGAGCAGCAGTCCGGCGGACTGGGCGTCGAGACGATCGGAGGCGTACTTCAGGATCAGCTCGTAGTGTCCCGGCTCGCTTCCGGCCCGCGAGGGCCGCGGCGGCGTGACCTGAAGGCTGACCGGATACGGCGTCGCATCGTGGGCGACGATGCCCTTCCACTGCAGCCCGGCATCCGCGAGCGCACCCGCCACACCCTCGGCGTCGATGGGATAGGACTCCAGAACCGTTGCGGTGTCGAAGATGTCGGCCATCCTCGCGGCCCGCTGGAGTTCGGCGAGACCGATGTTGCGGTGGTCGAGCATGGCGGCCTGCTCCGCCTGTGCCCGCGTGAGCAGCTCGGTGACGGTCTCGTCGGGATCGAGCCGGACCCGCACCGGCAGGGTGTTGATGAACAGACCGATCATCCGCTCGATCCCCGCGATGTGCGCCGGGCGATCGGAGACCGTGTTGCCGAACACCACGTCCGACCGGCCGGTCATGGTGGAGAGCAGCAGCGCCCAGGCCACCTGGATGGCGGTGTTGGGGGTGACGCCGTGGGCGCGACCGAGTCCGAGGACCGCGTCGGTGGTCGCGGCGTCGAGATCGAGGTCGACCTGTGCGACCTCGGCGGTGGCGACCCGCTCCGGGTTGCCGGTGAGCCGGGTCGGGCTCTCGATGTCGGCCAGCATCTCCTCCCAGGCCTCGACCGTCGCGTCGTGGTCCTGGGAATCCAGCCACTGCAGGTAGTCCCGGAAGGACCGCGGTGTGGGCAGCCCGGCCGCGGCGCCGTCCGTCGAGTCGGTGATGTAGAGCGCCAGCAGCTCCTGGACGACCAGCGGCATCGACCAGCCGTCGAGCACGATGTGGTGGTTGGTCAGCAGGAGCATGAACTCGTCGTCGTCGACGCGGATGAGGTGGAACCGCATCAGCGGCGGCCGCGTCAGGTCGAAGGGGGTCGCCGACTCGGTGATCAGCCGGCGCAACTCGCGGTGCCGCTCCTCGGGATCGGCGATGCCGGTCAGGTCGGAGTCCGTCCAGTCGACGGCCACGTCACGCAGCAAGAGCTGACGCGGACCGGCCGCGGTCTCCACGAACGCGACCCGCAGGCTGTCGTGACGGTCGATGAGCGCCTGTGCGGCGCGCCGCATCCGCTCCGCTCGCAGCGATCCGCCGAGGGTCAGTTCGGCCTGCACGACGTAGCCGTCGGCGCCGCTGACACCGCCCGCGGCGTTGGTGTCGATGCCGTCGTAGGTGGCGTGGAACAGGAGTCCGGCCTGCAGTGCCGTCAGCGGCCAGACGTCGACCATCGACGGGTGATCGCGCAGCCAACCGTCGATCTCGTCCTGCGTGGTCTGCACGAGCGGGAAGTCCGACGGGGTGTACCCGCCGGCGTCGTCGGCCCGGGCATGGCGGGCGAGCGCCTCGAGGGCCTGCACCCACAGCTGCGACAGTTCTTCGACCTCGCCGCTGTCGAGCACCAGCGAGGCGAACTCCCACACCGCGTCGAGTTCGAGTCCGTCCGGGCCCGGCTCGGCGATCGCGTTGATGTCCAGGACGGCCGGGAGGGCCATCCACGGATCGGCGGTGCCCGCCAGCGCGTCGAACTCACGCGACGGCGTCCACGGTCCGAAGACGTCGCGGGTACCCGCGCGGCCCAGGTAGTTGAAGCTGATCTGCGGTTCGGGACGGTTCTGGAGTTCATTGCAGCCGACCGGGTCCAGGTGCCGGACCATGCCGTAGCCGATGCCGTTGTCGGGCACCGCGCGCAGGAACTCCTTGACCCGCTTGATCGCCGTACCGGCCGCCGCCCCGCCGGCGAAGGCGTCGTCGAGGTCGATGTCGTCGACGTCCAACCGGACGGGGAACCGAGAGGTGAACCAGCCGACCGTGGCGGTCAGATCGGCGCCGGGGACGGCCGACTCCTCGCGGCCGTGTCCTTCGAGCGCGATCAGTTCGCCGCCCGGAGCCTCGCCGTGCAGCGACCGCCAACGGGCGAGCGCGAGTCCCAGGGCCGCCAGCAGCGGGTCGTTGGGGCTGCCGTGGAACCGGCCGGGGATCGTCGTGACGATGGTCTCGGTGACGTCGGCGGGGATGCGCATGCGCACGCGTCCCGCCGTGGCGGTGATGTCCCGGTCGGGGTCGAGTGCGCGTGCGCCGAGCGGACGGTCGCCGGCCGCGAGGGTGTTCGACCAGAGGTCGAGCTCGGCGGCGGTACGGCCGGAGGACCGCTCGACCAGGCCGTGGACCCAGCGGCGCACGGAGGTCGTGGGCGTGCTGAGCTGCGGGTCACCGCCGGCGGCGATCTGACCGTGGGCGACCGCGAGGTCGCTCAGCAGGATGCGCCAGGACACGCCGTCGACGGCGAGGTGGTGGATGACCAGCCACAGCAGATCCGGCTTCGTGCCGTTGCGGTCCCGCAGCCAGACGAAGCGCGTGAGCAGCCCGGCGCGCGGGTCCAGCAGATCGGCGGCCGCCTGCAGTTGCTGGTCGATCTCGTCGGCGTCGCGACGTTCGAGCCACACCTCGGTCAGCGTCTCCTCGACGTCGACCGAACCGTGCTCCCGGACCTCGACGAAGCCCTCGCCCGCGTGGTCGTCGCGCAGGACCGCGCGCAGGATGTCGTGGCGGTCGACGAGCGCACCCAGGGCGCGCACGAGGTCGGCGCGGCGGAGGTCGTCGGGGAGTTCGATCAGCGCGGCCTGCGCGAAGCGGTCGATGTGTCCCCGCTCGAGCATCGCGTGCATGATCGGCGCCAGCGGGAACGAACCCACGCCGGCGCCGGGGAGCTCGTGCAGCGTGTCGTCGGTCGACGCCTCGGTCGCCCGGACCGCGAGAGCCGCGACGGTCTTGCACTCGAACACGTCCTGGGTCGAGAACGCCAGTCCGGCGGCCTTGGCCCGGCCCACGAGTTCGATCGAGGAGATGCTGTCGCCGCCGAGAACGAAGAAGCTGTCGTCGGCACCGACCTCGTCGACACCGAGGACCTCGGAGAACAGCTGTGCCAGCCGGTATTCCGCGGGCGTCGACGGCGGCCGTCCGGTGCGGGCGGCCGCAAAGACCGGAGCGGGCAACGCCTTGCGGTCGACCTTGCCGAACGCGTTGAGCGGCAACGCGTCGAGCGTGGTGATCACCGCCGGGACCATGTGCGGCGGAAGCGATTCGCGGGCGAACCGGCCCAGCTCGGGCACATCGATCCGATGGTCGCGGACCGGCGACACGTAGGAGGCGAGAACGGTCGCGCCGGCGTTGTTGCGGACCGGCACCGTGATCGACGCCTCGACGTCGGGGTGGCCGATGAGAGCCGCGTCGATCTCGCCGGGCTCGATCCGGTAGCCACGGATCTTCAGCTGGAAGTCGGTGCGACCCAGCAGTTCCAGCGACAGTGCGGAGGGCTTCCCCACCCAGCGCGCGAGATCGCCGGTGCGGTACATCCGCTCACCGGGTTCACCGTGGGGGTTGGCGACGAACCGGCCGGCGGTCTGGCCGAACAGGTTCGCGTAACCGCGTGCGAGACCCGGCCCCGCCAGATACAGCTCCCCCGCGGTACCGATCGGGACCGGCTGCAGTGCACGGTCGAGGATCATCATCGACGCACCGCGTACCGGCCGGCCGACGGTCAGGTCCTCGGCGGGGTCGATGACACCGCTGGCCGCGGTGATTGTCGCCTCGGTGGGTCCGTACTCGTTGATCATCCGCGCACACCGCGTCCAGCGTTCGACGATGCGCGGCGCGGTCTTGTCACCGCCGACCATGACCGCCCGCAGGTCGGTCAGGGCTTCCGGCTCGACGGTCGCCAGCATCGCCGGTGTCAGCGTCAGGTGGGTGACACCCTCGTCGGCCAGCAATCGGGTGAGCCGCTCCCCGCCGATCACGTCCGGCGGCACGACGATCAGTGCGGAACCGTTCGCGAAGCAGGTCAGCAGCTGTTCCATCGACGCATCGAAGCTCGGTGAAAGGGCGTAGGACACCCGTGATCCCGAGTCGAGACCATAGACCTCGGACCGATCGGAGATGAGGTTCGCGAGCCCGTTGTGCGTGACCTGGACGCCCTTCGGGACACCGGTCGAACCCGAGGTGTAGGTCATGTACGCGACGTTGTCCGCACGCAGCGGGCGGATGCGGTCGCGGTCGGTGATCACCTCGTCCGGGGCGAGGGCGGCCCCCTCCCCGAGACCGCCCTCGCCGTCGACGAGCACCGTGGGCATCGACTCCGGGAGTCGGTCGGTGAACTCGTCGGCTGTGATCGCCACGTCGGCGCCGCTGTCGGCGACGATGTGCTCGATACGCTTGCGTGGGTAGTCCGGGTCCAGCTGGACGATGGCAGCCCCAGACTTCGCAACCGCCCACGCGGCGGTGACGGACTCGGCGGACCGTCTGAGAAGAATCGCGACCGACGTGTCGGGCCCGCAGCCCATGTCGATCAGGCGGCGTGCCATCCGCGACGAGACGCCGTCGAGTTCCCGGTACGTCAGCCGGCGACCGGCCGACGAGATCGCGACGCGGTCGCCATGACGGGCCACACTGTCGGCGAGGATGTCCGGGAGAAGTCGCGGCGCAACACCTTCCGAACCGTGTACGGGCAGGAGAGCCCTCCGCTCGTCCTCGTCGAGCAGCTCGAGCAGACCCACCTGATCGTCCGAGCCGCCTACCAGGAACTCGTGCAGGAACATCAGGAACCGACGGTGATGATCGGCGAGCTCGGCGGGCGTGTAGACGTTCGGGTTGCCCTGGAAGTCGATGTGCGTGCTGTCGTGTCCCGCACCGGGATAGATGTTGACGAACAGGTCGGAGGTCGGGCCGGATGTCAGCACGTGCAGGCGACCCGCCACGTCGCCGAACACGACCTCGCTGTCGATCATCATCAGGTTCACGGCCGGACCGAACGACGACGCCTCGTCGCGCGCGATCCCCATGTCGCGGAAGATGTCCTCCTGGCGGTAGCGCTGCCGCCGGAGGGCACTCAACAGCTCACCCTTCACCGCGGTGACGACCTCGTCGAGCGTGCGGCCCGCGACCGGGACGCGCAGCGGCACGACGTTCGCCACCATGCCGCCGGAGCGGCGCAGAACTGCCGAGTGCCGGCCCGAGACCGGCAGGCTCAGGAGGACTTCCGGGCTCCCGGTCATCCGGGCGAGGTAGACGGCGAAGGCCGCGACGATCACCGGGGTGACACCGCCGTCGTGCGACGCGTCGTCGAGCAGACGCGCGGTCTCCTCCGGCAGCGGCGTGGACACGAGCGTCGGGTGCAGCGTGGGCTTGCCGAGCCGGCCGGCGAGACTGACCACCGGAGGGGCGCCTTCGAGGTGTTCGCTCCAGTACTTCCGGTCGTTCTCGTAGCGGGTCGACCCGGGGTAGGACGCGTCCTGCTCGATGATGTCGGCGAGATCGCTTGCCTTGCAGGGTGGTGGCTCTTCACCGCGGATTCCGGCGTTGTACCGCTCGGTGATCCGCCGGACCATCGTGACCGCACCGAATCCGTCGAGCGCGATGTGGTGGGCGCGCAGATACCAGAGGTAGTGGTTCGTCCCGACCCGATAGACGACGCTCGTCATGAGGTGGTCGACGAGAAGGTCCAGCGGCCGCGAATAGTCCTCGGTCATCAGGCGATGCGCGGTCCCGATCGGGTCGGGATCCTCACGCAGGTCCACGGTGTACACCGGGGCGCCGTACGCCTCGTCGACGTACTGCCGCGGCTCGCCGTCGACCTCGATCAGCCGCAGGTATCCGGAACCGAACTCTCTTCCGGTCGCCCGTGCGGCGTCCTCGAGCACGTCGGTGTCGAGGTCGCCCTCGATCTCGACATACTGCGCCACCGAGATCGGCAGGTCACCTGCCACGTGCTGCGCGAACCAGATGCCCCGCTGCGCCGCGGACAGCGGCAACGTGCCGACCCGTGACCGAGAACCCGACTGGTCGTCGAAGGTTGACTCGAAATTTCTCTCTGAGATGGTCACGCGGCCTCCCCATGCGTCCTCATCGACTGCGTCCACCGGGCCTGGGGGCATAACCCGGACGGAATCGTCAGACCACAAATTGCTCGTCTCGCGCCTGAAGCGAGAATGGGCAATGCAGCCCCCCTGGATAGTTGTCGCCCCGCCGACAAGAACTGACCGTACTCTCGCGAAACTTTCCGCCACAACGATTTCCGAGAAGCTAGATCAGTCGTACGACCCCGGAGAGAAAGGTCTCGGAATGATGACATTCGGCAATTGGTCCGATCGGATGACATTCGTCGGACCGAGTGTTTTTCCCGAATATCTCTGCATCTCGCGTGCTACCGAAGCAGATTCGGATCCAGATTCACATCCGCCCCGGTATGGTGCCGAATCTGTATGCACCGGTACACTTTTCGGTACATTCACGAACCAGGATAAGTCTCTCAAATCGCCCATAGTACCCAAACCGCGATTTAATTAGATTGAGTAGCTAATGGGTATGGAGAATCCAGCTAACGGCGCCGTGACCTTTTCGAGATTCGAGCTACACCTTCATTCCCGAACGGCCCAGATGGTCTCGATTCGGGGGTTGTCGTTCCAGGAAACGACAAAGCATCAAGAGATCCTCTCGAGATGGCAAACACATTGTTTCGTTGCCGCGGAGGCCATTTGTCACTTTCGTAGGGACCTTTGTCACTCGGAAGGGGACGTTGGTCACGGGCACCACTGCGCGTCGAGTTGATTCCGCCGGCGCGGATTCCGCCCGCGTCGTCGTCGGATCGGTTCCGCGGACCGTCCTTCTCCTGCCCCGCCGGGACCGGTCCGGACGGCATCACCCGCGGGCGGTGATGGCTGGCGCGCCGTCGATCGGTGACGCGACAACCCGATTAGGGTGTGTTCATGGCAGGGCGCAGCATGGACTTCGATCCCATCGCCGAGGCACGGGACAACTGGACCGAGGCCGGGTGGGGCGACGTCGCCGACGGCATGGTCGCGGTGACCTCGGTGATGCGTGCCCATCAGATCCTGCTGGCCCGCGTCGAGGCCACGTTGCGCCCCTTCGATCTGAGCTTCTCCCGATTCGAACTTCTCCGGCTGCTCGCGTTCTCGCGCCAGGGCGCACTCCCGATCACCAAGGCGAGCGACCGACTCCAGGTCCACGTCACCAGCGTCACCCACGCGATCCGTCGCCTCGAGGAGGGCGGCCTCGTCCGCCGCGTCCCCCACCCCACCGACGGTCGCACCACCCTCGTCGAGATCACCGACCTAGGCCGCTCCACCGTCGAAGACGCCACCAAGACCCTCAACGAGAAGGTCTTCGCCGACGTCGGCATGACCGACGACGAGATGGCCGGCCTCGTCGGGGCCATCCAGTCACTGCGGAAGCACAACGGCGACTTCTGAGTCCGATCCGTTGCGGTTTGTCGCGGAAAGCGGGACAAAACGCAACGTCGTCACGACGCGGCTCGCAGTAGAGCACTCCGAACCGCCTCGACGACGTGCTCTGGCCGTTCGGTCAGGTCCGCCCATGTGAAGTTCAGGACTGTCCACCCGTCGGCCACGAGCGCATTGCGCTTGGTCCGGTCCCGCTGGAATGTGTCGGCGTCGCGGTGGAAGGCGAAGCCGTCGATCTCGACGGCGAGCCTGGACCGGAGGAACACGAAGTCGAGCAGGTACCCGCACACCGGGACATTGGCCGTCCAGCCGTCGATGTCCGCGTCGCGAAACAGCAGTGCGGTTCGCCGTTCTGCCTCGGATCTCGTTCCGTCCTCGAGTTGATCCAGATACCGGGACACCGGCCCCGCTCCCCGTCGGTTTGGGTACCGCTCATGTGCGGACCGGAGGTCCGCGAGCGTCAGGTCCTTGGAGAGCAGCGCTGAATCGAGGACGCCGATGCCGAGAACACCTGCCGCGTCCAGAACGGACAGTGCGGGCGTGGTGATGCGGAGGTCGTCGACCACGGTCACGTCTTCGTCGGCGAGGTCACGGTGCCGGACGACGGCGGTCGCCGAGGATCTCGCATGCCGACCGTGACGTCCGGTGAACACATGGTGCTTGGCGGGCTCCTTGAGATGCAGTCGGTGCCACCAGCACGCCGCGACGCCGCCGAGCACCGCGTCCTCTCCGACCGAGAGCACCGCGATCCGGGCCTGCGCCCGTGCCGAACGAAGGTGCCCTGACACCAGGTAGACAGAAGGAGCGACCGCGGTCCACTCCCCCGAGGCCCTGCGTCGACTGACAGCGGACCGGCTCAACCCGGCGGCCTGCGCCTGCGACGTTGTCAGCACGCCGTCCTGTCGGATGATGAGCTCGTTGAGATCGACCACGAAAGTTCGACGCAGCGCGCTGCACCTAGGTTCCATCCGTCAGAACGCAAAAAGATCCCGTTGCGTTCTGTCCCGCAAACCGGGACAGAACGCAACGGGATCTCAGGAGCCGTACGGCAGGTACTGCGACCTAATGCAGCGAGGTGATGATCGCGCTGAAATCGAGGTCTCCGTGCTGCTCGGCGAAGCCGCGGTACAGCTGTGCGGCGTGGGAACCGAGCGGGGCGCGGGAACCGGTGCTGGCGACGGCGTCCATCGCGAGGCCGAGGTCCTTGTTCATCAGTGCGGTGGCGAACCCCGGCTTGAAGTCGTTGTTCGCCGGCGAGGTCGGGACCGGGCCCGGGACCGGGCAGTTGGTCTCGATGGCCCAGCAGTTGCCGGTGGCGCCGGTGACGACGTCGTAGAGCGCCT
>NZ_JAJQJP010000040.1:0-21184 GCF_021245825.1 Gordonia metallireducens | reverse complement strand
GACGAGGACGCTACGGATCTCGGCGGTCTCCGGGTCCCGGGTGGACACCAGCACATAGTGGGCGCCGGGCTCGCCGGCGTAGGAGATGTCGGTGCGGCTCGGGTAGGCCTCGGTCGCGGTGTGCGAGTGGTAGATCACCACCGGTTCCTCGTCGCGGCGATCCATCTCGCGCCACACGGACAGCTGCTCGGCGGAATCGAACCGGTAGAACGTGGGCGACCGTTCGGCGTTGATCATCGGGATGAACCGCTGCGGGTCGTCGGAACCCTCCGGCCCGGCGATCACGCCGCACGCCTCGTCGGGATGATCGGCGCGGGCGTGCGCGACCATCGCGTCGACGAGTTCCTGATCGATCTTCAGCATCGCTGTCCCGTTCTCCTTCGCAGACGCGTGGCCTGTACGGACACGTCGGATCGGCGACCGGTCGTCGCGCATGTCCCGAGAGGGAACGCCGGACCGCGAACGGCTATTCCTGATGTGGTTATGACCGGCGTCACCGAGGGGCAGGCCGGGGCCCGCGATTCAGGCGAACGCCGACGGCGCGGCTTGGGCGTATGTCGGTATCGAGGCCACCGACTCGGCGGCCAGCACAGCATTCACGATCGCCCGCTGGACGACATCGGCCGCACATCGGGACACCTCGGCGATGATCGCCGCGTCCGCGTGCATCCCGGGCGGCGAGGCGGTCGCCGGGTCGCTCGGCTCCGGTCGCACCGCGCCGGTTGCGACGGCGAAGATGGTGTCACCGTCGAGCGGCGAGTGGGCCGGGCGGATGGCCCGGCCGAGACCGTCGTGTCCGGCCATGGCGATGCGGCGGGTCATCGCCGCATCGAGCGCGGCATCGGTGGCGACGACCCCGATCGTCGTGTTCAGAACGGTGTGTTTCTCCGCGAGCTCGGTCAGGTACGCGATGTCGGCGGCCTCGGGACTTCTCAGGCCCAGTTCGGCCAGTTCGTCCTCGCCGAGGTCCCACGGCAGCCCGGTCTTCGGGTCGATGACCGCGCCGACCGGGTTGGCGACCATCAGCGCACCGACGGTGATGCCGGCTGCCGGACCGCTCTCGATCCTCACCGACGCGGTGCCGACGCCACCCTTGAGTGCACCGGCACGCGCACCGGCGCCGGCCCCGACACTGCCGACGGCGAAGTCGACCGCGGCCGCACGGACGGCCTCGGCTCCGAAGTCGGCGTCGGGCCGGTGATCCCACGCGCCGACCGGCAGATCGAAGATGACCGCCGCCGGGACGATGGGCACCACGTGTCCCCTGGTGTCCATGGGCAGTCCGACGCCCTCGGCCTCGAGCGCGCGCATCGCACCGTCGGCCGCCGCGAGGCCATAGGCGCTGCCGCCGCTGAGCACGATGGCGTGCGCGGTCTGCACGGTGTTCGACGGATCGAGCAGGTCGGTCTCCCGGGTGCCCGGGCCTCCGCCGCGCACGTCGACCGCCGCGATCGCGCCCGGCCCCGAGATCCTGACGACTGTTGTGCCGGTGGCCCAGCCGTGGCCGTCAGGTGCGTCGGCGGTTCCGGCGACCGCGGCGTCGGTGTCGACACGGTGCCGGTGCCCGACGGTGATCCCGGCGACGTCGGTGATGCGGTCCCCCGGGCGGGCGGGTCGTCCGATGGTGGTCACACCGGAGAACTGTAGGTCACATCACCGCTTCGACGAGCAGATCCTGCATCACGGTCAGCCAGTGGTAGACGTCGAGATGGGCGGCGTGCGGATGGTCGGGCGGCAACCGATCCGGGGTGTCCTCGGAGATGCCGAGCATCGCCCCGAGCGCGAGACGGACGTCGTTGAGCGCGGTGAGCCAGGCGGTCGCCTCGTCGACGGTGAGCGCGAGGTCGCCGCCCCCGTCCGGAAGCGTGCCGAGAAGCGTTTGTGCCGCACCGAGTTTGGCGTCGATGATCTTCGGCTCGTTCACGCTCCGCAGCGCCGAGTTGAGCCGGCCGTTGACCACTTCCGCGGAGAGTTCCTCGTCCTGATCCGGCCGGTGGAAGTCCGGCAGCAGACGACCGAGGGTGGCATCGTCCGGCGCATCGGAGTGGCCGACGCGGATGCCGGTGACCTCCGACAGCGCATCACTCGGCGCGGTGTCGGCACGTTCGGTGAGGAGCTCACACATCGACGAGACCAGCGACGCGAGCAACTCGGCCTCGTGCGAGTCGAGCTGGGAGACGATCCGGATCGCCTCGCCGCGGCCTTTGCGTTTCCAGGTGCGCACGCCTCAGTGTCCCCCCACCGTCGGGTCATCCCGGTACGAGGACGGTCCGAACCCGAGCCGCAACATCTCGGGCCCGGTCATGAATCGCGCTGCATGGTGGCCCACAGGCCGGCCGCGTGCAGTTTGCGCACGTCTCCCTCGACCTTGTCCCGATCGCCGCTGGAGACGACGGCCTTGCCTTCGGTGTGCACCTGCATCATGAGCTGATTGGCGTGCGACTCCGAGTAGCCGAAGATCTTCTGGAAGACGAAGGTCACGTACCGCATCAGATTGACGGGGTCGTCCCACACGACGGTCATCCAGGGTTTGTCGAGATCCGCCGCGCCGTCGGCCACTGCGGGTTCGGCAACCGCGGTACCGCCGGGGGTAGCCTCGTGCGCACGAGTTTCGTCAGGCGCCATGAGGACAAGGGTAACGCGATAGTGAGCATCGACAACACCGCGCTGCTGACCGACCAGTACGAACTGACCATGGTCGCGGCGGCTCTCCGACACCCGGTCGCGCACCGGCCATGCGTGTTCGAGGTGTTCGCCCGCCGGCTTCCCGACGGTCGTCGGTACGGCGTCGTCGCGGGTACCGGACGTGTCCTCGCCGAGCTCGCCGAGTTCCGTTTCGGCGACGAGGAGATCGCCGTCGTGGAGCAGTTCCTCGACGCCGAGACCGTCGCGTGGTTGCGCGACTACCGCTTCTCCGGCGACATCGACGGCTACCGCGAGGGTGAGCTCTACTTCCCGGGTTCCCCGATCCTCACCGTCCGGGCGTCCTTCGCCGAGGCGGTCCTCCTCGAGACGCTGATCCTGTCGATCCTCAACCACGACAGCGCCATCGCCTCGGCCGCTGCCCGAATGGTGAGTGCAGCCGGGTCCCGCCCGATCATCGAGATGGGCTCCCGGCGCACGCACGAGCGCGCCGCCGTCGCCAGCGCCCGCGCCGCCTACCTCGCCGGTGTCGCCGCGACGTCGAACCTCGAGGCGAATCGACGGTTCGGGGTGCCCAGCGCGGGCACCGCCGCCCATGCCTTCACCCTCGGCTTCACCGGGCCCGACGGCCCCGACGAGAAAGCCGCCTTCGCCGCACAGATCGAGGCGCTCGGCATCGACACCACTCTGCTGGTCGACACCTACGACATCACCCGGGGCGTGCGGAACGCGATCGAGGTCGCCGGCCCCGAGCTCGGCGCGGTGCGCATCGACTCCGGCGATCTCGGCGTGCTCGCGCGTCAGGTGCGCACGCAGCTCGACGACCTCGGCGCGACGAACACCAAGATCGTGGTGTCCGGCGACCTCGACGAGTATGCGATCGCCTCACTGCGCGCCGAGCCGGTGGACAGCTACGGGGTCGGAACCGCACTGGTCACCGGCAGCGGCGCACCGACCGCCGGCATGGTCTACAAGCTCGTCGAGGTGGACGGACTGCCCGTCGCCAAGCGGTCGAGCCACAAGGAATCGCGCGGCGGGGCCAAGGCGGCCGTGCGGGCCGCACGGGGCAGTGGGACCATCGTGGAGGAGATCGTCTACCGAGCCGACGGGCCGCGCCCCGAGACCGAGGGTGGTCTCCACCTCCGGGATCTGCAGATCCCGCTGGTCCGCGGCGGGGAGCCGGTGGCATCGCTGCCGTCGCTGACCGACGCGCGTGCCCACCTCGCGGCAGGGCTGGTGAGTCTGCCGTGGGAGGGCCTCGGCCTCTCGCACGGAGACCCGGCGGTGCCGACCCGCTACCAGCTCGGCTGACGAGCACACCCTTCGATCCGCCAGGGAGTACCTGATGAGCAGCGAACGCAGCGACGGCACCAAGCCGGCCGACGCGTTGGTCGTCGTCGACGTCCAGAACGACTTCTGTGAGGGCGGCTCCCTCGCGGTCAACGGCGGTGCCGCCGTCGCCCGGGCGATCACCAAGATCCTCGACGAGTACCGGACCGTCGTCGCGACGCGCGACCACCACATCGATCCGGGCGCGCACTTCTCCGACGAGCCCGACTATGTCGACACCTGGCCGCCGCATTGCGTGGTCGGCACCGACGGCGTCGCATTCCACCCCGAATTCGATTCCGCCGCAGCGCAAGAGGTCTTCTCCAAAGGCGAGTACGACGCCGCGTACTCCGGTTTCGAGGGGGTCACCGAGGACGGGACCACCCTCGAGCAATGGCTGCGCGACCACAAGATGTCGTCGATCGACATCGCAGGCCTGACCACCGATCACTGCGTCCTCGCCACCGCACTCGACGCGGTGAAGGCGGGCTTCACGACCCGGGTGCTGCTCAACTTCACCGCGGGTGTGGGTACGGAGACCACGTCCGACGCGCTGTCGAGCATGCGTGAGGCCGGGGTCGAACTCGTGGGCGATCTGCTCTACGACGGCTCGTACGGCACGGGTTAGTCCCCCGAGGGAACCGCAGAGGCCGCGGATCCGTCTGAAACCACACACCCAGCTCGCCCATCTCGAACGAGGACCCCGGAACACCACATGCCGAACACTCCCCCGGTGACCGAACTGCTCGACACCGCGGTCTCCGCGCTCGGCGGCCGTCGACGCGACGGTCAGGTCGCGATGGCCTCCGCCGTCGCACACGCCATCGACACCGGCGAGCATCTCGCCGTGCAGGCCGGCACGGGTACCGGAAAGTCGCTCGCGTATCTAGTACCGGCGATCCGGCACGCCGTGGAGACCGGCCGGACCGTCGTGGTGTCGACGGCGACCATCGCGTTGCAGCGGCAGCTGATCGAACGCGACCTCCCCCGTCTCGCCGGGGCCCTCGCCAAGCCGATCGGCCGCAAGCCGACCTTCGCGATCCTCAAGGGCCGCGGAAACTATCTGTGCCTCAACAAGATCCACTCGGGAACAGCCGACGAGCCGGACACCGAGTTGTTCGATCCGTTCGAACTGTCCCGCACCGGACGCGAGGTCACCCGGTTGCGCGAATGGAGCAGCGACACCGAGACCGGCGACCGCGACGACCTCGTCCCCGGTGTCGCCGACCGTGCCTGGCGCCAGGTCAGCGTGTCCGCGCGCGAGTGCCTCGGCGCCGCCAACTGTTCGTACGGCGAGGATTGCTTCGCCGAGCAGGCCCGTCGACAGTCCGGCAAGGTCGACGTGGTGGTCACCAATCACGCATTGCTGGCCATCAATGCGACGAGCCCGGCGAACGTGCTCCCCGAACACGACGTCGTGATCATCGACGAGGCCCACGAACTCGTGGACCGGATGACCTCGGTGGCCACCGACGAACTGTCCACGTCCTCGATCGCACTCGTCTCCCGGCGCGTGGGCAAACTCGTCGACGAGGAGACGGCCGACGCGCTCCTCGGCGCCGGTGAGCAACTCGGCGAGCTCCTGGAGACCGCCCCGAAGACGCAGTGGACGCAGCTGCCTTCCGACGCAACCTCCGTGCTGGTGATGTTGCGTGACCGGCTGTGGCAGACCCGGACCGCGATCGGGCCGGCGCGCGCACCCGGAGTCGGCGACGACGGCGCGGCCGCCGCGCGCTCGGCGGCCCTCACCTCGCTCGAGGACATGCACGACACGGTCGTGCGCGTCCTCGGCGCCTTCGACGAACCCGACGAGTCCAAACGGCGTGACGTCGTGTGGGTCGGCCTCGACACCTCCCGGCGGGGTGCCGAACCCCGGCCGGTGCTGCACATCGCGCCGCTGTCGGTCGGCGGCCTCCTGCGGGCGTCGCTGTTCTCCAACTCGACGGTCGTCCTGACCTCAGCGACCCTGACGATCGGCGGCTCCTTCGACGCCCTGGCCGCGACATGGGGCCTGCCCGCCTCCGGACGCGGCACCGATCGTCCCGCCGCCGACGAGCCGGGCGACGACCCGACCACCGATCCGGCGGCCTCGCGCAACATCACCGCCAGCGGCAAGGCGGTGCCCTCCGACACGGGTTCGGCGCGCTGGACGGGCCTCGACGCCGGCTCCCCCTTCGACTACCCGAAGTCGTCGATCCTCTATGTCGCCCGACACCTGCCCCGTCCCGACCGTTCGGGCATCGCGCCACGCACGATGGACGAGATCGCCCAGCTCGTCGACGCCGCCGGGGGTCGCACGCTGGGACTCTTCTCGTCGATGCGCGCCGCCCGCGAGGCGGCCGAGGCCATCCGCGAGCGCTGTGAGTACCCGGTGCTGTGCCAGGGCGACGACACCACCTCGACGCTGGTCAAACGCTTCGCCGAGGACCCCGAGACGTGCCTGTTCGGCACGCTGTCGCTGTGGCAGGGCGTCGACGTGCCCGGCCCCTCGCTGAGCCTGGTGCTCATCGACCGCATCCCGTTCCCCCGCCCCGACGATCCCCTGCTGACCGCCCGGCAACGCGCGGTCGACGCCCGGGGCGGCAACGGCTTCCTGTCCGTCGCGGCCAACCATGCGGCGCTGCTGCTCGCGCAGGGTGCGGGCCGATTGCTGCGTTCGGTCGACGACCGCGGCGTCGTCGCGGTGCTCGACTCCCGCCTGGCCACGGCGGGTTACGGGGGTTATCTACTCGCCTCGCTGCCGCCGATGTGGCGGACCACCGACCCCGCGGTCGTCCGCTCGGCGCTCAGCCGACTCACCGCGGCACCACGCCCGGTGGGCTGATCGGCCCGCGAGGAGCCACCCGACACGAGGACCGCGTACGACAAGACAATCGGCTACGCGGGGCACTAGGTTGGGTAGCGGTGATACCAACGCAGGCGAGACCGACAACGCACCCTGGCCAGTCGCAGGAGCTGACGAGAGGAGGCTTCGAGTGATCGGGCGCATGGGTATCGATGACATCGCACCCCTCGTCTCCGCAGGGCAACAGCCCGCGAAAGCCGTTGTGGGAGAGTTCTTCCCGGTCAGCGCCACTGCATGGCGCGAAGGTCACGACGCGATCGGCGTCACCGTGCACATCGAGGCACCGCAGCGCGGAACCCTCGACATCCGCATGACGCCGGCGCCCGAACCGGACACGTTCAACGCCGCGTTCGTCCCCGACGCTGTCGGGTTCTGGTCGTACCGCATCGAGGCCTGGAGCGACCCGTACACCACCTGGCGGTCGGCGGTCACCAAGAAACTCGACGCCGGTCAGGGCGCCGCAGACCTGGCCAACGACCTCGAGATCGGCGCCCGCATCCTCGAGCGCGCCGCCGAGGACATCGTCGACGAGAACCGCGAACTCCTGCTCGACGCCGTACGTCTGCTCCGCGCCCGACGCCGCCGGGTCGAGAACCGGGTGAGCCTGGCGATCTCCGAGGAGGTCGTCGAACTGCTCCACGACAACCCGGTCCGCGAGCTGGTCACCAAGAGCCGCACCTACCGCGTGTGGGTCGACCGCACACGCGCTCTCTTCGGGTCCTGGTACGAGTTCTTCCCCCGCTCCACCGGCGGCTGGGACGGCGAGGGCAACCCGGTGCACGGCACCTTCCTCACCGCCGCCGAAGACCTCTCTCGCATCGCCGGGATGGGCTTCGACGTCGTCTACCTCCCGCCGATCCATCCCATCGGCGAGGTCAACCGCAAGGGCCGCAACAACACGCTCGTCGCCGGGCCGGACGACGTCGGCTCGCCATGGGCCATCGGGTCGAGAGACGGCGGCCACGACGCGATCCACCCTCAGCTCGGGTCCGAGGAGGACTTCGAGTACTTCGTCGGGCGCGCCCGGGAACTGGGCCTCGAGGTCGCCCTCGACCTCGCCCTGCAGTGCGCACCCGACCACCCCTGGGCGACCGAACACCCCGACTGGTTCTTCATCCAGCCCGACGGCACGATCGCCTACGCGGAGAACCCGCCGAAGAAGTACCAGGACATCTACCCGCTCAACTTCGACGACGACCGCAACGGCATCTACCGCGCGGTGCTGAAGGTGGTCCTGCACTGGGTCGGCCTGGGCGTCAACATCTTCCGCGTCGACAACCCGCACACCAAGCCGCCGAACTTCTGGGAGTGGCTGATCAGCGAGGTCAAGAAGCGGAACCCGGACGTGCTGTTCCTGTCCGAGTCGTTCACCCGGCCGGCGCGCCTGTACGGGCTCGCCCGTCTCGGGTTCACCCAGTCCTACACGTACTTCACCTGGAAGACGGAGAAGTGGGAACTCGAGCAGTTCGGTCGTGAGCTGGCCGAGCACGCCGACGAGGCGCGCCCCAACCTGTTCGTCAACACCCCGGACATCCTCCACGAGAGCCTGCAGCACGGCGGCCCGGGCATGTTCGCGCTGCGCGCCGCCCTGGCCGCGACCCTCGCCCCGACCTGGGGTGTCTACAGCGGCTACGAACTCTACGAGCACGTCGCGGTCGCCGAGGGCAGCGAGGAATACCTGGACTCCGAGAAGTACGAGCTGCGCCCGCGCGACTACAAGGCGGCGACGAGCCGCGGTGAGTCGCTGGAACCGTGGATCACCTCGCTCAACGAGATCCGCCGCCGGCACCCCGCCCTGCAGCAGCTGCGGAACATCCACTTCCACCACGTCGACAACCCGTCGCTCATCGCCTACTCGAAGGTCGATCCGGTGACCGGCGACCGCGTCGTGGTGGTCATCAATCTCAACCCGTACGCCGCCGAGGAATCGACCGTGTGGCTCGATCTGCCCAAACTCGGATTCGAGTGGTACGACCACTTCTCGGTCCGCGACGAGGTGTCCGGGGAGGAGTACTGGTGGGGGCAGGACAACTACGTCCGGCTCGAGCCGTGGCGCGCGGTCGCCCACATCCTTGCCCTGCCGCCGCTCGATCCCGCCGCCGCCGCGCGACTCGCCTACCGAATCCAGTGAGGTGCCCGTGACCGATCGTCAGGATCCCGAGTCCCCCACCGCCCCGGAGCCGCCCGCAGGCGCCGACGCCGCAGGTTCCCTTCCGGACCCGAAGGCGAACGATCACGACCTGCGCCGCCTCGACGCGCTGACCCATCCGGAGCCGCACGCGTTCCTCGGGGCGCACGACGCACCGGGCGGAACCACGATCCTGCGCACCCTGCGACCCGACGCGCTGTCGGTGTCCGCGGTCATCGGCGGCGTCGATCACCCGATGACCCGCCAGACCGACGACCTGTGGGTCGTCACCGTCCCGATCGCCGACCTGATGGACTACCGCTATCGGGTCGTCTACCCCGACGGTTCCGGCGGCACCGCCGAGTTCGTGGTCGCCGACGGCTACCGATTCCTGCCGAGCCTCGGCGACATCGACATCCACCTGTTCAGCGAGGGCCGACACGAGGCGCTGTGGGAGGCCCTCGGGGCCCGCATCGTCTCGTACACGACCGCCGACGGCGAGGTCACCGGCACCGCGTTCTCGGTCTGGGCACCCAACGCGCACGGTGTCGCCGTCATCGGGGACTTCGACCGGTGGACCGGCCGCGTGGCACCCATGCGCAAGGTCGGGGTCAGCGGCGTCTGGGAGGTGTTCGTCCCCGACGTCGGCGACGGCGCGCTCTACAAGTTCCGGGTGCACGGCGCAGATGGCGTGATCCGCGACAAGGCCGATCCGATGGCCTACCGGACCACACCCCCGCCGTCGACCGCGTCAGTCGTCACGCAGTCGCAGTACGTGTGGTCCGACGATGCCTGGATCGCGCGTCGGGAGGCCTCCTCGCCCGAACGCGAGCCGATGAGCGTCTACGAGGTGCACCTGGCGTCGTGGCGTGAGGGCCTGGGTTACCGCGAACTCGCCCATCAGCTCGCCGACTACGTCGTCGAGAAGGGCTTCACGCACGTCGAGTTCCTCCCGGTGGCCGAGCATCCCTTCGGTGGTTCCTGGGGATACCAGGTGACGTCGTACTACGCGCCGACGGCCCGGTTCGGAACCCCCGACGACTTCCGCTATCTCGTCGACCACCTGCATTCGCGTGGCATCGCGGTGCTCGTCGACTGGGTGCCGGCACATTTCCCGAAGGACGAATGGGCACTGGCCCGCTTCGACGGCACCCCGCTCTACGAGCACGCCGACCCGATGCGCGGCGAGCAACTCGACTGGGGCACCTACGTCTTCGACTTCGGCCGTCACGAGGTCCGCAACTTCCTCGTCGCCAACGCGCTGTTCTGGTTCAGCGAGTTCCACATCGACGGACTGCGCGTCGACGCCGTCGCGTCGATGCTCTACCTGGACTACTCACGCCCCGACGGACAGTGGCGGCCCAACATCCACGGCGGCCGCGAGAACCTCGAGGCGGTACAGTTCCTGCAAGAGACCAACGCGACGGTCCACAAGCACTTCCCCGGCGTCATCACCGTCGCCGAGGAATCCACCGCCTGGCCGGGCGTCACCCGGATGACCGATCTCGGCGGCCTCGGTTTCAGCTTCAAATGGAACATGGGCTGGATGCACGACAGCCTCGACTACCTGTCGCGGGACCAGATCCACCGCAGCTTCCATCACCACGAGATCACCTTCTCGCTGATGTACGCGTGGAGCGAGAACTTCGTGCTGCCGCTGTCGCACGACGAGGTCGTCCACGGCAAGGGCACGCTCTGGACGCGGATGCCCGGCGACTCCTTCACCAAGGCCGCCGGCGCACGCGTCTACCTCGCCTACATGTGGTCGCATCCCGGCAAGCAGCTGCTGTTCATGGGCCAGGAGTTCGGGCAGGTCGGCGAGTGGGCCGACAACCGCAGCCTCGACTGGCATCAGCTCGAGGGTTGGGAGGGCGAACTGCATTCCGGGATCTCGGCGCTGGTCACCGACCTGAACCGGATCTACCGGACATCTCCTGCTCTCTACACCCAGGACATCACGCCCCTCGGCTACGAGTGGATCGACGCCAACGACACCGCGAACAACGTGATCAGCTTCCTTCGGTTCGGGGAAGATGGGTCGGTCGTCGCCTGCATCTTCAACTTCTCCGGCTCGGACCGCGTCGACTACCAGGTCGGGCTGCCGCAGAGCGGGGTGTGGGAGGAGATCCTCAACACCGACGCCGACGCCTACAGCGGCGCCGGCCGCGGCAACCTGGGAGCGGTGACCGCCGACGGACCGTCGTACCACGGCCGCCCCACCTCGGCCCGGGTCATGCTGCCGGCCAACTCCGCCATCTGGCTGGCACCCCGCCGCTCGTAAAACCACCACTTATGGACAAACCCAGCACCACAAAGGGTGCTGGGTTTGGCGAAAAGGGGTGGGTCTGCGGTCAGTAGAGCGCGCTGGCCAGCTTCCGTCGAGCGGAAACCACGAATGGCTCCGCCGGATCGAAAAGCTCGAACAGCTCGAGCAACCGCGTCCGAGCGCGGGTGCGCTCCTCGCCGTTGGTCACGCGGACCACGTCGATGATGCGGTCGAAGGCCGCCTCGGGCTGCTGCGACAACAGCAGGACGTCCGCGGCCGCCAGCTGGGCGTCGAGGTCGCGCGGTGATGCGGTCTCGACGATGCTCGGGTCGTGCGCCTGCGCGCGCAGGATGAACTCGAGGTTCCGCGCCGCCGACACCGCTTCGACGTTCTCGGGTTCGGCCTCCGCGACGGCGCGGTAGGCAGCCAGCGCTCCGTCGAAGTCGCCGTCGTTGAGCTTCTCCTCGGCGGCGAGCATGCGCGGATCGGTCTGCTCGGGCTCGGGCGCCGCACCGGTGGGGGCGTCCGGCAGCGCATTGCCGACCTGGGCGAAGATCTCCTCGATCCACGCGATGATCTCGGCCTCGGATCGGACCCCGTTGAACGCGGTGACCGGCTGTCCCTGCACGATCGCGACGACCATCGGGATCGACTGCACCCGGAAGGCCTGCGAGATACGGGGATTGGCGTCGACGTCGACCTTGGCGAGCACCCAGCGGCCCCCGGACTCGGCGGCGAGACGCTCGAGAACCGGCGAGAGCTGCTTGCACGGCCCGCACCATTCGGCCCAGAGGTCGACGACGACGAGCTGTTGCATCGACCGGTTGAGGACCTCGGCCTCGAAGGTCTCCTCGGTGACGTCGATGACGCTCGCACCGGCCGCAGCCGGGGGCGCGGTAGGGGGCGGCGTGCCGGGGCCCGGACTCTGATCCGGTTGCGCCTGCGCGCGCTGGGTGGCCTGGGCCCGCTGCGACTGAGCGCGTTGGGCTTCGGCCCGTTCCTTGATTCCGCCGAGATCGACGGCACCGGTCATGGCCATGGCGGCAGCAGCCTGCTGACGGGCCGCCGCGGCGGCCTGCTGACGATTGGTTGGTCGCGTCACTCCTCTAGTGTGGCACGACCCCCCGGGCTCGACGACCGAGGTTCGCCCAGCGCGGACACCGGTCGTTCACGCGGACGGACGACACCGGCGAAGAACACGGCGAGCAACAGTGCGGCCAGAGCGGCGAGCAGTCCGGTGTCGAGACTCGTTCGGCTGCTGATGAACCCGACGACGGCCGGACCGGCGAGCATGCCGAGATACCCGCAACCGACGACGATCGAGATCGTCCGGCCACCCGCGGAATCGGTGAGGTTGCCTGCGGCGGTGAAGATCTGCGGGATGAGGCCGGCCAGTCCCAGTCCGAAGACCGCCCATCCGGCGACGGCGAGTGCGGGTACCGGGGAGACGATCGCCATCGTCATACCGGCCATGCCGACGAGTGCGCCGACCCGGAGCACACGGACCGCACCCACCGCGGCCACCACCGGGTCGATGACGAATCTCGCGATGGTCATGGTCGCGCTGAAGGCACCGAAGGCGATCGCACCGATCGCCTCGCTGGTCCCGTGGCTCTCGACGATGTGCAGGGCGCTCCAGTCGTAGGCGGTGCCCTCGGCGAGCATCAAGCCGAAGGCGACGACCGCCAGGAGAACTAGCCGACGCCGGTCGATGCCATGCCACCACGCCCCGGTGCCGGAGTCCGACGAAGTGTTCGAGGAGGGGCTCGCCGCGGGTGTCCGGTCGTGCCCGGCGAGGTGACGCGCCACCGCGGCGACCACCACGAAACCCGCGATCGCCGCACACGCGACGGTCGGCACGACCCCGACATCAGCCCACAGCGTCGCGGCGACCACGCCGGAACCGACGAGGCTGCCCGCCGAGAAGAACCCGTGGAACGACGACATGATCGGTCGGCGGTAGGCACGTTCGACCGCGACCGCCTGGGCGTTCATCGAGACGTCGAGGCACCCGTTCGCGAAGCCGAACGCGGCGAGGGCGGCGCCGAGCGTGAACGTGTCCACCGCCAGGACCGGCGTGATGATGACACCCGACAGGAGCAGGGCGCCGCCGACGGTCAAGGGCTTGGAACCCCAACGGTCGATGAGGGGTCCGCACACCTGCATCCCGACGAACGCGGAACCGCCGAGAAGCAGCAGCAGACCGCCCAGTTCGTCGTGTCCGACGTCGGTGCGTTCGCTGATGACGGGGATGTGTGCCACCCACATGGCGGCGAGGAAACCGTTGAGCGCGAAGACCGTGGCGACCGCCCGCCGGGAGCGGCGGAGTTCGGTCGCGAGGTGCACCTGCACTCAGGAGCCCGAACCCAGGTGACGCTCCACCCGCTCGACCTTCCCCGTCAGTTCGCCGGTGTGCCCGGGACGGATGTCGGCCTTGAGCACCAGACCCACCCGCGGCGCATGCGCGGCGACGGCATCGATGGCGGCTTTGACGACCGCCATCACCTCGTCCCAGTCGCCCTCGAGGTAGGTGAACATCGACGTGGTCTGATGCGGGACCCCGGAGGCACGGACCACCTCGACGGCGGCCGCGACCGCCGCACTCATCCCGCCGTCGTCGTCGACGGCGGTTCCGCCCGAGGGCGTGAGGCTGAATGCGACGATCACTGGACTACCTCCGGATCAGGCGGTCGGATCAGGCGGGGGCCTGCCGCGGCGCTGGGTCAGCCGACAGCTCGGCGAGGTGGCCGTTGCGCTTGACCCACCACTCGAAGACGATCGTGCCGAAGGGCGGGATGCTCGAGACGAGGGCCAGCAGGGTCACGATCGGGATGCCGATGCGACGCCCGCCGAGCGGGATCTCCCACTTCACGGCGTTCCACTTGAGCTGGTACGCGGTGATCAGGGCGACGATCACGAAGATCACGAAGACGGCACCGTGGGTCGCGCCGGGAAGTGCGATGGCCTCGGGGTCGTCGTTGACGCGCTTGAGGACCATCCCGACGATCAGCCACGCCCAGGTGATCGCCTCCGCGACGGCGACGAGGCGGAAACGCTTGGCGGGCGTGCTCAGGTCGAAGAAAGACAGCATGTTCCCCATTGTGCCTGCCGGAGGAGCCTTCTACGACAAAGTGTCGTAGAAGTCTCCTTCAGCGGATGTGTCAGGCCTTCGGGACACGGACGATCAGGGCGTCGCCCTGGCCGCCGGCACCGCACAGTGCGGCCGCACCGACGCCGCCGCCGCGACGCTGCAGCTCGAGGGCGAGATGCAGGGTGATGCGGGCGCCGGAGGTGCCGATCGGGTGTCCGACCGCGATCGCGCCACCGTTGACGTTGATCTTCTCCTCGTCGACGCCGAGCTGCTGGGCCGAGGCCAGGCCGACCGCGGCGAACGCTTCGTTGATCTCGATGAGGTCGAGGTCGGCGGGGGCGATGCCCTCACGGGCACAGGCCTTGGCGATCGCGTTGGCCGGCTGCGCCTGCAGGCTGGAGTCGGGACCCGCGACGACGCCATGGGCACCGATCTCGGCGAGCCAAGTCACGCCCAGCTCCTCCGCCTTGGCCTTGGACATCACGACGACCGCGGCGGCACCGTCGGAGATCTGCGAGGAGTTGCCGGCGGTGATGGTGCCGTCCTTGCGGAACGCGGGGCGCAGACCCGACAGCGACTCGGCGGTGGTGTTGGCGCGGATGCCCTCGTCCTCGGCGAACTGGATCGGGTCACCCTTGCGCTGCGGGATCGACACCGGCACGACCTCGTCGTCGAACACGCCGTTCTTCCAGGCGGCGGCGGCGAGCTGGTGGCTGCGGGCGGCGAACTCGTCCTGCTGTTCGCGGGTGAAGCCGTCCTTGTCGTTGCCCTGCTCGGTGAGAGCCCCCATCGGCTGATCGGTGAAGGCGTCGTGCAGTCCGTCGAACGCCATGTGGTCGACGAGCTCGGTGTTGCCGTACTTGAATCCGCCGCGGCTGTTCGGCAGCAGGTGCGGGGCCTGGGTCATCGACTCCTGGCCGCCGGCGACGACGACGTCGAACTCACCGGCGCGGATGAGCTGGTCGGCGAGCGCGATGGCGTCGATGCCCGAGAGGCACATCTTGTTGATGGTCAGGGTCGGGACGTCCCAGCCTATACCGGCCTTGATCGCGGCCTGACGAGCCGGCATCTGACCTGCCCCCGCGGTCAGCACCTGGCCCATGATCACGTACTGGACCTCCGAGGCCGGTACCCCGGACTTCTCCAGGGCGCCCTGGATCGCCACCGCCCCCAGGTCGACGCCGCTGAAGTCCTTCAGCGAGCCCAGGAGACGGCCGAAAGGAGTACGTGCGCCGGCGACGATGACCGTCGTGTTGTCAGCAGTCGAGGACATGGAAAGGAACCTCCGGGGGTGGTCGTGCGAGGGGCTACCGAGCGCCCGCTCTGTGCGCTCTACCCCTCAACGCTACCGTTGTGACATGAGCACCTCTGCATCTGACCCCAGCACTTCCCCCGGCGCGACCGCGCTGATCTCCGACCTCGTCGTCGCGATCGACCACGTCGGTATCGCCGTTCCGGACCTGGACGCTGCCAAAGAGTGGTATGCGACACACCTCGGCTTCGAGACGCTCCACCAGGAGACCAACGCCGAGCAGGGTGTCGAGGAGGCCATGGTCGGCCCCGCCGGCGGGGGCGCCGTCATCCAGCTCCTCGCCCCGCTGAACGAGGAGTCGACGATCGCGAAGTTCATCGGTCGCAACGGACCCGGACTGCAGCAGCTCGCGGTGCGCGTGACCGACGTCGACGCCGTCATGGCCCGCCTCACCGAGGCCGGCGTCCGCGTCCTCTACCCCGCCGCCAAGCGGGGCACCGCGAACTCGCGCATCAACTTCGTCCATCCCAAGGATGCGGGCGGCGTCCTTCTCGAGCTCGTCGAGCCGGCCGCCGACGCAGCGCACTGATCGTCTCCCCGCTCCACCTCGGCCCAAACCCGTTCGGCCGCTGACGAAATCCTCCCGGTTCGGGCTCGGCCCGCACGCTGTGACGAACCCCGCTGGCGGCGCGTGGACACCCGAGCGGTAGTCCACGCGCCGTTACCGAAGACACCGTCGCCGACAAGGCCGACACCGCACCCCGCCCGACTCCGACCGGGCTTCGACGTCCGGGCGTCTCGGATACACTGGCCCGCATGCCAGGTCCCGCACGGCAATTGCCCTTCGCGATCGTGATGCGCGGTTATGACCGTGAGCAGGTCGCCGACCATCTCCAGCGACTCGATGCCGAGTTGCGGGTTCTCGCCGCCGATCGCGACGCCGCCACCGCCAACGCCCACGAGCTCGCCTCCCATCTCGAAGAGGCGCGCGACGAGATCGCCGAACTCCGGCGCGAGATCGACAAACTCTCGGTGCCGCCCACCACCGCTCAGGGGATGAGTGAGCGCCTCTCACGCATGCTCCAACTCGCCTCCGACGAGGCCTCGGAGATGCGCGCCGAGGCATCCGCCGAAGCCGCCGAGACTCTGTCGATCGCACGCCAGGAAGCCGCCGACATGCGCTCCGAGGCGGCCTCCGAGGCCGAGCGGATCCGCAGCAAGGCGCAGGCGGCGGCGAAGAAGCTCGTCGACGAGGCCTCGGCCCGCGCCCGCCAGGTCAAGGAGACCGCCGCGGCCAACGAGTCCGAGTCGGCACGCCTCATCGCCGAGCGCACCGCGGCGATGGAGGCCGAGCACACCAAGACGATGAAGGCGGCCAACGACGAGGCCCGCCGCATCGTCGAGAAGGCGAAGGCCGAGGTCGCCGAGCTCGAGGCCGTCAGCGAACGCGAACGCGCCGCCGAACGCGAACGTCACGATGCCGAACTCGCCGACCAGCGAGAGCGCGCACTCGACGAGGCCAACCACATCAGGCAGACCGCGCTCGACATCGCCGGCGAACGCCTCAACCGGTCGCGCGATATGGCGCAGGCGGCCGACCGCGCGCGCCAGGAGATCGCGGCCAACCTGGGTCAGCTCCGCGACAAGCTCGCCGAACTGCCCGAGTTGCTGGCGCAGCCGGAGGACTCCGAGTACGAGGTGCTCTCCGACACCGACGATCTCGAGCTGCTCAATCGCAAGCTGTCTCCGGAGGCCCGCGCCAACGCCTGAGCGGCGTTCCGCGGGTCAGGGGCCCGCAGTCGTCAGTCGGTGATTCCCGGCCGGAAGCTCCCAGGTCGGCTCAGAAGAGCCGGAACTCCGTGCTCTCCGCACCGCGAAGGGCTTCGTAATCCAGTACGACGCAACGGATTCCACGGTCTTCGGCGAGGGTTCGCGCCTGTGGCTTGATCTGCTGCGCGGCGAAGACACCGGCCACCGGGGCCAGTGTGGTGTCGCGGTTGAGCAGTTCCAGGTAGCGGGTGAGCTGCTCGACGCCGTCGATCTCGCCGCGTCGTTTGATCTCCACGGCCACCGTGGCGCCCGTGGCGTCGCGGCAGAGCAGGTCGACCGGTCCGATCGCCGTCATGTACTCGCGGCGGATGAGGGTGTGGCCGGGCCCGAGGGTCTCCACGTGTTCGGCGAGCAGTTCTTGCAGATGCGCCTCGACGCCGTCCTTGACCAGACCCGGGTCGATGCCGAGTTCATGCTGTGAGTCGTGCTCGATCGACGCGATGGTGATCCGCAGTTCTTCGCCGGCCTTGTTGGTAACGACCCAGTAGGCCTCCGCCTCGGTGCCCTCGGGTACGGCGGCCTCGGTGAGCCAGCACGGCGGGCTCATCCAGTTCAGCGGCTTGTAGGCGCGGTCGTCGGCGTGCACGCTCACCGACCCGTCGGACTTGACCAGCAGCAGACGCTTGGCCATGGGCAGATGGGCGGTCAACCGCCCGACGTAATCGACCTGACACTCCGCGATGACGAGACGCACGAGCCCACCCTAGGGCATCGGCTACACCGTCCTCACGCCCCCGCGCCGGTGTCCCCGAGATCCCGCGACGGGCCCTGAGGAGCGTCCGGAGCCTGCGGAGGACGCCCCCCTACCGCCCCCTGAGGAGCGACCGGAGCCTGCGGAGGACGCCCCCTACCGCCCCCTGAGGAGCGACCGGAGCCTGCGGAGGACGCCCCCTACCGCCCCCTGAGGAGCGACCGGAGCCTGCGGAGGACGCGTCTCGAAGGGTCATTGGTCGTAGTAGTGCTTGAGCATGAAGGTCTCCGCGTCGATGACCGCATCCTCCATCGTCGTGTGGACGTGCGGAAGGGTCGGATCGAAGCCCTTGAGGTCGACCGGCGCATCGGGATTCGGAGTGATCCACTCCTCGCGCTGCCGTTCCACACTGGCCCGAACGACGCCGTCGGGATCGACGAGCGCTGCACGACGACCACTGTCGGCGAGCAGTCGTTTGATGCTGAGCACCATGGTGCGCGCGACCGCGTCGATGACACCGAGTCGTGAGATCTCGACGATCACCACGGTGAAGTCGTCCATGTCGGCCACGAGCCGCCGGTGAACGCTCTCGGCCCCGGCGAAGGTCAGGTCGCCCTGCAACTCGTAGACGCGGATCCGGTCGCGGCAGGTGCGCAGATAGCTGCGCTCGCGTTCGCTCCACTCCGAGCTCACCGGGGTGTCGGTCAGGTCGTAGACCGTACGGATGGTCACCCGGCTCTCGCGGGTGACGTTGAACATGTGGAGGCCGAGGTCCTTCGACAGGTGCTGGCACGTCTCGACGCCGCGGACGCTGTTGCCGTGCTCGTCGAGTCGCGGCGAGTACACCCCGATTCCCAGCTGCCCCGGCAACACGGCGAGGATGCCGCCGCCCACGCCACTCTTGGCGGGCAGCCCGACCGAGGTGACCCAGTCCCCCGCCCCGTCGTACATGCCGCAGGTGGTCATCACGCTGAGCAGTCGCTGGGCGATCTCGTGGGTGAACACCAGACGGCCGGTACGCGGGTTGAGGCCGCCGTTGGCGATGGTCGCGCCGATGCCGGCGAGATCGTCGGTCGTCACCCGGATCGAGCACTGACGGTAGTAGAGGTCGATGGCCGCATCCGGATCGGTGTCCAGCGCACCGAAGCTGTCGAGCATGTACGCGATCGCGCGGTTCCGCGAGCCGGTGGCCGACTCGGAGGCATAGACCTCCTCGTCCATCGAGAGACGACGACCCGCACAACCCGAGTAGAAGTCGAGGATCTCGGCGAAGGCCGACTCGATGTCGGCAGCGGTCACGTCACGACTCGCCGGGAGCAGCATGGACGCCGCGAAGATGGCTCCGGCGTTGATCATCGGGTTCTTGGGGCGCCGGCGATCGTCGACGCTGATCTCGTTGAAGGCCTCACCCGACGGCTCGACGCCGATCTTGGCGTCCACCACGGCGACCCCGTGCTTTCGTAGGGCCATCGCGTACGTCAGGGGTTTCGACACCGACTGGATGGTGAAAGTCGTGGCGGAATCCCCGTGCGAGTACGTGTAGCCGTCATGCACACACATCGACAGCCCGTAACCCTCGGGGTCCACGACGGCCAGTTCGGGGATGTAGTCGGCGACGTGGCCGGACAGGTCGTCACGAACGTCGTCCATGATGTGGCGGAGGTAGCCGTCGACAAGGGATTCCATGGCCCAATCTAAGCGTGTCCAGCGCTGATCGGATAGCCGACGCGGCGGACGACGCGACGAGGCACACAACAGCCGGGAATCCGGCACAGACGTGACTAGGCTGGGGCGCAGTGAGTTCGCCCCGAGGAGACAGTTGGGAGCACCGATGAAGCTGCTCGTCGCATACATCGCCACCTCAGGCGGCGAGGACGCGGTGGCCCTGGGTGCGTGCCTGGCACGCACCTTCGACGCCGAACTCGAGATCTGCATCGTCATCCCGCCCGAACCAGCCGGGGCCGACGACGCCGTGGAGAGACTCTCCGACGCCCTCGACAGCGCGGCACGACGCTGGCTCGACGAGGCGGCCGCCCGTCTACCCGACGACATCGAGACCACGACAACCATCGCTGAGCACGCCAACCCGGCCGAGGGCCTCATCATCGAGGCCCGACGCACCAGTTCCGACATCCTCGTCATCGGCGGCGCCGGCGGAGGGATCAGCGGTCGGCACACGCTCGGAACGGTCGTCAACGACATCCTGCATTCGTCGCCCATCCCGGTGGCGGTCGCACCGCCCGGTTTCGCGCATCTCGGCGCCGACGAGGTCCGGGAGATCACCGTGACCATCGGCGACCGTCCGGGTGCGCCCCTGCTGTTCGAGACCGCCATCCGCAGTGGCATCCGAGCCCATCGGCCGATCCGGCTGGTGTCCATTCTCGCGATCGACGACATGCAGCCCTGGCGGAACGTCCCCGAGGACACCGCGATCGAATCTGCTCGCGCGCATGCCCAACGGGCTCTCGATGAGGCAAGAACCCAACTGCCGGAGAACTTTCCGGTTACCTCGACGGTCGCACAGGGTTCCACGATCGAGGAAGCGGTCGAGGCGCTCGAGTGGCACGACGGCGATGTGGTGATGGTCGGTTCGAGCCGGCTGGCCGCCCCGAACACGCTGTTCCTGGGCTCCACCGCCGCGAAGATTCTCCGCGCGGTTTCGGTACCGATGATCGTGGTACCCAAGGGCACCGACTGATCCTGCCGCCACCGGCGCCGGGATTTCGTAGAAGTAATGCGCGCTATTAGCGCAGTTTTTTCTACATCCTCGCCGGCCGGGGGTTCGGTGGAATGCATTGTGGCCCTACACGAACTGATGTCGTGTAGGGCCACAATGGGATGTTGTGTTCGGCGGTGTCCTACTCTCCCACACTGATTAAGGTGCAGTACCATTGGCGCTGGAGGGCTTAGCTTCCGGGTTCGGAATGGGGCCGGGCGTTTCCCCTCCGCTATGGCCGCCGTAACTCTATAAAACAACCAACAAACAGGTCATTTGTTTGTTTGTGTGTTGTTTCAGAAGTGTCATAGTGGATGCGAACACACCAGAAAAAGTTGTTCTGTGGTGTGTGGGTGTTGTTGGTAAGTCCTCGGCCGATTAGTACCAGTCACC
>NZ_JAJQJP010000004.1:0-10978 GCF_021245825.1 Gordonia metallireducens | reverse complement strand
TGAGCGATAGTCTCGTGGGCTCGTATATGTGTATAAGASACAGGAGTGGTATTTCAACAACGACTCCATGAACACTGGCGTGCCCACTTCACAGTCTCCCACCTATCCTACACAAACCGAACCGAACACCAATACCAAGCTATAGTGAAGGTCCCGGGGTCTTTTCGTCCTGCCGCGCGTAACGAGCATCTTTACTCGTACTGCAATTTCGCCGAGTCTGTGGTTGAGACAGCAGAGAAGTCGTTACGCCATTCGTGCAGGTCGGAACTTACCCGACAAGGAATTTCGCTACCTTAGGATGGTTATAGTTACCACCGCCGTTTACTGGGGCTTAAATTCTCAGCTTCGCTCCCCAAAGGGAACTAACCGGTCCTCTTAACCTTCCAGCACCGGGCAGGCGTCAGTCCGTATACATCGTCTTACGACTTCGCACGGACCTGTGTTTTTAGTAAACAGTCGCTTCTCTCTGGTCTCTGCGACCCACACCAGCTCCCGAAGTAAATTCGTTCACCGGTCTGGGTCCCCCTTCTCCCGAAGTTACGGGGGCATTTTGCCGAGTTCCTTAACCACAGTTCTCTCGATCGCCTTAGTATTCTCTACCTGACCACCTGTGTTGGTTTGGGGTACGGGCCGTGTACCAACTCACTAGAGGCTTTTCTCGGCAGCATAGGATCATGGAATTCACCGCAACGGCTACGCATCACCTCTCAGGCTCAATGTGTTCCGGATTTGCCTAGAACACGCCCTACAGGCTTACACCAGTACAACCACTGACTGGCCCCACTACCTTCCTGCGTCACCCCATCGCTTGCCTACTACCAGCCAAGGTCCCATGCATCACCCCACCCGGCACCCGAAGGTGCTCCTGGGGGATCTGGATGGTTAGTACAACTGATTCAGCATGGGCGCGGATACACGGGTACGGGAATATCAACCCGTTGTCCATCGACTACGCCTGTCGGCCTCGCCTTAGGTCCCGACTCACCCTGGGCGGATTAGCCTGGCCCAGGAACCCTTGGTCATTCGGCGGAAGAGTTTCTCACTCTTCTTTCGCTACTCATGCCTGCATTCTCACTCCCACACCCTCCACCACTAGATCACTCTGTGGCTTCCACGGATGCAGGACGCTCCCCTACCCACCCACACACCTGGTCGCCTCTCCGTAGAAAAACGACGGGCTATTGTGTGAGTGCCGCGGCTTCGGCGGTGTACTTGAGCCCCGCTACATTGTCGGCGCAGGATCACTTGACCAGTGAGCTATTACGCACTCTTTCAAGGGTGGCTGCTTCTAAGCCAACCTCCTGGTTGTCTTCGCGACCCCACATCCTTTTCCACTTAGTACACGCTTAGGGGCCTTAGCCGGCGATCTGGGCTGTTTCCCTCTCGACTACGAACCTTATCGCCCGCAGTCTCACTGCCACACTCTCACTTACCGGCATTCGGAGTTTGGCTGACGTCAGTAACCCTGTGGGGCCCATCGGCCATCCAGTAGCTCTACCTCCGGTAAGAAACATGTGACGCTGCACCTAAATGCATTTCGGGGAGAACCAGCTATCACGGAGTTTGATTGGCCTTTCACCCCTACCCACAGCTCATCCCCTCCATTTTCAACTGAAGTGGGTTCGGGCCTCCACGACGTCTTACCGTCGCTTCACCCTGGCCATGGGTAGATCACTCCGCTTCGGGTCTAGACCCGGCGACTCTTTCGCCCTATTCAGACTCGCTTTCGCTACGGCTACCCCACACGGGTTAACCTCGCCACCGAGCACTAACTCGCAGGCTCATTCTTCAAAAGGCACGCCATCACCCACCACAGTAAACTGTGCACAGGCTTTGACGGATTGTAAGCGTCCGGTTTCAGGTACTATTTCACTCCCCTCCCGGGGTACTTTTCACCTTTCCCTCACGGTACTTGTCCGCTATCGGTCACCAGGAAGTATTCAGGCTTACCGGGTGGTCCCGGCAGATTCACAGCAGATTCCACGAGCCCGCTGCTACTTGGGCATCCATCACGCAAGACCATGTGTTTTCAGCTACCGGACTCTCACCGTCTACGGCAGACCATTCCAGGCCACTTCACCTAACACACGATTTTCTGACTCACGCTTCCACAGGCAGATGGAAGAAGATGAACCCCACAACACCACACACACAACCCCTACCCGGTATCACATGCGCATGGTTTAGCCTCATCCGCTTTCGCTCGCCACTACTCACGGAATCACATTTTGTTTTCTCTTCCTATGGGTACTGAGATGTTTCACTTCCCCACGTTCCCTCCACACCCCCTATACATTCAGAGGTGGGTAACACGACATCACTCGTGCTGGGTTTCCCCATTCGGACACCCTCGGATCACAGCTCGTTTGACAACTCCCCGAGGACTATCGCGGCCTACCACGTCCTTCATCGGCTCCTGGTACCAAGGCATCCACCGAACGCCCTTACACACTTACAACAACACCTACAAACCACCCCCACCCCAACAGTTCTCACGAACCACATCAGCGGGGATCGAATGTAGACATCACAAAAAACAATTTCTGCTAAATCACAGACCAAGCACTCCCACCCCAAAAGGGTCGAAGCATTGGTTTGAAATAAAGATGCTCGCATCCACTATGCACTTCTCAAACAACACACACCATGCGATCGTTGGCATCTCCGCACCCCATCACAGGACACCTCAACAACACCGCCAACCACACAGCTAGGTCAGAGACAACACTCACGTGTGTTCCCTCAGAACCCCGATAGTGTGACGTGAACCCGCCGGCCTCACAGCGCGGCGGCGACCGACCCTCACCACCATGTGGCAGCAAAAGCAGTGGCCTGTCTGATGTTTCACCCTCGAACACACACCCACCGCACGGACATACGCCGGCAGAAATGGGTGATGTTGTGTGCTCCTTAGAAAGGAGGTGATCCAGCCGCACCTTCCGGTACGGCTACCTTGTTACGACTTCGTCCCAATCGCCGATCCCACCTTCGACAGCTCCCTCCCACAAGGGGTTAGGCCACCGGCTTCGGGTGTTACCGACTTTCATGACGTGACGGGCGGTGTGTACAAGGCCCGGGAACGTATTCACCGCAGCGTTGCTGATCTGCGATTACTAGCGACTCCGACTTCATGGGGTCGAGTTGCAGACCCCAATCCGAACTGAGACTGGCTTTAAGGGATTCGCTCCACCTCACGGTATCGCAGCCCTCTGTACCAGCCATTGTAGCATGTGTGAAGCCCTGGACATAAGGGGCATGATGACTTGACGTCATCCCCACCTTCCTCCGAGTTGACCCCGGCAGTCTCCTGCAAGTCCCCGGCATAACCCGCTGGCAATACAGGACAAGGGTTGCGCTCGTTGCGGGACTTAACCCAACATCTCACGACACGAGCTGACGACAGCCATGCACCACCTGTACACCAACCACAAGGGAACATGTATCTCTACATGCGTCTGGTGTATGTCAAACCCAGGTAAGGTTCTTCGCGTTGCATCGAATTAATCCACATGCTCCGCCGCTTGTGCGGGCCCCCGTCAATTCCTTTGAGTTTTAGCCTTGCGGCCGTACTCCCCAGGCGGGGTACTTAATGCGTTAGCTACGGCACGGAACTCGTGAAATGAGCCCCACACCTAGTACCCACCGTTTACGGCGTGGACTACCAGGGTATCTAATCCTGTTCGCTACCCACGCTTTCGCTCCTCAGCGTCAGTTACTACCCAGAGACCCGCCTTCGCCACCGGTGTTCCTCCTGATATCTGCGCATTTCACCGCTACACCAGGAATTCCAGTCTCCCCTGTAGTACTCAAGTCTGCCCGTATCGCCTGCACGCCTACAATTGAGTTGCAGAATTTCACAGACGACGCGACAAACCGCCTACGAGCTCTTTACGCCCAGTAATTCCGGACAACGCTCGCACCCTACGTATTACCGCGGCTGCTGGCACGTAGTTGGCCGGTGCTTCTTCTCCAGGTACCGTCACTTGCGCTTCGTCCCTGGTGAAAGAGGTTTACAACCCGAAGGCCGTCATCCCTCACGCGGCGTCGCTGCATCAGGCTTGCGCCCATTGTGCAATATTCCCCACTGCTGCCTCCCGTAGGAGTCTGGGCCGTGTCTCAGTCCCAGTGTGGCCGATCACCCTCTCAGGTCGGCTACCCGTCGTCGCCTTGGTAGGCCATTACCCCACCAACAAGCTGATAGGCCGCGGGCCCATCCTGAACCGCAAAAGCTTTCCACCAAACGTCATGCAACGTAAGGTCATATCCGGTATTAGACCCAGTTTCCCAGGCTTATCCCAGAGTCCAGGGCAGATCACCCACGTGTTACTCACCCGTTCGCCACTCGAGTACCCAGCAAGCTGGGCCTTTCCGTTCGACTTGCATGTGTTAAGCACGCCGCCAGCGTTCGTCCTGAGCCAGGATCAAACTCTCCATGAAAAAATAGTGAAACAAAACCAGCACCCAAAAGCACCAGCGTTTCAACACAATCAGGAAAGCAAACCTGACCAATCCAAAACTAGCTTAATGTGACACCCAGACGGGGCCGAGCATCACACAAAAAATAAACATCTACATCCATAAAGAATGCTCGATGCCAAAAAATGGCATCAGACAATTCATCATCACACTATCGAGTTCTCAAAGAACACACACCCACCAGCTACCAACCCCACAAGGGGCCCTCACCAGCAGACTTGCTCTGACTTTCCGACGTCCACCCCGTCTCCGGGGCAACTCTTCCAGCCTACCAGACCCTCACCGCGACCCGCAAACCCGAAGTTCGCGACTCACAAGGGATCTGGCAACCCGCACCACGTCTGCAAGACATGAAATCTCGCAGTCGAAGTTCGGGGGCGGTCTGCGCGAAGCCCGGTCTCCACTCCCCATCCAGACCCTCTCAGGCCGGCCGGGGCGGCGCCGTGGCGCGCTGACTCGAAGAAAGTTACGCAACCGTTTCGCCAGGGTCAAATCGCCAGGTGGCCACCCGTCGTGTCGAACATCGTCGCAGGTCACGGTCTGCCGACAGGCGCCGAAACCGGCTGTCGTGCGTCCAGTTTCGACGAACCCGCGGATGTGACGTGCACCGCAGAACCATCCTTTCGGACAGGTACCTGCCCCCGCTAGGTCAGTTATGCGCAGGTCAGGATGTTTCTACGGTCGATTCATGACCATCACCGATCAGTCGACGACCGTCCGGGCTGCGCTTCTCGACTCATCTGTCGTACGCGAACGCGAGCCGCGGATTCTCCGATCTGCCCTTGTTCCCAGGGGTTTCACGCGCTGCGGTCTTCTGTCGTGGCGTCGGGTGGCCGGCATCCTTCAGATCGCGCATCCCTTCGACGAGGGGACGATCTCCGACTCGGTGGTCGTCGACGGCCTGGTGTCATTGGTCGACGCTGGTGTCCTGGCGGGACAGGAACAGTTCGAATCCGCTGCGGTGGGGATCATCCGGACCTCGGCGGGCACGTCCGCCGATGCGTGGTCGGCGTTCTACGACAACTCGATCCGTGAACTCCGCTGCGGGGCTTCGGCATTCGCGCCGGTTCACCGGCGCGCACGTTCGCTCGTCAGCGGTTCGTCGGTGCTCGAGGTCGGTTCGTGCTTCGGATTCCTGGCCCTGGCGTGCGCGATGGACGGGTTCGAGGTGTCGGCCTGCGACATCTCGCCGGGCGCCGTCTCCCTGCTCTCGTGCGCTTCGCGTCGACTCGGACTGCCGGTCGACGCGACCGTCGGCGACGCGACCGCCCTCCCCTATGCCGACGACTCCGTGGACACGGTCTCGCTCATCCACCTGCTCGAGCATCTCGACGCGGCCGGTGTGGAGGCGGCGCTGTCGGAGGCCCTTCGGGTTGCGAGGCGACGTGTGGTCGTCGCGGTCCCGTTCGAGGAGGAGCCCAGTCCGCACTTCGGACATCGTCTCCGGCTGACCGAGAAGGACCTGCACACCTGGGCGAGCGGCGTCGGGCACTCCGGAGCCGAGGTGTTCGTCGACCACGGCGGCTGGCTGGTCCTCACCCCGTAGGACCACCGGTCAGATGAGGCCGCGCTTGCTCGCGATGTACACCGCATCGGTGCGCTTGCTGACACCGAGCTTGCGGATGATGTTGCGGATGTGGAACTTCACGGTCGATTCGGAGATGTAGAGCGTCTCCCCGATCCGCTTGTTGGACATGCCATCCGCCAGCAATCGTAAGACCTCGCGCTCGCGGTCGCTGAGTGTCTCGGTGGCCTCCGCCTCCCCCGACACCGTTCGCAACACCACCGCGGCGCTGCGCGGGTCGAAAGCGCTGCCACCGGTGGACACCGCCTGGATCGCCCGCACGAGTTCGGTCGTGTCGACGTCCTTCACGACGTACCCCCGGGCACCGGCGCGGACCGCGCGAACGACCAGGTCGTCGTCGAGGAACGTGGTGAGCACGAGTGCCGCGACCTCCGGGTGGCGCTGGGCGATGTCCTTGATCAGGCGCAGCCCCTCGTACTCGGTACCCGCGGACAGCTTGAGGTCCACGACCACGACGTCCGGTCGGCATGCGTTGACCTCGGCGAGCGCGGCGTCGTGCGAGCCGGCCTCCCCGACCACCTCGACGACCTCCTCCCGCTCCAGGAGTGAGCGCATCCCCTCCCGGAGCAGCGCATGATCGTCGACCAGCAGTGTCCGGATGGGCCTGACCTGCTTGCCCCGGCTGGGCGCGTCCCCGGCCGTCTTGTCGGTGCTCACGAGAACTCCCTGGTCGTCGTTCCGGGATCGGATGCGGTCGGCAGGATCGCGGTCAGCCGGATGCCGCCGGCCCGCGACCGGCGGATTCGAACCTCGCCGTCGAGCTCGGTCGCCCTCGAGGCCATGTTCGCCAGACCGCGATGACGTCCCGCCGCGAGGTCGCCGAGCGAAGCGGTCCTCAGCACGCGCCGGAGGTGCTCGGGGTCGCCGACCCCGTCGTCGTCGACGGACAGCGACACCTGGTCCGGCGCGTAGGTGAGCGTCACGGTGACCTCTGTCGCGCGTGCGTGGATCGCAGCGTTGAACAGCGCTTCCCCGGCGATCCGGAGCAGCGCGTGCTGGACGTCGTCGGTGAGGTCGCGGGAGCGGCCCCGGATGCGGACCGCGGTCGTCAGATCCGGCGGCATGTGCAGCGAGCACAGTTCGGTCAGGACCTCGTGGACGCTCGGCGACGGCACGCTCGCGGCGTTGTTGAGTGCGTAGATGAACGTCCGCAGCTGCTCGACCGCCTCCTTCGTGAGCCGGCCGGCCATCTGCAATCGCTCGAGTGCAGCCCCGTCGACGAGGTCGCGACACAGCTCGATCTGCACCCCCGCGGACAGGACCGACTGGGTCACCGAATCGTGCAGCTCGCGGGCGATCCGTGACCGCTCCTCGTTGAGGACCGTGGCGCGCATCGCGGCGGAGAGTTCACGCTGCGTTCGTTCGAGCTCGTCGTTCCGCTCGGCCAGTTCCGCAGCGTGACGGTGGGTTTCGGAGAAGAGCTCGGCGTTGAGCAGGGCGACGATCGCCTGGCTGGCCAGGATGCGCAGGACCACGACGTCCGTCGGGTCGACGACCCGGTCGGACGGCGTCCACGCAGACAGACCGCCGACGACGTTGCCGTCGAGCTCGACGGGCACGTGCACGTGATCCTCGGACAGGATCGGGCCGTGCAGCACCGGCTCGTGGCCGCGCAGGATGTCGTTGAGTCGGTTCAGCACCTCGTCGGGCAGGCCGTCGGGCGGAGAGGCCGTCGCCGAACCCTCGAAGGCGTAGAGCCGGCCGCCGCCCGAACTGATCAGGTGACGCGGCGCGGACCGCTCGAGCCGACCGTCGGCGAGGCCGAAGACCACCCACTCGGCGCCCAGGTGATCGCGTGCGGCCTCGACCACCGCGATGACCAGCGCCTCGGGCCCCTCGGCGGTGCGCACCAGCGCCCGCGAGATCCGTTCCAGGGCACCGACCACCCGACTCAGCCGGGCCTCGACCCCGCGGTACTGGGCATAGTGACTGCCCTTGACGCTGCGGAGGCCGACGAGGCTCTCGAGGTCGGAACGGGCGGGTTCCCGCTCGGGGTCGGGCCGCGCGGCGCCGGCCATCACAGGGCCTCCGCATACAGATCGCGAATCCCGGCCGCCTGCGGTCGGCGCGGGTTGGTGGTCATGCACGAGTCCGCGAGGGCGTGCGTGGTGAGCCGGTCGAGGTCTTCGGCGCGAACCCCCAACGGCTTCAGCGACTCCGGCATCCCGACCCGGGCTCCCAGTCCCCCGACGGCGTCGGCAAGGCGGTCGGCGACCATGCGTGCGTTCCCGTCGGTGGACAACCCGATCGCCCCGGCGAGGTCGACGAAGCCGTCAGCGCACACCTCCGCGTTGTAGCGGATGACGTGCGGCAACAGAACCGCGTTGATCGCTCCATGGGGTGCGTCGCAGTGCCCGCCGACCGGGTGACTCATCGCATGCGTCGCGCCGAGGATCGCATTGGTGAACGCCATCCCGGCCCGCAGCGACGCCAGCGACATCTCCTCGGCCGCGACCTTGTCCAGCGGATCGTCGACGAGCCGCTCGAGGTGGGTCCAGACGCCCCGGATCGATTCCAGCGCAAGCGAATCGGTCATCCGTCCGTGCGCGAGCGAGACATACGCCTCGACGCAGTGCGTCAGGACGTCCATGCCGACCTGTGCGGTGACCTCGGCCGGCACCGTGGTGAGCAGTTCCGGATCGCTCACCGACAGGTCGGGTACCAGCGAGCGGCCGATGATGGTGACCTTGGTGCGGCGCTGCGCGTCGTTGATGATGCAGAACTGCGAGACGTCGGCGCCGCTGCCGGCCGTGGTGGGCACCGCGACGAGCGGCGGCAGGGGCCGGTGGGCACGATCGATGCCCTCGTACTCCAGGATGTGGCCGCCGTTGGACGCGAGCACCGCGACCCCCTTGGCGGCGTCGATGACCGATCCGCCGCCGAGCGCCACGAGCCCGTCTGCGTCGTGCGAGTTGTACGCCAGGAACGCTGCGGTGACCTCCCCGGCGCGCGGGTTGGGCGACACGTCGAGGAAGGCGGCCGCGTGCAGACCGGCGTCGGCCAGCCCCGACATCAGCTGTGCATACCAGGGGGTGCCTTCCAGACCACGGTCGCTGACCACCAGCGGACGGCGCATCCCGAGGCCCGAGGTGGCGAGCGGCACCTCACCGAAAGCGCCCGGTCCGAGCACGATCTCGGGGGCATGGAACTTGGCGACATGACCGGCGCTGCGTCGGCGCGTGCCACCCTGCATCCGTTGTCCTCCGATCACCACGGGCCGATGACTCGCTGTCCGCGACCCGCACATCCGACGCTACTCACGTCACCTCAGCGCTGCACCAAGTTCATCACAGCGCGCGAGCATCTCGGCACCGTCCCGCACGCTGACCACCCCGCTGCAGTGCTCGGCATAGTCGGCCATCGCACAGCCCGTCTGGGACCAATAGCGCGACGGCTCCGGCGTCACCCACGCGAGCCGGTGCGCGCGTCGACCGATCTCGGCGACGAGGTCGGTGCGCGCGTCGAATCCGTTGCTGCGCGCGTCGCCGACGACGAGCACCGAGGTACGCGGGGTGATGAGGTCACCGAACTCGCCCAGCAACCCGGCGAGCATCTGCCCATAGTCGCTCGTCGCGGCCAGGTCGAGGCCGTCGGCGGCGAGCACTGCGGCCAGTGCAGCCTCGGCGGACGCGGCCCGTAGCGCCGTGGTGACGCGCACCGGACGGTCGACGAAGGCGACGACCTCGCATCGGTCGCCGAATCGGTGCAGGGTCTGGGCGAGCCGCAGGATGAACCCGGTGACCGGCCGGACCGACAGCGAGACGTCGACCAGGACCAGCAGTCTCACCGGACCTGGCCGCGGACGCCGGCGCCACAGTTCGGCCGGCACCCCGTCGGTCGCCACCGCGGCGCGCATCGTGGCGCGGATGTCGAGGGTTCCGCGGTCGCCCAGACGGATCACCCGGCGCGGTGCGCCGCGCATGCGCTGGACCAGCCGATGGCACGCACGGTCGATGTCCGCCTGCTCGGTGCGCGCGGGCGCGGACTGGTCGAGTGCGTCGCCCATGGCGATCCCGGCTGCTTCGAGGCGTGTGGTGAACGCATCGACGAAGGCCGCGAGCGCCCGTTCGAGTTCGACGCGACGCGCGTCGTCGAGGTCGGCGTTCCCGTCGGCGCCGTAGGCGCTGCGGGGGTCGTAGGCGTCGAGCGCCGCCAGGATCGCGGCGGCGCCGGTCAGACCCAGCGGCGTGGACTCCACCCGGGCGGCGGCACCGGTCAGTTCACCCACGGTTGCCGAATCGGCGGAATCGATCTCGACGGTGTAGGTCACTCCCCCGCTCACCGAACCGCTGTCCGGGTCGACGCCGAGCTGCTCGGCGCCGGCGGAGACGGTGAAGTCGTTCTCCTCGCGATGGGCGCTCTCGCCATGACGCTCACCCGCGTCGGGATCGGGCGCCATCAGGTCGCCGATCTCCTCGGTGTGTTCGTCGGCGCCGATGCGACGGGCCGCCCCTTCGAACTGCTCGTCCCAGACGACGTCGTCGGGGAGGTCCGCGGCGGCACCCCGTGGCCGGGGCAGATCCGCCTCCCGACCGGAACCGGGGTCGGCGTCGAGGAAGAAGACGTCGAAGGCGTGCTCGAAACCCTCGGTCTCATAACCGTATTTGACCGAGACGCTACGCAGGGCCGCGCGCAGCACGCCGAGATCGCCGCCCCCGACGATGGCCAGCGTCCGGCGGATCTCGATCACCTCCGCGGGCGACGCCGCGACCCCGGCACCGCGCAGCGCCTGCCCGAACAGGACCGCGAGCAGGTCGAGGATCTCGGCGCGGCGGACGTTCTCCTTCGGCGGCGTGAGCACGGTCATCGGCCCGCGTGGACCCCGGCGCTGCGGGCCCGGCCCGCACCGAACGCCCGCGCCGTGACCGAGCCCTGCGGCGTCGTGCCGTCGACCCCGACCTCCGCGACGGGCGTGTC
>NZ_JAJQJP010000039.1:0-77901 GCF_021245825.1 Gordonia metallireducens | reverse complement strand
CGCCGTGCGCTGTCGGGGCCGGTGCGGCCCGGGGTCGGCCGCGGTGCGGCCCGTCGCGTGGCCTCCCCACCGGGCGGGGTCGGCGACGGTCCGCGGTACGCCGGACGTCCCGGGGCCGGAGACCGGGGCGGAGACGGTGGTGGTCCCGGCCGACGCGTCGCCGGCGTCGAGGCGGGATGGTTCCGTGAGACCGGCCGGGGCGAGGGTCCGCGCACCGTGACGGCCTCGGCGTCGGGTACCGGCGGCGGTTGCACGGGCCGGACGCTCGCCGACAGCGCCTCGGCGAACTCGCGACAGTTCGCGAACCGCTCCTCCGGCGTCTTCGCCATCGCCCTCGAGATCACCGCGTCGACCGCCGGCGGCAGGCCGGGTACGAGTTCGGACGCCCGCGGAACCGGCTCCTTGAGATGCGCGCCGATGACCGCCCCGGTGTCGCGGTCGTCGAACGGCACCCGGCCGGTGAGCAGATGGAAGGTGGACGCCGCCAGGGAGTACTGATCGCTGCGGCCGTCGAGCGTCCGCCCCATGAGCTGTTCGGGTGAGGCATACGACAGGGTCGCGAGCACGGTGCCGACCGACGTCAGGGCCTCGGTCTCGTCGGAGATCTTGGCGACGCCGAAGTCGGTCAGCAGCACCCGCTGCTCGTCGACCGGCGAGTCGTCGTCGACCTCGGCGAGCAGGATGTTGCCGGGTTTGACGTCGCGGTGGGTGAGCCCGCGCCGGTTGGCGTGGTCGATACCGCGGGCGACCTGCGACACGATGTGCGCGACCCGCGTCGGCGCCAACCGTCCGATGTCGTGCAGTTCGCGGGCACAGTCGGTGCCCGGCACGTACTGCATCGCGATCCAGAGCAGATCGGACTGACCGGATTTCGACGCGACGGGCACCGTCGCCCGGCCACGGTTGAAGACGGTGACGATGTTGGGGTGGTCCAGCGTCGCCGCCACCTCGGCCTCGCGGAGGAATCGGCGTCGAAAGTTGTTGTCGGTCAAGCCCGCCGAGTCCTTCAGGACTTTCAGGGCGTCGTACCTGGGGAGCTCGGGGTGCCGGGCGAGGAAGACAGCGCCCATCCCGCCGCTGCCGAGGAGTCGCTCGACGCGGTACCCGGCGATCACGGTTCCAGGCTCGAACACTCTCTCAATCTAGGCGAGTTGCCGGGTGATGTCGCCGGTTGACCACCGAACGAATGCCGTCACCACCGGCGCGGATCCGGCAAGTCGGTCAGGTGTCGCGCAGTACGTCGAGCGCGTGCTGGAGATCCTTGGGGTACTCCGAGCTGAACTCGACCATGCGGCCGTCCGCGGGGTGGGCGAAACGCAGCGTCCGCGCGTGCAGCCACTGCCGTTCGAGACCGAGTTTCTTCGCCAGGACCGGGTCGGCACCATAGGTCGGGTCACCGCAGCACGGATGGTGCAGCGCCGAGAAGTGGACGCGGATCTGGTGTGTGCGACCGGTTTCCAGGTGGACGTCCATCAACGACGCCGCGGCGAACATCTCGAGGGTGTCGTAGTGGGTGATGCTCGGCTTGCCGTTCGCGGTCACCGCGAACTTCCAGTCGTTGCCCCGGTGACGGCCGATCGGCGCGTCGATGGTGCCCGACGGCGGATCGAGATGCCCCTGGACGAGGGCGTGATAGCCCTTGTGGACGGTCCGCTGCTTGAATGCCCGCTTCATCAGCGTGTAGGCGCGTTCGGACACGGCGACGACCATGACCCCGGATGTCCCGACGTCGAGCCGATGGACGATCCCCTGACGCTCGTGCGCGCCGGAGGTCGAGATCCGGAAGCCGGCGGCGGCCAGCGCGCCGATGACGGTGGGGCCGCTCCAGCCGAGCGACGGATGGGCGGCCACGCCGACCGGTTTGTCGACGACGACGATGTCGGAGTCGTGGTAGATGACCTCGAGGTCCTCGACCGGGGTCGGCTCGACCCGCAGCGGCTCGTCGGGCTCGGGCAGCGTGACGTGCAGGAGGGTCCCCGCAGCGAGCTTGTGCGACTTGCCGACGACGACGCCGTCGACCATGACGTCGCCCTCCTCGGCAAGGGTCGCCACGACCGTCCGCGACAGACCCAGCATGCGGGAGACCCCGGCGTCGACGCGCATACCGTCGAGTCCGTCGGGCACAGGTACGACACGTGATTCACGCATGGGCACTGCCCCCGTCTTCGCTGTTGTCGTGCTTGTTCCGGCGGGCTGCCCACCCGGTGCGACTGCCGTCGTAGTCGAAGCCGAGTGCCGAGAGCACCACGAGGAGGATCGCCCCGCAGACGACCGCCGAGTCGGCGATGTTGAAGACCGGCCACCAGCCGACCGAGATGAAGTCGACGACGTGGCCCTGCAGTGGTTCCGGGGCCCGGAAGACGCGGTCTATCAGGTTGCCGATCGCACCGCCGAGCACGAGAGCCAGGCCGACCGCCCAGCCCCAGGACTTGAGCCTGCTGCTGTAGCGGATGATGACGGCCACGACGACCAGCGCGATGATCGTCAGCACCCACGTGTACCCGGAGGCCAACGAGAAGGCGGCCCCGCTGTTACGCACGAGTCGCAGGGTGACGACGTCGCCGATGATCTCGATCGGGCGCTGCGGGTCGAGCGTCGCGACGGCGATGGTCTTGGTCAGCAGGTCCAGCCCGATGACGATGAGCGCGACGCCGAGTACGGCTGCGGTCATCTTGGAGAAGCGTCGTGCGGGGGTCGCGTCGTCCGATCGGACTCGATCGCGGTCGGCGTCCGGAGATTCGGCGCCGTGCGGATCCGCGTTGCCGGAATCCGTCAGGGGTTGGTCATCCACAGCCTCATTGTCCACGACCCGTCGAATACGCTGGCTACCCGTGTCCTCGCATCGTCGTGTCCTCCGGTCCGTTGTCTCCTCGTGCGCCGTCGTCACGGCGGTATCCGTGCTGGTCGCGGGCTGCTCGTCGGGGTCCGACGACGCTGCGGGCGCCAGTTCGGCGACGGTCGCCGGTTGCGCGAACGAATCACCCTCACGAGCGGCCGGAGCGGCGCCGGTGCCGATCGCGGGGGCCACGGTCACCCTGGTCGACCCGGGTGAGGGTGAACGTCGCGTGGCAGCTCCTGCTCCCGACACCTCGTCCACGCAGACCGTGACGCTGGTGACGACCTCCGATGTCGCCTCACCGGGTTCGGCCGACGCCGAGACCGTCGAGACCCCGATGACCGTGCGGTTCTCGTGCGCCGAGAAATCGGAACTGGAACTCGACCTGGGCACCGTGACGTCTCCGGACGCATCCCTCAACGGGCAGCTGCCGGCGATGACGGGCACGAAGGCCGGACTGACCACCGGCCCCGGACTCGCACCGGTGGCACTCCGTCTCGCCCCTCCCGAGGAGGCGGGCCAGGAAGCGCGTCTCGCTGTCGAGCAGTCCCTGGTGACGGCGTTGAACACCTCCATCGCACTGCCGACCGAGCCGATCGCGGTGGGTGCGCGGTGGCGCACCGAACGCGTCATCTCGGCGGCCGCGACGGTCACGCAGACGATCGACGCGCGGTTGTCGGCCTGGGACGGGAACCGTCTGACCATCCAGTTCTCCGCCGAGGAGACCCCGGTGAACTCGGTCTTCGCCATCCCCGGTGGCAGCGACACCCTCACCATCAGCCGATTCAGCTCCGAGGGCGGCGGCAGCGTCGAGATCGACCTCTCGCGCGGGCTGCCGGTCGGCGGTCAGCTGACATACACCGGTGCGCGCGAGCTCGTCGGGGCTGATCCGTCGCGGCCCCTGGTACAGAAAACCGGGTTGTCCGTCACCTGGCGGTGAGGACAACCCGGCTTCCCGGTCTATCGAGTCGCCAGGACTAGGCGGCGCACATGGGGCTCTTGACCTGGTACAGGCCGAGCAGGTTGCACACGGTCTCCTGGGAGAGCTTCCAGCGGCCGTCGTCGAAGACGATGGTCGACTCGGCATTGGTCGGCGGGTTGCCGGCGGTCTCGATGCGGACCTTGACGCGGGCCTTGTTCGGGCCGGCGCTGATGACCGGGTTCACCAGGACCCAGTCGACGTCGGAGTTCTCCGCACGTGCCTTGACCAGCTCGTCGAAGATGGCCGGGTCCTTCTCGGAACCCTCGACGAGGACGATCTTGTCCTTGCTCGGGATCTTCGGGTCGACGGCGGTGTCCACGAGCTCGTTGAGAGCGGCGATCGACGGCGGCTTGCTGCCGTTGGTGATCTCGGATTCGGTGTCACCACCGGCGGCACCGGCGTCAGCGGTGCTGGTCAGGGTCGGGGCAGGCGGTGCGTCGCTGTCGTCGCCACCGCAGGCTGCGACACCGGTCATCAATGCGGCCGCGATCATGGTCGCGCCAAGAAACTTCCGATACTTCAACGATCTCCCTCACTATGTCTGTGGACGTGGGTGCGCCGGGGCGCTCCCCATGACTCGCCGATGGGGTCTGCCGGGGCAGGCCCCGGCGACAACCCACACCACTATGCCAAACGCAGCGCGATGATCCCGGTTCCACGCCGCGGCGACGACGCTTGACGCCCGGGCTGCCTGCCGTGAGGCTTGACGACCATGTCCGCTTCTCCCCCGCCCGGTCCGTCGACGACCGTGCTGATCACCACCGGCGGCACCATCGCCGCCCAGACCACGAACGACGGTGCCGTTCCCGCGCTCGGCGCCGACGACCTGCTGTCGGCAGCATCGAACACCGGAGCCGCGGACGCCGGAGCCGCGGACGCCGGAGCACCGAACAGCGGGGACACCGGGACGGGTGCTGTCCGCACCGTCGACCTGATGTCGGTGGACAGTTCGGCGATGACGGTGGCCGATCAATTCGCGGTGGTGCGGGCGATCGCCGACGCCCTCGTCGACCCGGAGGTCGCCGGGGTCGTGGTCACGCACGGCACCGACACGATGGAGGAGACAGCGTTCCTCGCCGACCTGTACTGCGCCGACGAGCGGCCGGTCGTGTTCACCGGGGCCCAGTTGCCGGCCGACCGACCCGATGCGGACGGTCCGATCAACCTCGCCGCCGCGCTGGCCGCGGTCCGCGATCCCGCCAATCGGGGCCGCGGCGTCCTGGTGGTCGCCGGGGGTCGCGTGCTGCCGGCGCGCGGGCTGTTCAAGGTGTCGACGTCCGACGCGGTCGCCTTCGACTCGGTACGCACCGACCTGCCGCGTCCGGTGCTGACCGACGGCATCCCGCTCGGCCGGACCGCCCGGGTCGACCTCTTCGCGCTGTATCCCGGGGTGTCCCCCGGGCTGATCGCGGCCGCGGTCGCGCAGAACGCCGCGGGCATCGTGCTCGCCGCCACGGGCTCGGGCAACACGCACCCGGACATCACCGCCGAGGTCGCGCTCGCCGTCACCCACGGTGTGACCGTGGTGGTCACCAGCCGAGTCCCCTACGGCGAGGTGTCGGCGACCTACGGCGGTGGCGGCGGCGCCGTCGATCTGCATCGCGCGGGCGCGATCGTGTCGCCGTGGCTGCGTGCACCGCAGGCCCGCATGGCACTGATCGCGCTCCTCACCGCGAAGGCGAGTCGCCAGACGATCGCCGAGTTCTTCTCCGCCTCCGGGAACTGAAGCCGTACAGCTGATTTCGGCGCGTTCACTCGTCGTCGTCGGCGCCGAGATCCCATTCGAGACTGTCGAGCGGATCGGCGGGCCGTAGGTCGGGATCCTCGACACCGAAGGTGCGCGTGCGCCCGGGTCCGGTGGTGCGCGTCTCGAAACGGACGGTGACGACGCCGTGCCCGCTCCCCTGCACCCAGCCATGACCGAACTCGGGGTGGGTCACGTCGGCGCCCGGCGCGAACGGCGCGCGACTCTGCGGATTGCCGCCCGGGGCGAAACGCACGGGTTCGGGTGAGTCGGTGTCGACGGTCGGATCGTGCACGGTCTCCGACACCTCCACGATGTCGCCGGGTTGCGACGACGCCGCCGCGCCACCCGCGGACGCGGTGTCGTGGTGGGTCGTCTCGTCCGGCGCGGCGTCGAGGTCGTCGAACAGCGCGTACTGCTGCACCGCACTGAGACCGGAGAAGCCCACGCCCACAAGACGAATCGCCCCGACCGTGCGCGGATCGAGGGCGAGGCGCTGGGCGGTGCGCTCGAGATCGTCGAAGTCGGTGGTGGCGGCGGCGGTGGTCGCCGACCTGGTGAGGATCGACATGTCGGAGCGTTTGAGCTTCAACACCACCGTGCGCGCGCCGCGCCCGTCCTTGAGCAACCGGCGATGGGCGTCGGTGGCGGCCTTGCGGATCGCCTTGCGCAGTTCGTCGAGATCGACGATGTCCTCGGCGAAGGTCGACTCGGCGCTGATCTGTTTGGCCGAGGCACGTTCGGCGACCGGCCGGTCGTCGATGCCCTGGGCGAGCCGGTGCAGTGCAGGTCCGACGGTGGCGCCGAGCACCGACGCGACCTCGACCGTCGACATCCGCGCGAGGTCTCCGATGGTGTCGATCCCCAGCCGTGCGAGGCGATCACCCGAGACAGGCCCGATGCCCCATAGTTTGCGGACGGGCAGTCCGTGCAGGAACTCGATCTCGCCCGACGGCGGGATCACCATCACGCCATCGGGTTTCGCCATCCCCGAGGCGATCTTGGCGAGTTGCTTGCCGCTGCCGAATCCGACGGACGCGGCAAGTCCGCACTCGGTGCGGATGCGGGCGCGTACCACCTCGGCGAACTCACGCGCCTGCGCCACGGTCGCCCCGGCGAGTTCCGCCGGTTCGGCGAACGCCTCGTCGAAGGAGAGTGTCTCGATCACCGGAACCGCTTCGCGCACAATGCGGAACACCCGCTTGCTGACCTTGCCGTAGACCGCGCCGCGCGGGGGCACCACGACGCCGGTGGGGCCGATGAGGCGCCGGGCCTGATGCATCGGCATCGCCGACCTCGCCCCGAACACCCGGGCCTCGTAGCTCGCTCCGGCCACCACTCCCCGGCCGCCCGAACCGCCCACGAGCACCGGACGGCCGCGCAGCGTCGGACGGGTGAGCTGTTCGACCGAGGCGAAGAAGGCATCCATGTCGAGGTGCATCACCCAGCGTGCGCCGCGTTCGGAATCGGCCCCGGCAGGCGCCCCGGCCGATCCCCCGCTCGTTCCACGGCCGCCGGACACCCACCGTTCGGGTACGGATGTTCCGTCCGCGATCGTCGAGTCGGAATCCGGGCTCACCACCCGTCCGAGTCTAGTGAGCCGACGCGGTGGGGAGATCGGTCAGGCGGCGGACGTGATCGCGAAAACCGGGATCGAGCCGGCGTGTGCGGCGAGGTCGGCGTCGGACGGCTTGGCGTCGAGCCCCTCGGGCAGGAATCGGCCGACCTCCCAGCCCCACTTGCGCAGGTACTCGCCGATGATCGGCGGGCGCCGGTCGGGGTCGACCTCCGTGAGGGCCACCACGGTCCGGCGGCGTCCGCGCCGGAGTTCGACGGTCTCGGCGGCGCGTGCGTTCCGGGCCCACTGGGTGTTGCCACGTGGCGAGACGAGGTACTCCCCGCCGTCGAATCGCAGGACGTTGACCGGGACGGTCTGCAGCTTGCCGGTCCGGCGGCCGGGGACGGTGAGGTTCTGCGCACCGGCGAGGTTCACGCCGTGATCGGCGAGCCAGCGGACGGTGCGATTGAAGACGTTGTCGAACCCCTCGGGAGCGCGGTAGTGGGTTGTGCCGGTCATCGTGGTGAACCTTTCGTGATGGTGGGACTCATTCGAGAGCACCGTTCTCGTTTCTGAGTCTGCACCCACCCACGCAAGAAATCAAGAGCAGTGCTCTCGAAATGTGAAAGGATCGGGTCATGGCGACCGGACGAAGCCGCGCAGAGAACCGCGCGATGATGACCGACGAGATCCGCAGACTGGCGCGCAAACACCTGGCCACGCACGGCGCGGCCGGACTGTCACTGCGCGCGATCGCCCGTGAGATGGGCGTCGTGTCCTCGGCCGTCTATCGGTACGTCCCTAGCCGCGACGACCTGCTGACGATGCTGCTCGTGGAGGCGTACAACGACGTCGGCGACGCCATCGACGCGGCGGTCGCGGCCGTCGAAACCACCCGGCGCCGGGAGCGACTGCTCGCCGCCGCGGAGGCCGCCCGTGCCTGGGCACTCGCCGACCCGGCCCGCTGGGCACTGCTTTACGGCAGCCCGGTCCCCGGTTATGCCGCGCCCGGCGAGGAGACGATGGTGCCGGGCACGCGCATCCCGGCCCTGCTCCTGCGCGAGTGTGCGGCCGCCTGGTCCGAGGGACTGCTCCGCGACGACCTACCCACCCCCACTACCGGGGTCGCCGGCGACATGGCCGCCATCCGCGACGAGTTCGGCATCGACGCCCCGGACGACGTCATGGCCGCGTCGACGACCCTCTGGGCGGTCCTCGTCGGCGCGATCAGCCTGGAGACCTTCGGCCAGTACGGCAAGGACACCTTCACCCATTCCGCGGACCTGTTCCGGTCGCAGATCGAGCTGACGTTGTCGGGGTTGTTCCGGAGTTAGCTCCACTCCGGTTGCGCGGCTGAGGGTTTCGGGTCTCGACCCTTCGAGGCTCGTCGACTTCGATACGCCCTTCGTCGCTACTCAGCCCGGCGGCTCGCGCTCCTCACACCTCAGGGAGCGAGACCTCACCGCGCGACGGTGCGCGGTTCCTCCAGCCCGGCCAGTTTGTCCGGGTTGCGCATGGCATAGATCTGCTCGATGACGCCGTCGATGATGTGAAGGGTGAACGTGCCCTCGAGCTGGCCGTCGATGTAGATCGCCACGCCCGACTGGTTGTTGAAGACCGCCGGCTCGAGTCGGTAATCCATGTCCCGGCCGAGCCGGGCGAAACCGGTCAGCAGCCGCGCCACAGCCAGCGCGCCATGGATCGGGTGGCGCACCGCCGTCACCTTGCCGTCGCTGTCGGCGGTGAACTCGACCTCGGGGGCCAGCATCTCCAGCAGGCCCTCCACGTCGCCGGACTGCGCAGCCGAGAGGAACGCGTCGACCACCGCGACCGCACGTTCGGAGTCCACCGGGTCGAACCGGGGGCGACGCGCCTCGACGTGGTTCCGGGCGCGGTGCCCGATCTGGCGGACGGTGGCCGCCGGTTTGGCCAGCATGTCGCCGACCTCGTTGTAGGAGAAGCCGAACACCTCCCGCAGCACGAACACCGCGCGCTCGTCCGGGCTCAACGACTCCAGCACGATCAGCATCGCCGTGGACACCGATTCCGCGAGGACCACGTCGTCGGCGAGGTCCCGCTCGTCGGTCAGGATCGGCTCGGGCAGCCACGGTCCGACGTACTCCTCGCGTCGCCGCGACCGTGACCTCAGCACGTTGAGTGCCTGGCGGGTGACGATCTTCGCGAGATACGCCTTGGTGTCGGCGATCTCGGTGTCGTCGACCTCGGCCCACCGCAGGTAGCTGTCCTGCAGCACGTCGTCGGCATCGGCCGCGGTCCCCACGATCTCGTAGGCGACGGTGAACAGCAGCGGCCGCAACTCGGCGAAACGTGCTGCCCGCCGGTCCTTCTCACTCTCACCTGAGTTGCTGCTCTTCACCGGAACCCTGCCTCTCGTCGGCGAGCCGGTCACTGCAGAACCGGCTCACGCTCGGCGGTCACCTCGGGCCCGCGCAGCCAGCTGAATGCGCCCGGGTGCGCGGCCTCGCGGCGGATGTTCCACACGGTACCGCGGCACACCACCTCCTTGGCCAGGGCTGCGACACGACCCGTCACCACCGCTCGCGCGGGCGAGTCGTCCCGCCGGGTGAACTGCAGGGTTGCCGCGTGGCGCCCGATGCTCGTGCACTGTGCGACGAAGGCCTGGTCGACGGGCTTCGGGGCGTCACCCGCGATCCGGGCGAGGACGGCGTCCGCGGCCTGTGCCCCCAGTGGTTCCGCCGCCTGGCAACTCATCCGCAGCGAGGTGCCGGCCGCGACGGTCGCGTCGCCGGCGCCGACGATCCGATCGTCGTCGACACTCATCAGAGTGACATCCGTTCGTAGACGGCCGACCCCGTCGGTGGTCAGACCGCTGTCCGCGGCGAGCTCGGGGGCGGTGAAACCGGTGGCGAACACCGTTGCCGGGCTGGGCAACGTTCGTTCACGACCGTCGGTCTCGATGGTGACCCGCGAGGCCTCGACAGCGGTCACCCGAGCGTCTTCGAGCACGTCGACTCCGAGTCGACCGAGCTGCCGGAGGGTGGCCCGGTAGCCGCGTTCACCGACCGACGGTGCGACAGCACCGCCACCGGCGAGCGTCACCGCGAACCCGCGTCCGGCGAGTTCCCCGGCGATCTCCACGCCGGTGAGCCCACCGCCGACCACGACCACCGGCGCACCGGCGTCCAGAGCGTCGAGGCGTTCCCGGAGCCGTTGTGCCGCAGTCCAGTCCGAGGCCGACAGCGCGTGGTCCGAGGCGCCGGGGATGTCCGGGAGCTGGTGCCGGCTGCCGATGGCGTAGATCAGGTAGTCGTAGTCGAGGTGCTTCCCCGAGGCGAGGTGTACCCGCCGCGCCTCCGCGTCGATCCGGGTGGCGGTGTCGACGACCACATCGATGCCGTCGCCGAGCACATCGTCGAACCCGGTCTGCGGCTCACCGGTCCGTGCGACGAACTGGTGCAGCCGAATGCGCTGTACGAAGAACGGTTGCGGATTCACCACGGTGACATCCACGTCGGGGTTCTGCCGGAGCCGGTTGGCCGCCATCGCGCCCGCGTAACCGGCGCCGAGGACGACCACGTGCGTCCGCTCGACTGTCTGGATTTCCTGCGTGGTGTCGGTGGTGCTCATCGATCTGCCTTCCGTCGGTGTTCGAGGTGGTCATCCTCGAGACACCGACGGCGGCAGAAATGTGACAGTCAGCGCGAGATCGCTGGTCAGCCGACCTTTGCGACGTCGGCGGTGACACCGTCGCCGAGCTCGATGGCTCCCGGCGCACCGTCGGCGGTGACGTCGAACTCCACGGCGAGGACCTCGCCGGCGACGAGGTCGGCGTGGGTCTGTGCCCATTCCAGACGCTCGGCCGGTACGACGAGGCGCACCGCGATGCGGTCGGAGACGTCCAGGTCGAGGTTGCGGCGCGCATCCTGCAGTTCGCGCACGCGATCCTTGGCCCAGCCCTCGGCCTCGAGCTCGGGGGTCACCGTGGTGTCGAGCACGACGAGACCCTTGCCACCGGGCAGCTCGGCGGTGGAGTCCGGTTCGACCGCCACCAGCTTGCGGCTGTACTCGCCGTCCTGGAGTTCGATGCCGTCGGCGACGACGACCTCCGCGCCGTCGGCGTTCGTCTCCACCGACCAGTTGCCGGACTTCACGGCCTTGATCGCGCGCTGGACGTCCTTGCCCAGGCGCGGGCCCGCGGCGCGGGCGTTGACCGCGATCTCGTAGCGGCCGTACTCGCTGGCATCGGTCGCGAGCGAGACGGACTTGACGTTCATCTCGTCCTTGACCAGGTCGACGTACGGCTCGAGTGCGGCCGCGGTCGGCGAGGCCACGGTCAGACCGGGCAGCGGCAGGCGGACGCGCAGCTTGTTGGCCTTGCGCACGCTCGACGCGACCGAACAGACCGCCTGGACCTCGTCCATCGCCGCGACCAGGTCGGCGTCGGCCGGGAGCTCGTCGGCAGTCGGCCAGTCGGTCAGGTGCACCGAACGGCCACCGGTGAGTCCGCGCCAGATGGCCTCGGTCGCCAGCGGCAGCAGCGGCGACGCGAGCCGCGACGCCACCTCGAGCACGGTGTACAGGGTGTCGAAGGCGTCGGTGTCCTCATCCTGGCCGGCCCAGAACCGTGCACGCGAGCGGCGCACGTACCAGTTGGTCAGCGACTCGACGAACTCACGGAACGCATCGCACGCACCGGCGATGTCGTAGGTGTCGAGCGCCTCGGTCATCACCTCGCGCGTGGTGGCGAGCTTCGCCAGGATGTAGCGGTCCAGGACGTTCTGCGAGTCGGTCCGCCAGGTCGCCGGGCGATCTGCGTAGAGCTGCAGGAAGCTGTAGGCGTTCCACAGCGGCAGCAGCGCCTGACGGACACCCTCGCGGATGCCACGCTCGGTGACGACGAGGTTGCCGCCGCGCAGGATCGGCGAGGCCATCAGGAACCAGCGCATCGCGTCGGAGCCGTCGCGGTCGAAGACCTCGTTGACGTCCGGGTAGTTGCGCTTGGACTTGGACATCTTCTGGCCATCATCGCCCAGCACGATTCCGTGGGCGGCAACGGTTTTGAAGGCAGGACGGTCGAAGAGCGCGGTCGCGAGCACGTGCATGGTGTAGAACCAGCCGCGCGTCTGACCGTTGTACTCGACGATGAAGTCGCCCGGGTTGTGCGCCACCGCCGAGGCCGAGTCCCCACCGTCGAACCAGTCGCGGTTCTCGAACGGGTAGTGCACCTGGGCGTACGGCATCGACCCGGACTCGAACCAGCAGTCGAGAACTTCGGGCACGCGACGCATCGTCGACTGCCCGGTCGGGTCGTCCGGGTTCGGGCGGGTGAGATCGTCGATGAACGGCCGGTGCAGGTTGTCCGGGCGCACGCCGAAGTCGCGCTCGAGTTCGTCGAGCGAACCGTAGACGTCGATGCGCGGGTACTCCGGGTCGTCGGAGATCCACACCGGGATCGGCGCACCCCAGTAGCGGTTGCGGCTGATGTTCCAGTCGCGCGCACCCTCCAGCCACTTGCCGAACTGGCCGTCGCGGATGTGTTCGGGCACCCAGGTGATCTGCTTGTTCAGCTCCACCATGCGGTCGCGGAACTGGGTGACGGCCACGAACCACGAGGGCACCGCCATGTAGATCAACGGCTGTCCCGACCGCCACGAGTGCGGGTAGGAGTGCTCGATGGTCTCGTGGCGCAGGATACGGCCGGCCGCCTTGAGGTCCTTGATGATGACCGGGTTGGCGTCGAAGACCATCTGCCCCTCGTACGGCGGGACCTGCGAGGTGAAGCGGCCGCCCGGATCGAGCGGCTGCACGACCTCGATGCCGTTGGCGGTCGCGAGGTCCATGTCCTCTTCACCGAAGGCCGGCGCGAGGTGGACGACGCCGGTGCCGCTCTCGGTGGTGACGTAGTCGCCGAGCAGCACGCGGTGAGAGTTCGGATGTCCGACGAAGAAGTCGAACGGCGGTGTGTAGGAGAGGTTCTCGAGGTCCTTGCCCAGGTGGGTGCCGACGACCTCGGGTTCGGCGATCTCCTTGGCGTACGCGCCCAGCAGCGCCTCGGCCAGCAGGTACTGCTGACCGTCGGCGGCCTTGACGTGCACGTAGGTGACCTCGGGGTTGACCGCGATCGCGAGGTTGGACGGCAGGGTCCAGGGCGTGGTGGTCCAGATCAGCGCATTGACGCCGTCGAGCGAGGCCAGCGGCCCCTCGGGCACCGACAGCGGCATCCGCACGGTCACCGCCGGATCCTGGCGCATGCGGTAGGCGTCGTCGAGCTTCGACTCCTGGTTGGACAGCGGCGTCTGCTCGTACCAGCTGTAGGGCAGCACGCGGTAGCCCTGGTAGATCAGACCCTTGTCGTAGAGGGCCTTGAACGCCCACATGACCGACTCCATGAAGTCGAGGTCGAGCGTCTTGTAGTCGTTGTCGAAGTCCACCCAGCGCGCCTGACGGGTCACGTAGTCGCGCCACTCGCCGGTGTAGCGGAGAACCGAGTCACGGCAGTACTCGTTGAACTTCTCCATGCCCATCTTCTCGATCTCCGACTTGTCGGTGATCCCGAGCTGGCGTTCGGCCTCGAGTTCGGCGGGCAGACCGTGTGTGTCCCAACCGAATCGGCGGTCGACCTTCTTGCCGCGCATGGTCTGGTACCGGGGTACCACATCCTTGACATAGCCGGTCAGGAGGTGGCCGTAGTGCGGAAGACCGTTGGCGAAGGGCGGGCCGTCGTAGAAGACGAACTCCTCGGCGTCGGCACGGTTCTCGATGGACGCGGCGAAGGTCGAGTCGGCATCCCAGTACTGCAGGACGTTCTGCTCCACGGACGGGAAATCGGGGGCGCTACGGCCCGTCCCACCCGTCATGTCGACCTTGGGGTACACACGTCCGGTCGCGTTGGCGCCCGTCTCGTTCGTGTCGGTCACGGCTCGTCTCCTCGTGCCTGGTGATGTCTCTCCTCGGCACGGGGACGCACACCGGAAGGTCTGCGCGGTACCACCCCGCTTGCGCCGGCACTCCGGCGCCACTCACCGGATCGCGCGGGTCTCCCCGTGCGGTCCCGTGGCTGTGACGGGCCACTCCCGCCCGGTTCTACTGGGAGCGCTGCTCGGCTTCAACCGCAGCTGCTCTGTTCTTCCGGGTGCTCCCCGGTGATGGCCGGATCAACGCGTCAACCAGTGTAACGACGCACCGCCCGAACAGGCGAATCGGTATCGCCGTCCGGGCGGTGCGTGGTCGAGAACGAGAGGGTCAGTCGAGCGGTGGACGCCAGTTCGGGTCGAGCGGATCGAAATCCGGCGCACGACGCCGGCCGGGCCGCGGTTCCGGGGACTCGGGCTGCTCCCCCTCCGGCCGCTCACCCGACTGGGCGGGGTCAGGTCGCGCGGAGTCCTGGCCCTGAGGCCACGCCGGACGCTGCCCCGACGGCGGTTGTCCGTACTGCTGCTGAGACCCCGACTGCGGGTTCCCGTACTGCGTATTCCCGTACTGGGGCGGACGCGTCCCCTGCTGGGACGGACCCGACGGGAACGGCCCGGACTGCGGCGGCCGCGGCGAATCGGGACGCGGCGAATCGGGACGCGGCGGCTGACCGCCGGGCGACTGCTGACCCGGCGCCTGGTACGGCGCACGAGGCGGTTGGCCCGGTGCACCCCGACCGGGCGGTGCCTGGCCGGGAGCGGGCGTCGGACCGGAGTTCGGCCGGCCGACCGGCTCGCCAACCGACCGCAGGTAGTCCTCGAGGTTGCCCTCACGACGCTCGGGGGCCGGGCGGCTCTCGGGCACCTCCGGCCGAGACGGCGTCGGACCGGACGGTGCGGCCATACCGGGTTCGAAGGAGGGCTGCTCGTAGGCAACCGTCTCCCCGTCGGTATCGGAGTCCCGTGCCGACGGCATCGCTGTCGGATACCGGCGTGTCCGGGACTCGTCGGCATCGCTGGGGTCGCCGGGAGAACCGGCGTCGTCGCGATCGGCGTCGACCTCATCGCGTCCGGCTCCGGGGACCATGTCCTCCAGCGATCGAGCGGAATCCCGGTTGCGTCCCGAGAACACGTCGACGAGCAGGAAGGCCAGACCGAGGAGACAGATGACGATGCAGGCGACGGCCAGCCACACGGTCCCGGTGATGAGACCGAGGATGAGCAGCACGAACCCGACGAGGGTCGCGCCCAGGGCCAAGGTCAGCACATCACCAGCCTAGGGTGCATGTCCGGTAGGGAGGTCAGCTCGGCGAGTAGCTGCTGAAACCGCCGCTGCCCGGATCGTTCGAGAACGACTGATCGGGACGGCCACCCTCGACCGGTGCCGCGCTTCCGCGCTGCTGCAGCTCCTCGAGCTGCGACTCCAGGTAGGTCTTCAGACGGGTACGGTACTCACGCTCGAACGTCTTGAGCTGTTCGATCCGGCCCTCGAGCACACCGCGCTGCTGGTTGATCGTGCCCATGATCTCGCTGTGCTTGCGCTCGGCGTCGCTCTGCAGCGCATCCGCGCGCTCCTGCGCCTGGCGCAGCTGCGCCTCGGAACGGGTCTGGGCGTCGGCCAGGATGGCCTCCGAACGCTGGCGCGCATCGGCGAGCATGGCGTCGGACTTGCTCTGGGCCTCGGAGACCATCGTGTCGGCGCGGGTCTGCGCGTCGGCCAGCATCGCGTCGGCGTCGGCGCGGGCGCTGCCGGTCAGACGGTCCGCGGTGTCCTGCGCGAGTGCGAGAACGCGGGCGGCACGCACGTTGGCATCGTCGTTCGACGCCGCGGGCTGCTGGACCGGAGCGGGCTGCTCCTGGGCCGGCGGCTTGGCGAACATCTGGGTCCGCTCCTCGGCGGGGGCTGCGCCGGCACCCGACCGGGCGTCGGCGACCTCACCCTCGAGTTCCTCGACGCGCTGCTTGAGGTCGGTGTTCTCTTCGATCAGCCGGGCCAGCTCGGCCTCGACGAAATCGAGGAACTGATCGACCTCATCCTCGTTGTAGCCGCGCTTACCGATAGGCGGTTTGCTGAACGCGACGTTGTGCACATCAGCTGGAGTCAGCCGCATGTCGGTTCCCCTCGTGTCTGTGGTGAAGCTTGTGTTCAGTTGGCGTGCCGTCCAACCCGGATCGCGCGACGTGAGTCGTTCGACCAATACAGGTTGTCACTAACTATTCATACCAGTCAAAATCTGTAACTGGCGTCCAATCCTGTCACATGCGAACCGTAGGTCGCACTGTTTGATGCCGAGCCCGGTCGAAACTCCTCCGAACGGGCAGGGCATCGAAGACGACAACCAACGGTAGTCCATCGACGTACCCCAAGGTACCCGGGTCGCAAGGGGCCCGGTGGGCGACTCGTCGGCGGATCAGGAGCGGATGAGAACCAGTGCGGTGGCGAGCGAATCGGCGACCGCGTCGGCGCGGAGACCGTTCACGATGTTCATGGCGATGATGACGACGAGCATGACGATCATCAGCGACAGATCCAGGCGGATCGGGCCGAGCGGGATCGGCGGAAGGATCCGGCGCAACGCCTTGATCGGCGGGTCGGTCAGCGTGAAGACCGTCTCGATGATCACGACCGCCACCCCGGTGGGCCGCCATTCGCGGGCGAACGTCCGCACCAGCTCGACGACGAGCCTGCCGAGGAGAAGCAACCAGAAGACCAACAGGATGTAGTAGAGGACACCCAACAAAATCGCAGCCACGCGTCAAGATTGCCTGAAGAGCACCCGACGGTGCGAACCGAGGGTGCCCACCTGCATCAGGAGTGGTTGTAGAAGCCGGTCTCGGCGATCTTGCGGCGATCCTCGGGCGACACGTCGACGTCGGCCGGCGACAGCAGGAAGACCTTGGTGGCCACCTTGTCGAAGGAGCCGCGCAACGCGAAGGCCAGGCCCGCAGCGAAGTCGACGAGGCGCTTCGCATCGTCGTTGGTCATGTCGACGAGGTCCATGATGACCGGGTTGCCGTCGCGGAAACGCTCACCGATGGTGCGGGCCTCGCTGTAGTCCGAGGGACGCAGGGTGGTGATCTTCTGCAGCGGGCCGTCGGCGAACACACGCTCGAGCTCACGGTGTTCGGGCGCGGCCGGGCGCGACGAGGCGGCACGCAGGGCGGCACTCGACGAACGCTGCAACGGTTCGAGGCGTGCAGCCGACCGCATGGGGGCCTCGGGAGCCGGACGCGGTCCGGCGTAGGCGAACTCGGGGGCGAAGTCGCCGGCGAGTTCGTATCCGCCGTCGAAATGACGGTCGTCGTAAGCCATCTCGTCGCGGTAGCCGGCCTCACGGAAGCCGGGGTCGCGGAGGGAGGGCTCGTAACCGGGGTCGTAGGAGCCGTCACCGTAGTAGTCGTCACGGTAGGCACGCTCACGCGACGGGGCACGCAGCGCAGAGCCGTCCTCGAGGTAGTCGTCCTCGTACTCGCTGGGCGGCACCATGCCGAAGTAAGCCTTGAACTTCTGCATCGTGGTCATAGTCGGCCTCTCTGTCGTGCGACGCCGGTGTGCAGCCGTGCCGGATGGTGCATCTGATGTCGTTGTGCTTGCTGAGATATCTGCGCTTGTTGTGTCACTTGGTTCTGTTGTTACCAATGTGATTACTGAGAGAGTAGCGGCCGATCGCCCATGATCGCGGTTCCGACACGCACGCATGTCGAGCCGGCTGCAACCGCCTCTTCCATGTCACCCGACATGCCCGCGGACAGTTCGACGGCGTCGGCGTACTGATCGCGAAAAGCGTTGTGAATGCGGGCGGATTCGGCCATCCAGTGCTTCCGCTCGCCGGTGAGCGGGGCGATGACCATGAGCCCGCGCAGCGCCAACGCGTCCTCGTTGGAGACCTGATCGGCCAGTGCGGGGAGATCCGCCTCGACGACGCCGCCGCGTTGCGGGTCCCCGTCGAGACTCACCTGGAGCAGCACCCCCAGACGTCCGGTCCGCTCCCCCTCGTCGAGCGCGGCTCGCGCGGCCCGGCCCAGGGCGTCGACCACCTTCGGACGATCCACCGAGTGCACCGCGCGCGCCCACCGCGCGATCGAACGGGCCTTCTTCGACTGGACGGTCCCGATCATGTCGAACACGGGTACGTCGGCGGAATCCTCGGGCGCCCAGTCGGCGAGGACCTCGGCGACCTTGCGGCCGGCCTCGGGCTCACGGGATTCCCCGAACGACCGGACGCCCAGATTCAGCAGTCGACGGACATCCTCGGCCGGGAAGTACTTGGTGACGACCAGGAGCGCACACGACCCGGCGGGCCGGCCGGCAGCCGCCACGGCCGCGTCGAGCCGCCCGCGTACGGATTCGAGGCGCTCGGACAGCTCGGCGGTGCGTGCGTCATCGAGAGAGTCGCTCATGTCCCCCATCATTCCCCGTGCGGAGCACCCGTCATTCCCCGCGTGGAGCACCGGGGGCCTACTCCCCGTCCGGCGCACTCTCGTCGTCCATCCAGATCACCGATGCCAGGCGGCCGGTCGGTGCGCCACGCCGGTGGCTGAAGAGACTCAGGTCCGAGATCGTGCAGCGCGGGTCGACGGCGACCCCGGCGACCCCTGCCTCGAGGAGCTGGCGGCGCAGACCGGCACGGAGGTCGAGGCCCGTCGTGCCCTTCTTGGTGCGGCTCGCGCTCCCGGGCAGATGTTTCTCGACGTCGGCCTGCATCGCCGGGGGCACCTCGTACTGTTCGCCGGATGCGGCCGGGCCCAGGAATGCACCGATCGACTCGATGCGCGCACCGAGGTCGACCATCACCTTCAGCGTCTCGCGCACGATGCCGACGCGTGCCCCGACGCGACCGGCATGGACACCGGCGATCACGCCGGCCTCGTCGTCGCTGAGGAGCACCGGCACGCAGTCGGCCGACAGCACGGCGAGCGCGAGGCCCGGCGTGGTCGTCACCAGCGCGTCGGTCGCCGGGACCGGTTCGGTGACCGGACCGTCGACGACCGTCACGTTGCGGCTGTGGATCTGCTCCATCCAGACGACCGACGAAGCAGGCAATCCGATCTGCTCGGCCAGACGATTCCTGTTGGCGGACACCGCCTCCGGGTCGTCTCCGACATGGTCACCGAGATTGAACGAGTCATACGGTGCCACCGAGACGCCGCCGGCACGCGTGGTGACCACACGACGTACCCGCATGCGGGTCAGCGCTTCATGAAGGACGGCACGTCGACATCGTCGTCGTCGAGGTGCACCGTGTTGCGACGCGGGGGCTCCGGCTCACGCTCACCACCGAAGGGATCACCCGATCCCTTGGGGATGTCACCGAAGAGCGGGTCGCTCTTCGGCGGCGCCGACACCGCGCCGGCCTGCCCCTGACCGACGGCCGAACGGCCGGCGGCTGCGGCGGGCACGTCCGAGCGCTTCTTCGGGGTGCCACCGTCGAAACCGGCGGCGATGACGGTCACGCGGACCTCGTCGCCGAGGTTGTCGTCGATCACGGTGCCGAAGATGATGTTGGCGTCCTCGTGGGCCGCCTCCTGGACCTGGGTGGCTGCGTTGTGGATCTCGAAGAGGCCGAGGTCGCTGCCGCCGGCGATCGAGATCAGCACGCCCCGAGCACCTTCCATCGACGCCTCGAGAAGCGGCGAGTTGATCGCCGACTCGGCCGCCTTCTTGGCGCGGTCCTCACCGCGGGCCGAACCGATGCCCATGAGAGCGCTGCCGGCGTCGCTCATGACGCCCTTGACGTCGGCGAAGTCGACGTTGATCAGACCCGGGGTGGTGATGAGGTCGGTGATGCCCTGGACACCGTTGAGGAGGACCTCGTCGGCGCTGCGGAAGGCGTCCATGAGGCTCACCTGCGCGTCGCCGAGCTGGAGCAGGCGGTCGTTGGGGATCACGATCAGGGTGTCGCAGGACTCCCGCAGTGCGGTGATGCCCGCTTCGGCCTGTCCGCCGCGACGCTTGCCCTCGAAGGAGAACGGGCGGGTGACCACGCCGACGGTGAGAGCACCGAGCTTGCGGGCGATCTGCGCGACGACCGGGGCACCACCGGTGCCGGTGCCGCCGCCCTCGCCCGCGGTCACGAAGACCATGTCGGCACCCTTGAGGAGTTCCTCGATCTCGTCGCGGGCGTCCTCCGCGGCGCGGCGGCCGACCTCGGGGTCGGCGCCGGCACCCAGGCCACGGGTGGAGTCGCGACCGACGTCGAGCTTGACGTCGGCGTCGCTCATCAGCAGGGCCTGCGCGTCGGTGTTGATCGCGATGAACTCGACTCCCTTGAGCCCCTGCTCGATCATGCGGTTGACGGCATTCACGCCGCCGCCGCCGATGCCGACGACCTTGATGACGGCCAGGTAGTTGTGCGGTGGCGTCATGCGCTCGCCTTCCTCGTAATGGGTCGTGCTCGATGTTCCGTTGCTGATCTCTCAGCGTGTTCCGGTGCTGAGGTCTCAGCGGCTAAGTGCTGGCAAAACCCTAAACCTGAACCATAGATTTAGAGTTATGTCAAGTAGTTCGTTGTGGAGATGACGCTAGGCATCCCGGGCCCCGGTATCCACAACAGCGCCCGGCGTGTCGGGAAGTCGCTCCCGAATTTCGGTGAATTTCTCGGATCTTCAACGAATCTGACGCGATTCCCGGCGCGTGCGGGCGACTCGAGGCCGCCTCGATCACTTGTAGGCCGGGAACTCGGGGCTCGAGACGTTGTACATCTTGGCGTCCCGGCTCAACAGGTACGTGAGGGTTCGCGCCTTCTCCGCTCCCCGATCGCTGTCGCCCCAGATGACCCGGCGACTCTCGGTGAGGATGAACTCGATGTCGACCGGAGAGCTCGCCGACACCCGTTTGACCTGTCGCGCCAGCGATTCCGGCAATCCGGCGACCGCGGTGATCGCCTCCCGGGTGGTGGGATCGGCCGGGCCCGGGTTCGGGGTCTCGAGGACCGGGAGCTTGAGCACCTCCGGCGGCACGCCCTGGGCGCGGACGTAGTGGAGGAAGGACACCCCGGACCGGTCGAGGACGTGGACCTCGTCCCCACTCGTCACGATCACCACCGGCACCCGCTCGACGACGGTGATGGTGAGCGTCGACGGATAGGACCGTTGGACGCGGGCGGATTCGACGGATGGGATGCCGGCGACGCGCTGCGCGACGGCGCGGGTGTCCACCTGGAGGAGAGGTGTCCCCTGCGGGACGGCCGCGACGCGCAGGATCTCGTCGGCCGGGATCGAACCGTTGTCTTGGATGTCGGTGCCGCGCACGGCCATCAGCGGGGTGAGGTAGGCGATCAGGACCAGCCCGACCCCCGCGGCGACGACCATCAGGGTGCCGAGGATCAGGCGGGACCGGCGGCGGGTCGGCCAGCGGATCACGAGACCCCTCCTGTGAGGCCCCCGTCGCCGGGGCCCTCACCGGTCGTCGCGTCCTCGGTCGCGGTGTCCGCACCGAGTGCGGCCAGGATCTCGGGACCCTGCATGGTGATGTCGCCCGCGCCCAGGGTCAGCACGACGTCTCCGGGCCGGGCCAGGCCGGCGACCTGACCGGCCAGCCGCGACAGATCCGGCGCGAACATCGATGGCCGCGTCAGCTTGTCGGTGATGGTCCGGCCGCTGACACCCGGGATCGGTGCCTCACGGGCGCCGTAGACGTCGGCGACGACCACGGTGTCGGCGAGGTCGAGAGCGGCCGCGAACTCGTCGGCGAATTCGACCGTGCGCGAGTACAGGTGGGGCTGGAAGACCGCGATGACGCGACCGCGTGGCGCGTCCGGGCCGACCCGCGCGGCCATCATGGACTGCGCCGCGGACAGCACCGAGCGCACCTCGGTGGGATGGTGGGCGTAGTCGTCGATGACCTCGACGCCGCCGCGGCGCCCGCGGAACTCGAAGCGACGATGGACCCCGCCGAACGCGCCGATCCCCGCGAGGATGCCGTCGAGGGCACCCGCGGCGTCGGCGGTCGCTGCGGCGTTGACGCGCACGGCACCGATGACCGCGGCGATCGCGTTGAGCGCCATGTGTTCTCCCGGCAGCGGGAGGATGAGTTCACGTTCGACGACCGTGCCGGTCTCGTCGGCGGGGCCGGTCACCGGCGCGGTGAAACGGACCCGTGCCGCTCCCCCGGCGGCGCGCGGTTCCCACGACAGCAGGGTCGCCACGTTGGGCACGCCGGGCGCGAGGACCGCGTGGGTGCCGCGGCCGTAGCCGAGGACCTCCACCCCGCGTTCGGCGAGATCGCCGCGGACACGTCCGGCGAGGGCCGCCGATCCGGGATCGTCGAGGCAGACCACGAGTGTGCCGCCGGCCCGGATGCGTTGGGTGAACTTGTCGAACACCTCGACGTAGGCCTCGATCGAGCCGAAGAAGTCGAGGTGGTCGGCGTCGATGTTGGTGACGGCGACGACGTCGGGCGTGTACTCCAGCAGCGAACCGTCGCTCTCGTCGGCCTCGGCCACGAAGACCGGGTCGCCGCCGTGATGGGCGTTGGTGCCGGATTCGTTGAGCTCGCCGCCGATCGCGAACGACGGGTCGCTGCCGGCGTGCTGGAGTGCGACGACGGCCATGGACGTGGTCGAGGTCTTGCCGTGGGTACCGGCCAGCAGCAGCGTCCGGTCACCCTCCATGAGCTGGGCGAGCACGCGCGGGCGCAGCAGGATCGGGATTCCCCGCGAGCGTGCGGCCACCAGCTCGGGATTGGTCTTGGGGATGGCGGCGTGGGTGGTGACCACGACCGACGGGCCGCCCGGGATCTGGTCGAGTGCGGACGGATCGTGTCCGACCTGGACACGGGCGCCACGGGTGCGGAGTTCGAGGATGCCCCGGCTGTTCTTGGCATCCGATCCGGACACCTGGCCGCCGCGGGCGAGCAGGATGCGCGCGAGCCCGGACATGCCGGCGCCGCCGATGCCGACCATGTGCACGCGGGCCAGCTGCGGCGGCAGTCCTCCGGGTCCCACAGTCGTCCCCTCGCTCATGTCGTCACCTCCCGCTCCGGGTCCGGTCGTCTCGCCGTCCCTGGTCCCTCCGACCCGGTCCCGTCCAATTGTCACTGTTCGCCGGCCGATCGGCGCGAACGAAACGCCTTACGGGACGGTCCCCGGCCCGCGCGGAACCCGCGAGCCAGTTCGAGGGCGGCGTCGGCGACGGCCGCGGCGGCGTCGCGATGGCCCGTGCCCGCGGCCGCCGCGGACATCTTCTGCAGTCGTTCGGTGTCCTGCAGCAGGGCCGGGACCTCGCGTGCCACCCACTCCGCGCTGACCGCCGAGTCCTCGACGATGAGTCCGCCACCGGCCTCGACGACCGGTAGTGCGTTGAGGCGCTGTTCGCCGTTGCCGTGCGGCAGCGGGATGTAGACGGCGGGCAGACCGGTGGCCGACACCTCGGCGACGGTCATCGCGCCGGACCGGCACATCACCAGATCGGCGGCGGCGTAGGCGAGGTCCATCCGCTTGAGGTAGCCGACTCCGCGGTACGGCGGGGCACCCTCGACGATCACCGGGTCGATCGAGTTCTTGGGTCCGTAGGCGTGCAGGACACCGATGCCTGCCTTCGCGAGGGCTTCGGCCGCGCCCGAGACCGCGGCGTTGATGCGTTGCGCGCCTTGCGAACCACCGAAGACGAGCAGGGTCGGGGCATCCTCGTCGAGTCCGAAGTAGTGGCGCGCCTTGGCCCGCAGGGCCGGCCGGTCCAATTCGGTGAGGACACCGCGGACCGGCATGCCGACGACGGTCGCGTCGAGCCCGGAGCCGTCGACGGCGGCCAGGACACGGTCGGCGAACCGGGCGCCCACCTTGTTGGCGATACCCGCCGAGGCGTTCGCCTCGTGGATGACGATCGGGATGCGATTGCGTCCGCGTAGATGCATCTGCGCGGCGAGGTAGGCGGGCACCGACACGTATCCGCCGAAGCCGACGACGACGTCGGCGTCCACGTCGGCGAGCACCTTGCGGGTCGCGGCGACCGAGGACACCAGGCGCCCGGGGGTCTTGGCCAGGTCCATCCCCGGCTTGCGCGGCAGCGGGACCGGCGGGATCAGCCGGAGGTCGTATCCGCGCTCGGGCACCAGGTCGACCTCGAGGCCACGGTTGGTCCCGAGTGCGGTGACGCGGGCCGTCGGGTCGATGCGGGTGATCGCGTCGGCCACGGCGAGCGCGGGTTCGATGTGTCCGGCGGTCCCGCCGCCCGCGACCACCACCGACAGCGGCCGCCCGCCCGGGCCTCCGGTCGTATCAGATTGTGCTGCACCCGAACTCACCGGCTCTGTCACTCCATCTCCAGCCACTGTGCACGTCTGTCCCACGCAGCGGCATCGCCTGTCGCGGGAGCCGTCAGCGGCGTCCCGCGCGGCCGTGTGTCGGCCGATCGCGCCCGGGGTCGGCGGACCTCGGCGTCCGCGGCTGATGCGCGCCCGCCCGCCATCCCGGTGACGCCGAGCGACGTGCACTGCCGGCGCCGGGATACCCGCCACGGTAGTCGACGCCCGCTCGTGCCGACGGCGCAGGTCGGGTGCGACCGGCCGTTGCCGGACGTCGTGCGGATGCACCCCGTGCGGGTGCCGGTTCGGCAGTCTTCGTCCGCTTCCACGGCATGGTGAACCGGCCCTGGCCCGGAGCCGGTTCGGCCGGTCGTCCGCGACGGGTCGACGCTCCCGCCCGCCCGGATGTCCCGACCCGTCCCGGTGCACCCCGTCCCGCGGTGCGGCCCGCGGGCCGTCCGCTCGCCGAGCGACGCTGGTCGAGCCGATCTCGCAGGGTCTCGGCCCGCGTCTGCCGGTAGGCCACGGGCGTCGGGAGCCGCAGGATCCGGGCCAGACGGCCCTGCGATCCGGCGGTGAGGGTCGCGACGGCCTCGGGTTCGTGTCGCGCCGCGTTGGCCAGGAGGCCGAGCATCGCGAGCACGGTCAGCGTCGACGTACCGCCCGCCGAGATGAGTGGCAGCTGGATACCGGTGACCGGCAGCAGGCCGATGACGTAGCCGATGTTGATGAACGCCTGCGCGAGGATCAGCACGGTGATGGTCGCGGTCATCAGGCGCAGGAACGGATCGGTCGAGCGGTGTGCGATGCGGAAGCCGATGTAACCCAGCAGCACGAACAGGAACACCACCAGCAGGCCACCGAGGAGGCCGAGTTCCTCGCCGATGATGGCGAAGATGAAGTCGTTGTGCGCGTTGGGCAGGTAGTTCCACTTGGCGCTCGACTGCCCGAGGCCCACACCGAAGACGCCGCCGTTGGCCAGCGCGTAGGTCGCCTGGCGGGCCTGGTAGCCGGCACCTTGCGGGTCGTCGATACCGCCGAGGAAGCTCATCACACGCTGCGAGCGGTAACCCTCGACGAGCGCGAGGATCACCGCGAGGACCACACCGGAGACGGCGAAGGCCGAGAAGACCTTGATCGGCAGCCCGGCGAACCAGAGCATCGCGCCGACAATGATCGCGATGGTGATCGTCGTCGAGAGGTTCGGCTCGAGGATGATCAGCACGCAGACCAGCATCGCGACCGGGACCAGCGGGATCAGGAGCTCTTTGATCGAGGCGTTGTCCCGGCGCCGGGAGGCGAGCAGGTGCGCACCCCAGATGCACAGCGCCACCTTGACCAGCTCCGAGGGCTGCACCGACACACCGGAGATGACGAACCAGCGTCGGGCGCCCTGGCTGAGCGTGCCGATGCCGGGGATCAGCACCAGCCCGAGCAGCAGGATGGCGATGGCCATCGACGGCGCGGCGAAGCGCCGCAGCAGACGGACGGGGACCCGCAGCATCAGGTAGAAGACGACGAGGCCGAGTCCGGCGAAGATGACCTGCGTCGTGAACAGTCCGTAGGCCGATCCTTCTTGCGAGTACCCCTCGACCGACGACGCCGACAGCACCATCACCAGGCCGAAGGCTGTCAGCATGAACGCCATCGTGAGGACCAGCTGGTAGGAGGCCAGCGGCCGCGCCAGGAGGTTGCGCACGCCTTCGACGAGCATGGCCGGCAACGAGGCCGTCACCGACGCCGCGGTCGAGGCCGCCGCGGAGACCTCGGCCACCGGCTTCGACGCCTTCCGCCGCACGGTGGCGGTCCGGCTCTCGTCCGTGGTCTCGTCCGTTCCGTCGTCGAACGTGTCCCCGTCGTCGAAGGTGCTCTCGTCGTCCGCGGCGTCGACCGCGGTCTTGTCGGTGCGCACGCCACTCACCGCGAGGTGGGGGTGCCGGCGATGTCCTGTGCGGCGCGCGCGAACGCGTCACCGCGCCGGCTGTAGCCGGCGAACATGTCCAGCGATGCCGCGGCGGGTGCGAGGAGCACCGCGTCGGGCTTCGGGTCGCTCGCCGCGGCGAGCTCCCATGCCTCGGCGACCGCCCGGTCCATCACGGCAACGGCGGCGTCTGATCCCGAGGTTTCGGTCGACGAGAGGACGGGTGCGGTCTGACCCTGGCGATGCACGTTCACCGTGCCATCGTCCCCTGTGAATACTGTGACTGTTGGGACTTCTGGGGCGTGTCGCGCGATCGCTTCGACGACCAGCTCACGATCCCGGCCGATGGCGACCACCCCGGCGAGCCGATCGCCGACGGCGGAGAGCATGGCGTCCATCGACGCGCCCTTGAGCAGGCCGCCCGCGATCAGCACCACGCGGTCATATGCGGCGACCGCAGCCTGGGCGGCATGCGGGTTGGTGGCCTTGGAATCGTCGACGAAGCGGATGCCGCCGCGCGTCGCCACGACCTCGCCGCGGTGGGCGGCAGGCCGGAAATCGGTGAGCGCGGCCTCGACGGCGTTGCGCTCGACACCGATCGAGAGGGCGAGTGCGGCGGCGGCGAGGGCGTCGGCGACGCCCGACGGACCGGCCGGATGCACGGCGCCGGCCGGCAGTAGACGACCCGCACCGAAGGCACGGTCGACGAGTTGCCCGTCCTCGACGCCGAGCTGGCCGTCCTGCGGCGGGTTGAGCGTGAAGCCGACCCGGCGTCCAGCGCCCGGCAGACCTGATGCAACTGCGTCGTCGAGACCGACGACCGCGATGTCGCCGCGCAGCGCACCGGCCTTGGCCAATGCATAGGCGTCGAAGGTGCCGTGCCAGTCGAGATGATCGTCGGCGACGTTGAGCACCACCCCGGCAGCCGGGGCGACCGACGGTGCCCAGTGCAGCTGGAACGACGACAGCTCGGCACACAGCACGTCGACGCGGGGCGTCGCGCGCATCGCATCGAGAACCGGCAGGCCGATGTTGCCGCACGCCGCGCCGCCACGCCCGGAGCGCTCGACGATGTCGGCGAGCATCGAGGTGGTGGTGGTCTTGCCGTTGGTGCCGGTGACCACCAGCCAGGTGCGCGGCTCCCCGAGCAGACCCGCGGCGTCGACCCGCCAGGCCAACTCGACCTCGCCCCACACCGGCACACCGTCCGCCGCGGCCTGCACGACGAGGCCGTGGGTGGGTGCGAATCCGGGCGAGACGATCACGACCGCGGTGTCGGCGGTCCACGAGGGGTCGGCCAGCAGATCGGAGATCGCGACGGCCTCGACGCCCTGCCCGATCAGGTCCGCGACCCCGGGGACGGCGGCGACCGCCGCATCCCGGTCGGCGGCGTCGGCGTCACGTGCGGCGAACCGATCGTCGGCGAGCAGGATGCGGACATCCCTGGTGACCAGGTACCGGGCCGCCGACATGCCGGCGGTTCCCGCGCCGCCGATCACCACGGTCTTGCCGGTCAACCCCAGTGGGTCGCCGGGAGACGCGGAGTTCTCGTCGCGCGGATCAGCCATTGGTGGCCAGGAACTCGCCGTAGAAGAGCGACAGGCCGAGCGCACAGGCTATGGCTGTGAGCAGCCAGAACCTGATGATCACCGTCGTCTCGGCCCACCCGCCCAGTTCGAAGTGGTGATGGAACGGCGCCATTCGGAACACACGGCGGCCGGTGGTCCGGAAGAATGCGATCTGGATGACCACCGACATGATCTCGGCGACGAACAGCGCACCGATGACGACCGCGAGGAGTTCGGTCCGGGTCGTGATGGACAGGCCGGCCAGCATGCCGCCGAGCGCCAGCGAGCCGGTGTCACCCATGAAGATCTTCGCCGGTGCGGCGTTCCACCACAGGAAGCCGAGGCAGGCACCGCCGCCGGCCACCGCGATGATCGCGAGGTCGAGGGGGTCGCGAACCTGGTAGCACCCGGTCGGGATGTCGCTGGGCGGCTTGGCACCGCCGGCGCAGGCGTTGACGAACTGGAAGAAGGTCACCAGGACGTAGGAACCGAGGACCATCGCCATCGAACCGGCGGCCAGACCGTCGAGTCCGTCGGTGAAGTTCACCGCGTTGGACCACGCGGCGACCACGAGCCAGCAGAACACCACGAAGACCACCGCGCCGAGGCCGATGGCGTCGATGTCGCGCACATAGCTGAGGTGGGTGCTGGCCGGGCTGAGGCCGTAGTCGTTGCGGAACTGCAGCACGAGGATGCCGAACAGGATCGCGGCGATGAACTGACCGATCGACTTCGCGGTCTTGTTCAGTCCCAGGTTGCGGTGCTTGCGGATCTTGATGATGTCGTCGAGGAAGCCGACGATGCCGAGCGCGGTCGCGAGGCCCAGCACGAGCAGGCCCGACGCGGTCGGTCCGTTGCCGGCGTCGGTGAACAGGCCGACGAGGTGCGAACCGAAGTAGCCCGCCCACAGTGCGGCGAGGATCGCGACGCCGCCCATCGACGGAGTGCCACGCTTGGTCTGGTGGCTCTGGGGGCCCTCGACCCGGATCTCCTGGCCGAAGCCCTGCTTGGAGAACACCTTGATGAGCACGGGGGTCAGCAGGATCGACACCGCGATCGCGATCGCACCCGCGAGGAGGATCTGGGTCACCGTGCTGCCCTCGTGTTCGCTCGTCCGTTCCCCGCCACGCTCTTCTCTCCGACTCTGTTCAGTGTTCTCGGCAGGCGCGCCTCATCGCGTGCCCTCATGATGCGGTCCCCTCGTCGCCGGGACCGGAGTCAGTATCCTCGCGGATCTGCCATCCGCAGCTCGCACCCCACGCCGTGACCACCGAGTCGAGGTCGGCGCTCGCCGCCGCGAGGAGGATGACATCACCGGCGGCGGGCCGCCAGTCCGGGTCGGTGTCGACGAGTGCCGCGGCGGCCTCGACCGTGTCGACGATGCGCGCCTCGTCGCCCCACGACCCCTCCATGACGGCGCCCTGATGCAGGGCGTGAACCGATCGGGAGTCGCCCACGCAGAGAGTCTTGTCGACGGCCAGCCGGACGGCCAGACGTCCGAGGAGATCGTGCTCGACGACGCGCTGGTTCTCGGCGGTCCCGTCGGAGCTGGCGACCTCGCCGATGATCGCCCAGGTTCGCGGTCGATCCGCCACGGTGCTGCCGCGCAACGCGCCGGCGTGCTCGGCGAGTCGGCGGATGAGCAGACGTGCGTCGTCGACCGTCACCGGCGCATCCCCGCGGATCACCGTGACGAACGGTCCGGTCATCGATCACCCTCCGCGCCCACCGGGTCGGTGGTCGCGTTCGGCAATTCGTCCAGCGCTTGTGCGACGACCTCGCGGTCGTCGAACGGATGCTTCACGCCGTTGATCTCCTGCCCTGCCTCATGCCCCTTGCCCGCGACCAGCACGATGTCGCCGGGCCGCGCCCAGGCGATGGCCTCGGCGATCGCCGCTGCACGATCCCCGACCTCGCGTACCGGTTCGGCACCGGCCGGGCGGTCGGCGGCGTCGACGCCCCGGGCGCCGGCGAGAACCTCGGACCGGATGGCGGCCGGTTCCTCCGACCTCGGGTTGTCGTCGGTGACGATGACGAGTTCGGCACCGCGCGCCGCGGCCTCACCCATCAGCGGCCGCTTGCCCGCGTCACGGTCGCCGCCGGCACCGACCACGATGGCCACGCGGCCGGGTCCCTCCCCGAGCTGACCCCGCAGGGTCGCCAGGACGGCCTCGACGGCTCCGGGTTTGTGCGCGTAGTCGACCAGAGCGAGGAACGGCTGACCGCGATCGACCCGCTGCAGACGTCCCGGCACGCTCACCGACGCGACCGCGTCGAGCGCGGTGGAGATCGGCACACCCGCCGCGTGGGCCACCGCGACGGCCAGCAGTCCGTTGGCCACGTTGTAGCGGCCCGGGAGCGGCATGACCAGGACGTGGTCGCCGTCGGGTTCGGTGATCGGGGTGTGGGAGGTGCCGTCGCCGGCGAGGTCCGACGGGCCCGCATGCCAGTGAGCGGGCGTCGGACCGGTCGACACCGTCACCGGCTGCAGGTGCGCCGCCTCGCCGGGGCGACGGGCGAGATCGGCCATCCGCTGGCCCCACTCGTCGTCGACGCACACCACGGCGCGTACCGCGTGGTTCGGTGACGACGGCACGAACAACTGCGCCTTGGCGTCGAAGTAGGCGCGCATCGTGTGATGGAAGTCCAGATGATCCTGCGAGAGGTTGGTGAAGGCCCCGATCGCGAAGTGCGCGCCGTCGACGCGGCCCAGGGACAGCGCGTGGCTGGACACCTCCATGACGACGACGTCGACACCGTCCTCGAGCATCGACGCCAGCAACGCCTGCAGGGTCGGGGCCTCCGGAGTCGTCAGCGAGCTGGGCTGCGCGACGCCGTTGACGCGGGTCTCGACGGTTCCGATGAGTCCCACCGAGTGCCCGGCGGCGAGCAGGGCCGCCTCGACGAGATACGACGTGGTGGTCTTGCCCGACGTGCCGGTGATCCCGATCAGTTTCAGTCGCTGCGACGGGTTTCCGTAGACACGGGCGCTGACGCTGCCCAGCACGGTCCGCGGGCTGGGGTGGATGAGGACCGCGACGGCGGTCTCGGGCGGCAGGACGCGGCTCAGTTCGGCGCGGCCGGCCGGATCGGTCAGGATCGCGGTCGCCCCGGCGGCGACCGCCTGGTCGGCGAACCGCGCGCCGTGGGTGGCCGCACCGGGGAGGGCCGCGAACAGATCGCCGGGCTGGACGTCCTGGGCGCGCAGGGTCACGCCCTGCACGCTGGTGTCGCGGTCGGCGCCGCCGACGAGGTCGAGCCGGGCGCCGGTGGCCGTCGACAGGACCGTCACGGCCGTGGGCGCGACCTCGCGCGGACGACCGGGGACCTTCTTGTTGCCCTTGCGTCTGCCGGCCGATCCCTTGTGCGAGGAACCACGAGACGTCATGTGTTCGCCTCCTCGGTTGTTCTCGGTCGGTGTGCTGGTGGTCGGGGTGCTGGTGGTCGGGGTGTTCGCGGTCCGATCACCGCGGGCCCATTCGTGTTCGGCGCAGAATTGCACTCACGATACCGACCCCGGGATCGGCGTCCGGGACGCGGTGCGCCGACCAACGGGGTGGGGGTCACTTCGCGGTGAGGGTCAGCCTCGGGGTCGGCGGAGAGAGCGGGACCTGGGCGCGCTGCAGCATCCACGACGCGATGGTCGAGAAGAGCGGTCCGGCGGACTGTCCCCCGGTGCCGTCGGAGCTGCGGCGCGGGTTGTCGAGCATGATCCCGATGACGTAGCGCGGGTTGTCGGCCGGGGCGATCCCGGCGAACGTGATGTTGTAGCGCGAGTTCGAGTAGCAGCCGCACGACGGATCGACCTGCTGGGCGGTACCGGTCTTGCCGGAGACCTGGTAGCCGCTGACGGCCGCCTTGGTGCCGGTACCCATCTGCACGCCCATCGGATCGTCCTGCACCACCGAGCGGAACATGTCGCGGACCGTCCGGGCGGTCTCCTCGCTGACGACGCGGACCGGTTCGGGACGAGCATGCCCCTCCGTGGTGTCGCCGTCGCGCTCCTCGCCGGCGAGAATCCGCGGCGGGATGCGCAGGCCGTCATTGGCGATCGCCTGGTACATCGCGGTCATCTGCAGCAGCGTCATCGACAGACCCTGCCCGATGGGCAGGTTGGCGAAGGAACCGCCCGACCACTGGCTCAGTGCGGGGACCTCGCCGGCGCTCTCGGCCGGGAGGCCGACGCCGGTGCGCTGGCCGAGCCCGAATCGCTTGAGCATGTCGGCGAAGCGTTCCTCACCGATGCGCTTGGCGAGCATCAGCGTGCCCACGTTCGACGACTTACCGAAGATGCCGGTGGTCGTGTACGGCTCGACGCCGTGCTCCCAGGCGTCGCGGACGGTGACGCCGGACATCTGGATGCTGCCGGGCACCTGGTGGACCGTGTCCGGCCGGGTGAGGCCGTACTCGATGGCGGCGGCGGCCGCGACGAGCTTGTTGACCGAGCCGGGCTCGAACGGGGAGGTGACCGACGGGTTGCCGAGTTCGGCCTTCGGCTGGTCCGACAGCGGGAGCGAGGCGTTGAAGGTGCCGTCGTTCGCCATCGCCAGCACCTCGCCGGTCCTGGCATCGAGCACGACCGCCGAGGCACCCTTCGCTCCGGACGCCTGCTTGGCCTTCATGACCTGACTCTGGACGAACCACTGGGTGTCGGAATCCAGGGTCAGGCGGACGGTGGAACCGTTGATGGCCGGGTGCACGTTGCGGGTGCTGCCCGGGATGATCGCGCCGTCCGATCCGCGGTCGTAGGTACGGGAACCGTCGGTGCCGGACAGGATCGCGTCGAGGGAGGCCTCGAGGCCGATGAGACCGTTGCCGTCGTAGTTGACGTCGCCGATGACGTTGGCCGCCAGCGAACCACCGGGATAGAGCCGGATGCTCTCCGGGTCGGCGCCCACCTCGGGGAACTCCTCTGTGATGCGCTTGGCGACGTCGGGGCTCACCGACCGTGCGAGGTAGACGAAGGGCTCGTCGCCGGTGATCTTCGCGAGGAGGTCCTCTTCGCTGATCGAGCCGCCGAGTGCCACCGAGACGCCCTTGGCGATCTCCTTGAGGCGCTCGTCGACGCCGGGCAGTTCGTCGTTCTTGCGGTGCTCCTCATCGATCGACTTGCGAACCGCCTTGGGCAGGAACGTCAGTGACCGGGCCTCGTCGGTGTAGGCCAGCGGGCGACCGTTGCGGTCGAGGATGGAACCACGCTTGGCCGTCAGGACCTGCGTGTACTCGCGCTGCTGGGCGGCCTCGGCCGAGATGGACCCGGCCTGGATGGTGTGGACGACGATCATCTTCCCTGCGACCGCGAGGACCACGAGCAGCACGACGACTCCGAACACCTTGGTCCGGAATCCGAAACTGTGCAGTCCCCCGCTGTTTCGGGGACCGCCCTTTCCCGGTCCGCGGCCACCCGGGCCGCCTGCGGTCGCGCGGGATCCCTGGCCCGGGCGACGTCCCGGGCGAGACGGCGCGTGGCCGAGTCGCTCGAAGGTCGCACGTGTCATGGTCGTCAATTGTTCACCGCTTCAAGGTCGTGACAGGGATTTGGCGTCGGCGGGTTGCAGATCGGTGGGCGCACTGTGACAGCCCTTACGACCCGCGGCCACCTCACGTCCGGGGCACGACGTTCGGCGCCGGGATCGGGCTCGAGGGCGCGGGCCCCGACTCGGCCGGCGGCGAGGCCTCCCCCTGCCCGGGGGCCGGATCGGGTTGCGCCGGAACGGGTTGCGGCGACGGCGTGGGCCCGGACTGTCCCGGGGTCGACGGGGCCGGGGTCTGCTGACCCGGGGTCTGCTGGGCCGGTGGGTTGGGTGCGCCGACGGCGCCGCCGCCGAGTCCGATCGAGTCGTCCACCTTGCGCGGGTCGATGGTCTCGGTGGGGTCGGGCTTCAGTTCGGGGTTGAGGTCGGCCATCGGCTTCCCCGACGCCGGTGCGGGTTTCCCGACGATGCGGGGCCGGCGCGGGTCGTCGACGATCATCCGTGCCGGGTTGTCCGACGGGATCATGCCGAGTCGGGTTGCCTCCCGGGACAGTTCCGGAGCAGAGTTGCCGGATTCGTAGGTCCGCTTGAGCGCATCCCGCTGGTCGATGAGCGACTGGTTCTCCGTCCGCTCGATGCCGAGCTTGTAGGAGTCCTGGGCCGATTTGGTGGACAGCCACAGGCTCAGACCGAGGCCCAGGACCAGCAATGCGATGACCGGGACCACGAAAGGTGTGTGCTGCAACCGTTCTCGAAGCGAGACACCGGACATCGACAGCCCGCCGCGGGCCGCACGCGGTGCGACCGCGCCGGTGGCCATTCGCTTGTGACGGCGATCCAGCGCGCGTTGGGCCGCCCGCGAACGGGTCGCGCGCTCGGACTCGATGCGGGCGCGCCGCGACCGACGACTGTTCTGTTCGGTGGCGGAACGTCCAGCGCCGGAACGCTTGTCGTCGGAACGGCCGGAGCCGGAGCGACGAGGGGCGTCGTGCAGGATCGTCATGATCAGCCCTTCTTCTCGACTCGTTCGACCGCCCGGACTCGAACCGGTGCCGATCGCGGATTGATGGTCAGTTCCTCGTCGTCGGGACGCTCGGCGCCGCGGGTCACGAGGCGGAACTCCGCGGCGGTGCCGGGCAACTCGACGGGCAGGCCAGGCGGCGAGGTCGAGGTCGTGCGGGCCGCGAACTCCCGCTTGACGATCCGGTCCTCGAGCGACTGGTAGCTCATCACCGCGACACGGCCGCCGACGGTGAGCGCCGACAGCGCGGTCGGCAACGCCTCGCGGAGGACGTCGAGTTCGTGGTTGACCTCGATACGCAGGGCCTGGAAGGTGCGCTTGGCCGGGTGGCCACCGGTCCGCCGGGTCGCCGCCGGGATGGTGGCGTAGAGCAGTTCGACGAGACGTGCACTCGTCGTGAACGGTTCTTTCTCGCGCTCCCGCAGGACCGCCGAGGCGATCTTGCCTGCGAAGCGCTCCTCCCCGTACTCGGAGAGCACACGGGCCAGTTCGCCGTGACCGTAGGTGTTGAGGACGTCCGCCGCGGTGAGCGGGTCGTCGGAGTTCATCCGCATGTCCAGGGGCGCGTCGACCGAGTAGGCGAAACCCCGGCCGGCCTGGTCGAGCTGCATCGACGAGACACCGAGGTCGAACAGGGCGGCGTCGATGGTTTCCTCACCGGCGTCGTCGAGGACGTCGGCGATCTCGTGGAAAGTGTCCTGGTGCAGGGAGATCCGGTCCGCGTGCGGTTCGAGTCGGCGCCGCGCGATGTCCAGGGCGGAGGCATCGCGGTCGATACCGACGAGGTGCACGTTGGGGAATGTGTTCAGGATGAGTTCGCTGTGCCCACCGGCACCGAGCGTCGCATCCAGGAAGACCCGCCGGTCTTCTGATTCCAGTGCCGGGGTGAGCAATTCGACGATGCGCCGGCCCATGACCGGGATGTGGCCGAACTCGCCGGAGCGGCGAGTGTCGTCACCAGTGTCATCCACGGAGGGCCCCCATCGGCGTGTCGGCCATGTCGGTCGGCAGAGTCGGCGTTTCGGTGCGAAGGACTTGTCGGAGGAGTTTCATGTCGCGGGCGGACGGTTCATCACCGTCGGGCCGCGCCCCGGATGGAGCGAGGTCCCGATCCGATTCCGTACCTGGCGTTGGGGAAGTACGCCAGGGTCGGACCGGATCGGGGCCTCGTGCCACCCGAAGCCCGAGTACCGCTTCGCCTCGTCCCCTCTCGGCTACAAGACCGCGTTCAACGCGGCCGAGTTGGCTGCCGAGAAGTTCTCCTCGTGCTGCGACTGGTACTCGTCCCATGCGGCCGAATCCCAGATCTCGAGGTGATCGAAGCTGCCGAACACCACGCACTCCTTGGACAGTCCCGCGTAGACGCGATGGTCGGAGGACAGGCTGATCCTGCCCTGGCCGTCCGGTCGCTGTTCTTCCGAACCGGCGAAGAAGGTCCGCTGAAACGCACGCAGGTCAGGGTCGTTGCGTGACGCCTCGACGATCCTCGCCGCGATCGCATCGAACTCTTCGGTCCGATACACCGACAAGCTGTGGTCTTGGCCTTTGGTGACCACTACCCCTCCTGCCAGTGCATCGCGGAACTTGGCGGGCAACGTGAGTCGCCCTTTGTCGTCCAATTTGGGCGTGTAGGTGCCGACGAATCGCACAGACATGTCGACACCTCCTGCCCCTGGGTTCCGCGCTCCGGATCGCCTCACCCAGTGCTGCCACAGTACCCCACTTTCCTCCACTTTCCACCCCAGAAGCCCACTCGACCTCCACTATCCAGCAAATCCCCAGTTCAAGCAGGTGAAACTTCTGACACTTCGTGCGTGTCCCGTGCGTGAACGCGTGTCGCCTTGTCCATCGATCGTGTGACAGACGGGCTTTCTGAGGCTTCAGATGCCCATGCGACCAGTGCTTCTTCCCAGGTGGGGCAAAGTGGGGAACTCGGGTGGGGGAAGGTGGGGAACGCCGGTGGGGGCAGGTGGGGGCCGGGAGTGGGTGACGGTGGGGACATGGTCGACAGCGCGCCGAATCGCACGTGAGAAGCCGGGTCGTGCACAGCAAAAGAGCCGCGCACCCACATGGGTGCGCGGCTCTCGAGGGTCGTGGCCGTCAGACCGACCGGAGATCTACTCCTGTTCGAACCGACGGTTGAATCGTTCTTCCATCCGCTCCGACAGCTTGCGCTTGGAGCCGGAAGACCCGGATTGCTTCTTGCCTCCCGCGCGCGGCGCGGCGGTCGCGGAGTCGGCGAGGTCGTCACCCCAGAGGGCGAAGAGGCCGGCGCCGAACATCACCAGGAAGCCGAGGAGGCTGACGATCGGGAAGCCCCCGATGTCGATCTTGACGATGAGACCGCCGACGAGCATCACGAGGCCGACGACGAAGACCGCCACCGCCTGTAGGCGACGACGGCCACTCGACTTACCCAGCCGACGACGCTTGACACTGGACGCAAACTTGGGGTCTTCCGCGTACAGAGCGCTCTCGATCTGTTCGAGCATGCGTTGCTCGTGCTCCGAAAGTGGCACCGACCCTCCTTCTCCCTGATCCGCGACGCCGACGACGGTCAACCGCGACCGGTGAGGCGTCTGCGCCTTATTCTCCCATGATACGAGGTGAAATCAGCCGCGACCACCATTACTCGGTGTTGTGGGCCCGGATGCACATACCGGAACGACAACGGAACGCCGAAAGTGTGTCCGGCCTCACGCAGTTCGCCCGATTTGGGGGTCCTCTGTCCCGAATTTGCCTTGCTCGTAAGCGATGACCAAGGTCTCGACCTGCCGGAGGAAGTCGAGGACGAGGAGTCGCATGCCGGCGACACTGTCGGGGTCGAGTGTTCGGATGATCCCCGACTCGATTTTCATCCGGACGGGCGACAGCGTGGCGAACCGCGCGGCCAGCGGGGCGAGGTCGGGAGCGACCACACCGATACGGGTCCAGGCGTTCGACGTCTTGCGGCGGGCGGGTCCGGCCGGCTCGCCGATCGCGATCGCGGCACCGGCCGCACGGAGGGCGACGAGATAGAACTGCCGGAAGCGTTCGGCGTCGTCGGTGACACCGTCGGCGTTGTCGAGGAGGAGGTGGGCACGCTGGAGGAGATCGCGCGCACGTCCGACCATCACCGGGTCGACGGGCGCGGACCGGCGGGATGTGGGCCGTCCGGGCATGGCATCCTCCTCACTCGCTGGCGACGGTGTCCGGTGGCAGACGCTTCCCTCGTCCGCCACCGGACCGTCATGTCGTCGGGATGAACGCGAACAGCTTGCGGAGGCACATTCATCGAACACCCGTTCGACACGTTCAATATAGCTAGCGGTGCGCGTCTCTTCAAGGCGTGAGGCCGCGCCCGCATCCTTCTTCAACACCGACTCCCGCGACCCGATTCCGCGGAGCCCGCCACACCGAGAGGACAGTCACACCAGATGGTCGGAGAGCGCATGGCCGGGACGGTGCGGGCCCGCTCGATGAGCCCGGAGGCGATCCGACGTTGACGATCCGTCTGGTGAACCTCGGTGGTCAGGACTCCCGCGTGTGGCTGGAGCCCGCTCTCGACGTCTATGTGACCGCGATGGGGTATCCCCGCGGGACCGAGGTGCACCGGGCGTCGCTGTGGCGTGAACACATCGCCCGGCCGGGCTGGCGCGCGGTCGGCGCGGTCGCCACCCTGCCCCCGCACGAGGCACAGTCGATGCCGACGTCCCGGCGCCGGGTCGGACCGCCGGTGGGTACGTGCCCCGACGACGTCCTGGTCGGCATCGCCTACGGCTACACCGGCGCGACCGGGCAGTGGTGGAACCAGCAACTCCGGCTCGGGCTGCGGCAGACGGGACGCTCCCCCGCGGACATCGAGATGATCGCCCGGGACTACTTCGAGCTGACCGAGCTCCACGTCCACCCCACCGCACAGGGGCGCGGCATCGGGCAGTTGCTGCTGGCGCGGCTGCTCGCCGAGCGACCCGAACGCCATGTGCTGCTGTCGACGCCGGAGATCCCCGCCGAGCAGAACCGGGCCTGGTCGCTGTATCGGCGGATGGGTTTCTCGGATGTGCTCCGGCATTTCACCTTCACCGGCGACCCCCGTCCGTTCGCGTTCCTCGGCCGTCCGCTGCCGCTGAACCTGCAACCGCCGCCCCCCGGTCCGCCACAATCTGGATGATGGAGGGCGTGGCACAGACAACGACGACAGCGCACGACACGGAACACGCATGAGCGGGCACGGGGAGCGGCGCGACGCGGTTGTCGTCGGCGGCGGCCACAACGGCCTCATCGCCGCGGCCTACCTCGCGAAGGCCGGACGCGACGTCGAGGTCTTCGAGCGCGACGAGATCCCCGGCGGTGCGGTGTCGACCGTCGAACGTTTCCCCGGGTACCGCATCGATCGCGGTTCCTCGGCGCACCTGATGATCCGGCACTCCCCTGTTCTCGACGACCTCGACCTCGCCTCGCACGGACTCCGCTACGTCGACTGCGACCCCTGGGCCTTCGTGCCGGCGACCGACACGGCGCCGGCGATCGTCTTCCGGACCGACCTCGACGCGACCTGCGCCTCCATCGAACGGGCATGCGGCGCAAAGGATGCCGCGGCGTACCGGCAGTTCGTCGAGACCTGGACGCCGCGGGCGCGGGCCGTCATGGACGCCTTCTACCGACCTGCGTCGATGGGACAGTTCGGGCGGGCGTTCGGCGGTCTCGGGTCGACGGCCACCACCGAACGCACCGGCCTGATCGGACGCCGCAGCGGCGCGATGATGAACCTCACCGCCGAACTCATGACGTCCGGCGACTCGCTCCTCGACCGCTACTTCGACTCCGAACAGCTCAAGGCCGGGCTCGCCTGGTTCGGCGCGCAGTCGGGACCGCCGATGAATGCGCCCGGCACCGCGCCGATGGTCGGGTTCGCCGCCCTGATGCATCTCATCCCACCCGGCCGCGCGATCGGCGGCAGCGGTGCGCTGACCGATGCGCTCGTCCACCGCATCGGCGCCGACGACGGCCGGATCGTGTGCGGGGACCCGGCCGTCTCGATCACCCGGTGCGGTGACCACTGGCGGGTGCAGACCGAATCCGGCGAGCGTCGGTGTACGCCCACGGTGATCAACGCCTGCCACGTCCTGGCGACCCTGGATCTGTTGGCGGCGGGCGGTTTCGACGCCGGGGCCATCGACCGCTGGCGGCGCGACATCGTCGTCGGCAGCGGGATCGGGATGGCGGTACGCCTCGGCACGACCGCACTACCCGCCTACCGCGACCTCCCCGACGACCTGCCCGCCCACGGCGTCCACTCCGCCCTCGGTCTGCTGGTGACCGACCGTGCACACCTGGTCCGCGCGCACGCCGCCGCGGCGGTGGGTTCACTGCCTCCGCGGCCCGCCGTCGTGGCGATGAGCTTCTCGGCGATCGACCCCAGCCTCGCCCCGGAGGGCAGACACGCCATCAACCTGTGGGCGCAGTGGCATCCGTACCGGCTCGCAACCGCCGCCGGGGGCGACTGGTCGACGCTGGGTGCGCAGGCAGCCGCAGCGGTGTGCGACGAGGTCGACCGCCATGCACCGGGTTTCGCGGAGTCCATCGCCCACCGGTACATCCAGACCCCCGAGGACCTCGAGTCCGAACTCGGGCTGATCGGCGGCAACATCATGCATGTCGAGATGTCGATCGACCAGATGTTCATGTGGCGACCGACCCCGGATCTGGCCGGTCATCGCGTCCCCGGCGCCGAGGGGCTGTTCCTGGCCGGGGCGTCGACGCATCCGGGCGGCGGGGTGACGGGCGCGAGCGGTTACATCGCGGGCCACGCTGCCCTACGTGGGAGACGTCTGTTCGGCTGAGCGTCGGAGACGTGTGTTCGCTGAGCGTCGGAGACAGGTGTTCGGCTGAGTGTCTGGCACGATGAGCAGCGTGCGATTGTCGAATCCCGAGCAGGGTGCACCGAAGTCCTCCCGCGGTCAGTCCCGACACCGCCGGCTGATGCCGGTGGCGGTGGCTATCGTGGCTCTCCTCCTGTCGCCGCTGATGGCCGGCTGTCTGGAGCGTTCGACGACGGTGGGCGATCGGTATTCGGGCAGTGTCATCGTCGCGACGTCCCCGGACAATCCCCGTGGCGCCCCGCAGCTGGATCTCCCCGAGTCGATGATGGGGCAGGTCTCGGTGACCGAGTACAAGGAGACGCCCGAGGAGGAGTCGGACTCCGCCGACGGTGACGACAAGGGTGCCGGGGGCGACAAGCCCGAGGAGGCCGTCACCCGCGTGGGCAGCCGCGCGAGTTTCTCCGATCTCACCGCTGGCCAGTTCGGCCAGCTCGGCGACATCATCGCCGACGCCTACGGCGAGACCTCGCTGACGATGGACCTCACCGCCAAGCGCAGCGGCGAGGTGGTCCGATTCCGCGGTGACACCGACCTGTCCGAGCTCATCCCGGGTCGCGACTTCGTCCAGCTGACGGTCACCTTCGGCGGGCCGGTGACGGCGACCAACGGTGACCAGGTCGGCGAGTCGACGGTCACCTGGACCCCGGCTCCGGGCGAGCCGTCGGACTTCACCGCCGACGCCACCTACCCGGACCCCGCGACCGCCGCGGTCAGCAGCTGGTCCTGGTTCGTCGCCATCGTGTGCCTGATCGCGGTGCTGGTCATCGCGCGGATCGCCTACGCGAAGCGGTACCGCGGCCCGCGCCCGGGACGACCGGTCGCCACCAACACCGCGCCGTCGACCCTGTCGGGTGAGGGCCTCTCGGCGGCCGCCGACCCGAAGGCCGCGAAGGCGACCGAGAACAGTTAGGAAGCCGCGACCGACCGGCGCGTCAGGCGGGGACGTGCAGCGCGGCGTCGACGTCCACACCGAGGCGGCCGAGCACCTCTGAGGTCGCCTTGGCGAAGTTGAGGCTGCAGAAATGCAGGCACGGTGCGCCCTCGGCGATGAGCCGTTCCGCGGTCTCGGTGGCGAAGTCGATGCCGACGGCGCGAACCGACGCACGATCCTCCTCGGGACCGTCACCGGCGGCCTTGGTGAACCGCTCGATCACCGTGGGCGGGATCACCGAACCGGACAGTTCGGCCATGCGCTTGATGCTGGCCAGCGAGGTCACCGGCATGATGCCCGGGATGATCGGCTTGGCACCCTGCTCGGGGTCGGCGGCCTGCACCCGGTCGCGGAGTCGGAGGTAGTCCTCGACGTCGAAGAACATCTGGGTGATCGAGTACTCGGCGCCCGCGCGCAGCTTGTTCACCAGGTTGCGGGTGTCGTGCTCGAGGTCGGGGGCACGGTGGTGGCCCTCCGGGAACGACGCCACGCCGACGTGGAAGTCGCCGAGGGTGTCGATCAGGTGGACCAGCTCCTCGGCGTACTCGACGCCCTCGGGATGGGCGATCCACTCCCCGAGCGGATCGCCCGGCGGGTCGCCGCGCAGCGCGAGGATGTTGGCGATGCCCTGATCGGCGTACGCGCCGACGAGCGCCCGCAGCTCGGCGATGCTGTGGTTGACCGCGGTCAGGTGCGCCACCGGGAGCAGCGTGGTCTGGGCGGCGAGTTCGCCGGTGATGCGGACCGTGCGGTCGCGCGTCGAACCGCCTGCGCCGTAGGTCATCGACACGAAGGCCGGGGACAACCGCTCGAAGATCCGCACCGCGCGCCACAGGCGGGCCTCGCCTTCGGCGTCGCGCGGCGGCATGAACTCGACAGAGAACGGCACCGGTCCACGGTGCGGGGCGGACAGGCGTTCGACGATCGAGGGTGCCGGAGCGATTGGGGTCACCCGAACAGTGTAGAGAGCGATTCGCATAGCCTGGCAGGGTGACCTCCGCCTCCCCCACGCCGACCTCGCTCGATGCGGTCCCGGCGGCCGTCGAGACCGAATTGCGCAGTTTCTTCGACGTCGCGGTGCCCGCCGCGACCGAGATCGCCCCGGTTGTCGGCACCGCGGCCGAACTGGTCCGGGACTTCGTCCTGCAGGGCGGCAAGCGCATCCGGCCGGTCTTCGCCTTCGCCGGATGGCGGTGCGGCATGACCGAATCGGGTCGCGCCGAGGCCGATCCGGCGTCGAACGTCGGTCGTGAGGCCCGCGACGCGCTGCGGGTGGGCGCGGCCCTCGAACTCGTGCAGGCGTGCGCCCTCATCCACGACGACATCATCGATCAGTCCGACACCCGGCGCGGGCACCCGACGCTGCATCGTGTCTTCCAGTCGCGCCATGCCGCCGCCTCCTGGGCCGGCGACGCCGCCGACCACGGGGTGGCCGCCGCGATCCTGGCCGGCGACCTCGCGCTCGCGTGGGCCGACGACCTCGTGCACGATCATCGGCCGGGGGTTACGGCGGGCACCGTCGAGTACCGGGCGCTCCCGCCCGCCGTCGGCGCGACCTGGGCGGCGATGCGCACCGAGGTGCTCGGCGGCCAGTTCCTCGACATCGTCAACGAGGCGAGCGGCGACGACTCGGCCGCCGCCGCGTATCGCGTGATGGAGTTCAAGACCGCCGCCTACACGGTGGCCCGCCCGCTCGAGCTCGGCGCACGTCTCGCAGGTGCGTCGGAGGATCTGGTCGCGACGCTGCGGAAGATCGGGCACGACCTCGGTATCGCGTTCCAGCTGCGCGACGACCAGCTCGGCGTCTTCGGCAACCCCGAGCGGACGGGTAAACCCTCGGGTGACGACCTGGTCTCGGGTAAGCGCACCGCCCTGCTGGCCACCGCCCTGCGTCGCGCCGACGACTCCGACCCCGCTCTCGGGAACCGTTTGCGGGACTTCATCGGACGCCCACTCGACGAGAACGAACTGGGCTCCGCGCGAGGGCTTCTCGTCGACGTGGGAGCGGTCGCCGAGATGGAGGAGCAGATCGACGATCTCCTCGGCGCCGCTCTCGGTGCACTCGACACCGCCGACATCGGCGACGACATCCGCAGCGAACTCACTGCGGTCGCCCACCGGACCGCTCATCGCGAGGCGTGAACTCCGGCGTGAAGGCATCGACCCCGACGCCCGCACACACGGGCGTCCGTGACCGGACCGCACGCGGCGATCTGATCATCGGCGCGATCGGCGCGATCCTGGTCTGCGTGGGCAGTTTCGGCGTCGGCGACCCGCCCCGCAACACCACGACACTCGCCGACCTGGGACTCAGCTGGATCACCTACGGTCACGGCAAGAACCTCTTCGGCATCTTCTTCTGGCTCGGCGTCTTCTCCATGGTGTTCGCCTGGGTCCGACTCGGGCGTCGGATCGCCCGGGGTGCCACGGGCTCCCCGTCCGTCCGGACCCTGCAGCGGTGGCTGCTCGTCTGGGCGGCACCGCTGCTCGTGGCGGTGCCGGTCTACAGCCGCGACGTCTACGCCTACCTCGCGCAGGGGGCGGTTTTCGGCGCCGGGTTCAACCCCTACGCCGACGGCCCGGCCCACCACCCGGGTCCGCTCGTCGACAGCATGGCGACGGTCTGGGCCACCACCACCGCGCCGTACGGGCCGTTCACCATGGGTCTGCTGCGGGTCGTCACCGAGGTCACCGGCGACCACGCCGTCGCGGGCATCCTCGCCGTACGACTCGTCCTCCTACCCGGACTCTTCTTGTCCTTGTGGGCGATCCCACGGCTCGCACGGCATTTCGGCGCCTCACCGCAGGCGGGACTGTGGCTGGCGCTGTTCAACCCGATGGTCCTCATCCACCTCGTCGCGGGACCCCACGTCGAACTCCTGATGGCCGGCGTGCTGACCACCGGTGTCGTCCTGGTCGTGACCGGACGTCAGGTCGCCGGCACCGCGGTCCTCGCGCTCGCGGTGTCGATCAAGATCACCGCCGGGATAGCCGTTCCGTTCGTGCTGTGGATCTGGCTGTCCCACATACGGTCCCGCCGGCCGGTGACCGCCCGCGATGTCGTCGGCGTCTTCGCCGCGATCGTCGGCATCTCGGTCGCGGTGTTCGGACTGTGGACCCTGCTGGTGGGCCTCGGGTTCGGCTGGCTGACGGGACTGGGCTGGGCCGACGTGATCATCAACTGGTTCACGATCCCGACCTTCGTCGCCCATGTCGTCACGCTGGTCGCCGCACCGTTCGCCGCTCTGAATCTGCAACCGGTGCTGGAGATCACGCGTGCGATCGGGTCGGTGGTCCTCGCGGTCACGCTTGTCGCGCTGTGGTGGCGTCACCGGCGCGACGAGAGGGATGCGGTTGCCGGGATGGCGTGGGCGATGCTGGCCGTGCTCCTGCTCGAACCGTCCACGCTCCCCTGGTACTACACGTGGGCGCTGGCGATCGCGGTGGCGTTCACTCTTCCGCCGTGGGCGCGCGCGACCGTGGTCGGGGCGTCGACGTTCATGCTCATCGTCTTCCAGCCCGACGATGCGATCGTCTTCTACAAGCCCGTCGAGCTCACGCTGGCGTTCCTGCTCGCGGGACTCGCCGCCTGGTCGCTGCTACGTCCGGACCCGTTGCGGCTCGGCCGCTTCGGACGATGGGCCTGGGCCTCGGAACGTACGGGCACACCGGAGCACCCGGCGGCCGGCGAGGACGAGGTCAGAAAGCCTGAGCCTGCGCCCGGCGGATGACCTCGCGGGCGGAGTCGGTGTGCAGCGCCGCGGCCGGGTGGAGGTCGAGGTCTTCCTGCACGGTGAACAACCAGATCATCGCCTCGTCGCGGGTGTAACCGCCGTCGAGCAGGACCCCGACCAGACCGTAGAAGTGTTTGACCACGCCCTCGTCGTCGAAGAAGACCGCCGGGATGACCGGATGCCCACCGCGGGAGACGGCGAGCAGATTGTGGTCGCGGATGAGTGTGCGCACCCGGTTGGTGGACACCGCGAGCCGGTCGGCGACCTCGTCGACCGACAGCATCTCGACATCAGCGGACAGGGTGTCAGGCGACAACGGAATGGAACCCACGGAAAGAAGCGTAGCGGTAGAGGCGGGCACGATGAAACCGCCGATCTCCGCGCGCCCGACACCGGGGGCGGGTCACACGCGCCGATGACCCCGACGGCGTGGTCCTGCAGGTAGATTCAGCGGGGTGAACGCCCCCGTCGACCCGATGCTCGGGACCGTCCTCGAGGACCGGTACCGCATCGACGCACCCATCGCGAGGGGTGGCATGTCGGCGGTCTACCTCGGTGTCGACCTCCGGCTCGGGCGCGAGGTCGCGGTCAAGGTGATGGACTCCCGGTACTCGGGTGACCCGCAGTTCCTGCGCCGCTTCGAGTTCGAGGCGCGGGCGGTCGCCGGCCTCAAGCACCCCGGTCTCGTCGCGGTCTACGACCAGGGCATCGACAACGGCATCGCCTTCCTGGTCATGGAACTCGTCGACGGCGGCAGCCTGCGTGAACTCCTCCGCGAACGGGGCCCGATGCCGCCCCACGCGGTGGTTGCCGTCGCCGAACCCGTGCTCGGCGGCCTCGGGACCGCGCACGCGGCAGGCCTGGTCCACCGCGACGTCAAACCCGAGAACGTGCTGATCTCCGACGCCGGGGAGGTCAAGGTCGCCGACTTCGGACTCGTACGCGCCGTCGCCGAGGCCGGGGTCACCTCGGCCAGCGTCATCCTCGGTACCGCCGCCTACCTCTCCCCCGAGCAGGTCGAGTCCACCCACGCCGACGCCCGCAGCGACGTCTACTCCATGGGCGTGATGATGTTCGAATTGCTCACCGGCCGAACACCTTTCCACGGCGACTCACCGCTGTCGCTGGCCTACCAGCGGCTCACCTACGACGTTCCCGCGCCGGGCGACGTGATCGCCGGTGTCCCTACGGAGTTCGACGAGATCGTGCTGCGCGCGACCGAACGCAATCCGGCCGACCGATTCGCCGACGGCTTCGAGATGCAGCACGCGCTGCTCGCGGTCGCCGACGACCTCGACCTCCCGCCGTTCACGGTGCCCGCACCGAAGCGGTCCCGGGAGCGAGAGATGAAGTCGCGCTACCGCGCAGCCGGGCCGGTCGGCCACGACACCCGCGTCCAGTCGGCACCGGGACCGTACGAACCGGGATCGTCGACGCCGGATTCCCCCGCGGCACCGATCCGCCCGGTCGCCGGGGCCGGTGACGCGGACGGTCGCGCGGCGGCACGCGGGCGCGAGGACCGACCGGTTCCCCGTCGCCGAGACGCCGTCGATGCGCACGACCAGGACCCGCTCGAACCCGAACTCATCGGGGGCGGGCGCCTCGGCGCGGTCGTGTGGATTCTGTTGGTGCTGGTGATCGCCGTGGGTCTCGGCGCTGCCGGGTTCTGGGTCGGCAGCACCTATCTCACGATCGGCTGACCTCGACACGGACGGCAGAGCGCTGCTGGTCGAGTAACCGAGGAGCCTGCGACGAGGCGCACCCCATCGCTGGTCGAGTAACCGAGGAGCCTGCGACGAGGCGCACCCCATCGCTGGTCGAGTAGCCGAGGAGCCTGCGACGAGGCGACCCCCATCGCTGGTTGAGTAGCCGAGGAGCCTGCGACGAGGCGACCCCCATCGCTGGTTGAGTAGCCGAGGAGCCTGCGACGAGGCGTATCGAAACCACCTCGCCGCCAGGCCGAACCGTCAGCCGCGCAGCATCTCCGCCACGAGGAACGCCAGCTCCAGCGACTGCTGGGTGTTGAGGCGCGGGTCGCAGGCGGTCTCGTAGCGGCCGGCGAGGTCGAGGTCCGAGATCTCCTGTGCGCCACCGAGACATTCAGTGACGTCTTCACCGGTCAGCTCGACGTGCACGCCACCGGGATGGCTGCCGAGTGCGCGGTGGACCTCGAAGAAGCCCTGCACCTCGTCGACGATGCGGTCGAAGTGACGCGTCTTGAAGCCGGTCGACGCCTCGTGGGTGTTGCCGTGCATGGGGTCGCATTGCCAGATGACCTTGTGGCCGGTCGCCTCGACGGCGGCGACGATCGCCGGGAGCACCTCGCGTACCTTGCCGTTGCCCATGCGGGCGACGAGGGTCAGCCGGCCGGGAACGTTGTGCGGGTCGAGACGCTCGACGTATTCGACGGCCTGCTCGGGCGTCGTCGTCGGGCCGATCTTCACACCGATCGGGTTGCTGATCAGTTCGGCGAAGGCGATGTGCGCGCCGTCGAGCTGACGGGTGCGCTCACCGATCCACAGGAAGTGCGCGGACAGGTCGTAGAGGACCTTCTCCTGCGACTCCTTGTCCGGGGCGTCGGCGAGACGCAGCATGGCGCGCTCGTAGTCGAGGACGAGCGCTTCGTGCGAGGCGAAGATCGACGCCGAGTGAAGACTCGAGTCGGTGACGCCGCAGGCGTCCATGAACCGTAGGCCGCGGTCGATCTCGGAGGCCAGGGCCTCGTAGCGGGCGCCCGCAGGCGACGTCCGCACGAACTCGCGGTTCCAGTCGTGGACGCGGTGCAGGTCGGCCTCGGCCTGGGTCAGCGCCCGGACCAGGTTCATGGCGGCGGCGGCGTTCGCGTATGCGCGCACCAGACGCGACGGATCGTGCTGACGCACGGCCTCGTCGGCCGGGAAACCGTTGACCATGTCACCGCGGTACGACGGCAGACCGAGGGCGTCGACATTCGACGACCGCGGCTTCGCGTACTGACCGGCGATACGTGCGACCTTGACCACCGGCATGCTCGCGCCGTAGGTGAGGACGACGGCCATCTGCAGCAGGGTGCGGATGTTCGCCTTGATGTGGGGTTCGGTGTTGTCGGCGAAGGTCTCCGCGCAGTCACCGCCCTGCAGCAGGAAGGCGCGGCCCTCGGCCACGTCGGCCAGCTGCGCCGACAGCGACTGCACCTCGGCGGGCATGCAGATCGGTGGCACCGACTCCAGGACGGTGCGGATCTTGCGTGCTTCCTCGGCGGGCCAGCTCGGCTGTTGCAGCGCGGGGCGGCTCATCGCGTCGTCGAAACGCTCCTGGAGCCCACCGGGCAGCGGCGGCAGTTCGGGGAGTTCGTCGATAGGAACGTCTACGGTCCAGTTCACCACTGGTCCAGCGTAAAGCAGACTCCCCCGCGACTTACGCCGGGTCAGCCACGCGAGTCCAGACGGGCCTTCTCGATCGCCTCCCACCGGCGCAGGTTGTGCCGTGCATCGCTCAGTGCGTCGTGGGCGTCGGACGGCGCCGGCGGGAGCGGGGGACGCCCGGCGGCCTCCCAGTGCTGGCGGAGTTCCCGGGTGAAACGCGGGATCGGACGGGGCAGCGCGGTCATCGGACCCCACATCTGGCACATGACCACGTGGTCGTACGCGCCGATCCACGCCCACAGCTCGATGTCGGTCCCGTCCGCGGTGAGGAACTCGAGGAGGTCCTCGCGGATCCGGCGACGGTCCTTCCAGACCGGCGACGACGGCGACGGCAGCTTGGGCAACACGTTGGCCCGGACCCAGTCACCGGCGCGGCCGGGGTCGAACTCGGTGGACACCGCATAGAACTCACGGCCGTCCTCGCCGACGACCCCGATCGAGACCAGCTCGATGGTGTTTCCGTCCTCGATGAACTCCGAGTCGTAGAAGAACCGCATGGGGACAGTATTCACATACGCCGATCGCGCACTCCCCGGACTCCCTCGACCCGTTCCGCCCACGCGCCGGGGTGACGCACGTTTGGCCATTGCCGTCCTTTGCTGGCTACCCTGGTAATTCGTGCGCTCCAGGTCTGTGCTGGCGACCGCTTTCCTGGCGGCGTCGATCATCGCGCGGCTCGTCTGGGACACGCTGACCGTGAACGGCAGGAACTTCGTGGACCTGCACGTTTACCGCGACGGTTCGGCGGGTCTCGCCGACGGGTCGCTCTATTTGTTCACCTATTCCGGTGAGACCGACTTCGCGCTCCCCTTCACCTATCCGCCGTTCGCGGCGGTGGTCCTCTATCCTCTGTCGCTGATCCCGTGGGACGTCGTGGCGATCGGCTGGCAGCTCGCGACCTTCGCCGCGCTCTACGCGTGTGTGGTCCTTTCGCTGCGGCTGTGCGGCCGCACCACCGACGTTCACGCGCTCGCCGCGCTGTGGACCGCACCGGCGATCTGGTGCGAACCGGTCCGGGTGACCCTGGACTACGGCCAGATCAACGTCTTCCTCATGTTGGGCACCCTGCTGGCGATCTCGTGGGCCCGCCGCGCCGACGGGTCGCCGAACGAACGCGGCGTGCTCGCGGGCGGCGCGCTAATCGGTCTGATGGCCGGCATCAAGCTCACCCCGGCCATCACCGGCCTCTGGTACCTCGCTGTCCGCAAACCCTGGGGCGCGCTGTCGGCGGCGTTCGCCTTCGTCCTCACAGTCCTTGGCTGCCTGCTGCTCTTCCCGGAGGTCACCCGGACCTACTACGGGACCCTCTTCGGCGACGCGGAACGAATCGGTCCCGTGGAGGCGGTCATCAACCAGAGTCTGCGCGGAACACTGTCGCGGTTCGTCGGCTTCGACGTCGGCACCGGCTGGATCTGGTTCGTCGGCGTCGTGGTCTCCACCGTCGTCGTCGTGTTCACCTGGCGCGCGGTCTCCGACGCACTGGGCGTCTTGCTCGTCGTGCAGTTCTTCGGGCTGCTGATCTCGCCGATCTCCTGGGTCCACCACTGGGTCTGGGTCGTCCCGCTGGGTGTCTGGCTGGTCCACGGGGCCGGCGCACGACGCCCCGGCGCCCGCGCGATCCTCGGTATGTGGCTCGTGGTCGCCGGGCTCGGCATCCCATGGGTCCTGCGCGTCCTCATCGAGTACGGCCCCGTGCCCCCTGCCGCCGTCGAGGCCGTGCTCGGCGCGGCCTGGACGATCGCCACCTTCGCGACGATGGGCTGGATGATCGCCACCCGCTCCGCGCGCGGCGCCGATGTGCCCGACGACCGCCCGAAGGACGTCGTCGCCGCGGCCGTCGTCGACGCCGGCCGGGTGCTGCTCGCCCAGCGCGCCCATCCGGTCGAACTCGCCGGCAAGTGGGAACTCCCCGGCGGACGGGTCGAAGCCGGCGAAACCCATGCCGCCGCACTCGTCCGGGAGATCCGTGAGGAACTCGGCGCCGAGGTGGAGGCGAGCGACGCCGTGGGCAAGCCGGTGACGCTGCCCAACGGTCTCGTCCTGCACGCCTACCGCGCACGTCTCCGCGCCGGTACCCCGGCCGCACTGGAACACCTCGATCTGCAGTGGTTCACCGCCGACGACCTCCGGAGCCTGGACCTCGACGACGTCGTCCCCGCCGATCGCGACTGGATTCCCGAACTGTGCATCATCCTCGACGAGGCGAGGGTCGGCGAAGCGGGTTAGAGCTTCTCCGGCGCCGGGCTCGGGTTCATTGCTGCCGAGGTCCCCACTGCTGGCTGAGGTGCGAGGAGCGCAAGCGACGAGCCACGAAGTCCTGGTGAGCTGCGTCGCCATCCCTTCGTGGCTCGCTTCGCTCGCCCCTCAGGGAGCAGAGCCTGGCTTCACTCGCACCCGAAGTACCCGCGGCCGGTGAACCGGCCGTCGTGAGGGTCGAACGGGTCCGCTCCCTGAGAAGCGCCCAGATCCCGACTGCCGAACCTCAACTCGACCGGTAGACGTCGATCGAAGTCTGCGGGTCGGGTTGATGTCGACCGGTAGTCAGGTGTCGTTCGGCGAATCAAGCAGCAGCGTCGGTCGCCGGCGACTCGACCTCGGGAGCCTTGTTCTTGAGGCTTGCGGCGTAGACGTCGACGTACTGCTGGCCGGAGAGCTGCATGAGCTCGTACATGATCTCGTCGGTGACGGCACGCTCGATGTAGCGGTTGCCCTCCATGCCCTCGTAGCGGGAGAAGTCGAGGGGCTTGCCGATGCGGACGGTGACCTTGGTTGGGCGCGGGAGGATCGACCCGGGCGGGTTGAACTTGTGGGTGTCGATCATGGCGACCGGGATGACCGGCACACCGGTGTCCATCGCCAGGCGCGCGAGACCGGTCTTGCCCTTGTACAGGCGGCCGTCGGGTGAGCGGGTGCCCTCCGGGTACATGCCCATCAGTTTGCCGTTGTCGAGCTGGCGGCGGGCAGCGGTCAAAGCGCCCTCGGCGGCGGCAGCGCCCGATCGGTCGATGGGGATCTGTCCGACAGCTGTGAAGAACCAGCGCTGGAAGGCGCCCTTGAGTCCGGTGCCGGTGAAGTACTCGCTCTTGGCGAGGAAGTAGATGCGGCGGTCGACCATCAGCGGCAGGAAGAAGCTGTCCATGACGGCCAGGTGGTTGCTGGCGAGGATCGCGGGCCCGTCGGTCGGGATGTTCTCATGACCTTCGATGGTCGGGCGCCCGAGGACGCGGAGGAACGGTCCCAGGAAGATGTACTTGAACGCCCAGTACCACATGAGACTCTCCTCGCCGCGCCACTTACTCGACCCGATGTCGCTGTCGACATCGGACCCCCACTGCCGGAACCACTCACCTCTCGGCCCCGACATCAAGACCATACCTGCGTCGGACCGTACCGAATGTCCCGGTTTCGTCAGCGGGCGACCGACGGCGGCGATGACTGACTCGCCGCGGCCCGAAGCCCTTGGCGCGCAACCTCGGCCGCTCCGACGACACCGGCCGTCTCGCCGAGCTGGGTGCCGCGGATGCGGGCCAGCTGGCGGTGGCCGGCACCGGTGACCTGTCGGGCGTAGTGTTCGCGGGCCTCGTCGAGGAACAGGCCCGACGCCGCGCCGACGCCACCGGCCAGGACGATCAGGTCGGGGTCGAAGATGTCGGCGATCATCGCCAGCCCCTGCCCCAGGGACGTCGCGAACCGGGCGAACGCCGCCAGGGCCACGGCGTCACCGTCGGCGGCCGCACCGGCGACCCGGCGTCCGGTGAGCGAACCGGGGTCGGCGGCCACGTCGGCGGCGAGCTGACTGCGTCCCCAGTCGCCGTTGAGGGGTGCACCGTCGGCCAGCAATTCGACCACGGTGTCGACCAATGCCGTTCCGCTGCAATAGCGTTCCCAGCAGCCGCGTTTCCCGCAGGCGCAGGCGCGCCCGTTGGGGACGATCGTGAGGTGCCCGAGTTCCGGCGCGACGCCGTAGCTCCCGCGGTAGATCTCGCCGTCGATGACAAAGCCCGCGCCGATGCCGGTCCCGATGGCCAGCACCACCGTGTTGTGTCCGCGGGCGGCGGCTCCGAACCGGACCTCCGCGACTGCGGCCGCGTTGGCGTCGTGTTCGGCGAACACCGGGATTCCGACGCGTCGGGTCATGTCCTCGGCCACCGGGGCCTCACGCCACGGCAGATGAGGTGCGAACCGGACGATGCTGCGGTCGGTGGTGAGGAAGCCGGCGATCGCGAGCCCGACGGCCTTCGCGTCCCAGCGCGAGGTCAGTTCGCCGACGAGGCGGTCCAGACAGTGTTCGAGGGCCTCGACGGTCGACGGGGTCTGGGCGCGCAGGGTGTCGAGCATCGTGCCGCGGTCGTCGACCACCGATGCCCGCACGCTCGTGCCGCCGATGTCGATGCCGATCGTCAGCTCACCCATCACTGCTCCTCGTCGGACCCGGTGTGTGCGTCGGAGCGTCGGGAACTGTTGATCCGGACCGCGATCGGCTCGTAGTGCCGGGGTTCGGAAACCGTGCTGGGCGCGGACCGCAACGCCTCGGCGATGGCCTCGAGGACGGCGATGACCGCTGCGAGGAGCCGGGCGACGAGGTCGCCGATCTCGCTCAGCAGCGAACTGATCTCGCCCGATGCGCCCGCCAGTGCGTGGCCGACGGGGCCGTCGGTGCCGAACGCGGCGGCATAGCCGGAGGCCGCGGCGGTCGCTTCCTGCCGGCCACCTGCGAAGAGGGCCGCCAGCGCGTCGATCTGATTGGCCAGTCCGAGCAGCAGGTCCCGGACCGGGTCGCCCTGCGCAGCACCGCGGTCGTCACGACCGGGCCCGTCACCCTGTGACGTCCCCTCGTCCGTGCCCATTCGCGTTCTCTCCCCTCGCCGCTGATACCCGGAGGCCTCATGCCGCTGGCTCCCGCCACCATAGGTGGACGGGCGTCCCAGCACCGTACCGTGTGGCCGCCGACCGTGTGATCCACGAGTCCGTGGTCTCCACGAGCCGGGCGGTCTTCGAACGTACCCGGTGGCCGCGCGAGGCCGATTACCGGCGCGGCCAGACGGCGGGGTCGGGTACGAAGCCGACGATCAGCCGCCCGTCCTCCCACTCCGCGTCGACAACGGTGCACCGGCGCAACACCGACGGCAGGCGCACCGGGTGGCGGAAGCCGGAGATCGTCACCAGGAGGTCGTCGCCACTGCGTCCGAGGGCCAGCGAATCGGGTTCGGGCAGGCGCTGCGGCCACGACAACCGGAATGCGGTCTCCGTGCCGGGCACGGTCTCCACGGCCGACGCGGCCGAACCGCGCGCGATGCCGTGTGGATCGGGCAGCCGGACCGCGAGCTTGCGCAGCCGTGCCATGCGATCGATCGTGTCCGCGGACCGGTCCACCAGGGCCACCCGCACACCGCGGTTGCCGCCGGGATCGTCGAGCAACCCCTCGACATGTGCGGCGAGTTCGTCCGGGGACTCCGCGCCCACCCCACGGTTCACCTGGACCGACGCCAGCGGCAGTCCCATGACGTCGGCACCGGCGACATAGTGCTCCGCGAGGCGGCGGGCACGGTCGTCGGCACCGAGGACAAGGTGGACAGCCACCGCGTGCGCGTCGGAGAACAGCTCGGCGACATCGGCACAGTCGCGATCGATGGCGTCGACGGCGGCGGTCAGCGGGGCCATCACCGGCCGCTCGGACGCCGTTGCGAGGCGCCGATGCCGTGGCCAGAAGCGGTTGAGCGCCTGGCTCAGCACCGATCCCCCGCGCAGGAACTGCAGCGGGTCGCCACATCCCGAGCAGTCGACGATGATCCGTTGCCACCGACCGCTCGTCGCCTCGTCGCGGATGCGACGCAGCAGCAGGAAGTCGTCGAGGCCCGGGAGCGAGGTGAGCTCCGCGGCGTCGATGCCGGAGAGCGTTCCCACCCCGGGGAGAACAGCTTTGCTGCGACCTGCGGTGTGCTCGAGGACGTCGACGAACGCCGACCAGGTCCGCTCGGTCAGATCCAGGCGGTCGAGGGTCAGCAGGTGGAGGAACTTGGAGACCGCCACCGGCTCCCCGGGCTGCCGGTAGACCCGGGCCCAGTCGTGCACCGGCGACCAGCGGTCGACCGTGATGAGCAGCGTGTGCTGCTCCGGCCGGGTGACGGCGTGACGAGAATCCCGAGGCGTGCTGGGCCGCTGGGAGGCCGCCGCGGCGGCGACAGCGGAGACACCGGAGCCTCCCGGACCGAGCACCACATGTATGGGGGTGAGATCGATCAGCCTTCGACCCTCTTCTTCAGGTCGTGCAGTGCGGCCTCGGTGATCGCCTTCTCCGCACGGCGTTTCAGCTGTCCGATCATCGGCACCTGCAGGTCGACCATGAGCTCATAGGTGACCTTGGTCGAACCGGGAACCTGCTGAGTGAGGCTGTACCGACCACGCTGATCCTTCTGCAGATCGCTCGAGACCAGACGCCACGAGACCGAGGTCCCGTCCGGTTCCCACTCGTAGGCAAGCACATACGTGTCCCGCAGGACACCGGCGTCGAGCACGAAGCGCACCTCGAGCGCGCGCCCGGCGTCGTCGGTGCGCAGCACCTCGACCTCGCGCGCCGCGGTGACCCAGTCCGGGTAGTGCTCGAAATCGGAGATGACGGCGAGGATGTCCTCGGCGTCGGCGCCGATGACGATGTCGCGTTCGGTGTGATCGGCCATCACACGGCCTCCGCGGTCTCGGCACCTGCAGCCGGACCGCCCACGTGCCGGCCCGCCTCCAGAATCTGCTTCACCTCGAAGGACATGTCCTTGCCCGCGACCCGACGCCGTTTGTTCTCCTCCGCCAGCGCATCTGCACGGGCACGCGGGTCGTCGCCGCGCTCACCGGGCAGGGCCCGCGTCGGTTCCGCATGGAGGAAGTAGTGCAGGACGAAGCCGTCGAGGACCGCTTCGTTCCAGATCTCCATCGTCCCGGCCACCGGTCCGTCGACACGCCACCGGACCCCTTGCTCCGCACGGTCTTCACTGACCGCCAGACGAAGGTCGGGCCACCACCGCCGCCAGTTGGCGGGGTCGCCGACCACAGCAGCGGCCAGACGTGGTGCCGCGGCGACGAAAACCTCGTCGGCCACCTGGATGCTCGTCACGCCCACTAGCTTCACATACTCGCGTCGGCGCAGGGTAGTGCACCCGAACGGCAGTGGGTGATCGTCGCGATTTGCTGCAGGGATACGATCGGCTGAACGGCATCTACTGGAGGGTAACCACGATGAGTGAGTACAGCGTGCCAGCGAAGTTCTCGATCGCCGACGACGAGAACTGCACGAACATCATCTTCAACCTGGCTCAGCGATCACCTCAGCACGTCGTGTTCCGCCAGAAGCAGGGCGATGAGTGGGCTCCCATCACGGCCGCCGATGCCGCAGCACGCATCTCGTCGATCGCCAAGGGCCTGATCGCCTCCGGCATCAACCCCGGTGACCGCGTCGCACTCCTCTCGCGCACCCGTCTCGAGTGGAACCTCTTCGACTTCGCCATCTGGTCGGCCGGGGCGATCCCGGTGCCGATCTACGATTCGTCCTCGGCAAGTCAGATCGAGTGGATCCTCCGCGATTCCGGCGCCGTCGCGATCGTCCTCGAGGATGACGGCCACCGCGCCGCCTTCGAATCCATCGACTCGCTCACCGAGCCGGTCACGGTCTTCCAGATCGACCGCACCGACGGGCCGGGCGCCGTCGACGAACTCACCGCAGCCGGTGCCGACGTCCACGACGACGAGGTGGGCAAGCGCCGTGCGACCCTTGGCGCCGCCGACCCCGCCACCCTGATCTACACCTCGGGCACCACGGGCCGGCCGAAGGGGTGCATCCTCACCCACTCGAACATGCTCTCGGAGATGAAGGCGATCCTCGCCGGCGACATTCTCGACGACCTCATGAACCGGGACCACAAGCGTCTGCTGATGTTCCTGCCCCTCGCCCACGTCCTCGCCCGCGCGATCACCCTCGTCGCCATCGAGGCCGGTGCCGAGGTCGGCCACACCAGCGACATCAAGACCCTCGTCGACGAGTTCGCGGTCTTCAAGCCGTCGCTCATCCTCTCCGTGCCGCGCGTGTTCGAGAAGGTCTACAACTCGGCTCGCCAGAAGGCCCACGACGACGGCAAGGGCAAGATCTTCGACGTCGCCGCCGAGACCGCGATCTCCTACTCCGAGGCGCGCGAGAAGGGCCAGATCGGTCTCGTCCTCAAGGCCAAGCACGCCGTGTTCGACGCTCTGGTCTACAAGAAGCTGCGCACCGCCCTGGGCGGCGAGTGCGGCATGGCGATCTCCGGCGGCGGACCGCTCGGTGCGCGCCTGGGCCACTTCTTCTCCGGCGTCGGCATCCCGGTCTTCGAGGGCTACGGCCTCACCGAGACCACCGCCGCGTTCAGCGTGAACACCCCGTCGGCGTGGAAGATCGGCACCGTCGGAAAGCCGTTGTCGGGCAACACCGTCCGGCTCGGCGAGGACGGCGAGATCCTCCTCAAGGGCGGCGTCGTGTTCTCCGAGTACTGGCAGAACCCGGAGGCGACGGCCTCCGCCATCGTCGACGGCTGGTTCCACACCGGCGATCTCGGCACCGTCGACGCCGACGGCTTCATCACCATCACCGGCCGCAAGAAGGAACTCATCGTGACCGCGGGCGGCAAGAACGTCTCCCCCGCCGGCCTCGAGGACGTCATCCGCGCCAACGCCCTCATCTCGCAGGCGATGGTCGTCGGCGACGCGAAGCCCTTCGTGGCCGCCCTCATCACCATCGACCCGGAGGCCTTCCCCGCGTGGAAGGAGCGCAGCGGCAAACCCGCCGATGCCACCGTCGCCGACCTCATCGACGACGCCGAACTCCTCGCCGAGGTCCAGGCTGCCGTCGACTCGGCCAACAAGACCGTCTCGAGCGCCGAGGGGATCAAGAAGTTCCGCATCCTGCCGTCGGACTTCACCGAGGAGACCGGTGAGATGACTCCCACCCTCAAGGTCAAGCGCAACGTGGTGGTCGAGAAGTTCTCCGGCGACATCGAGGCGATCTACCAGCGGTGAACCGCGGCGGCGCCCTCCCGGGGGCGTCGTTCTGACGGGGTGTCGGGGCGTTCGATTCCCGGCACCGGCGGGCCGGCCAAGGAATCAATGCGTCCGGGCACCCGTTGGTGCCACCATGCGAGCAATCACCTACAGCCGCTTCGGCGGCCCTGAAGTCCTGGAGATCACCGACCTCCCCACCCCCAAGGTCGGACCCGACTCCGTCCTGGTCCGAGTGCGCGCATCGAGCGTCAACCCGGTGGACTGGAAGGTCCGGGAGGGCCACCTCGCCGAGGTCCTGGACACCGTGTTCCCGGTCGTCCCGGGTTGGGATGTCGCGGGCGTCGTCGAACAGGTCGGTCTGGACACTCCCGAGTTCGAGGTCGGCGACGAGGTGTTCGGATACGTCCGCAAGGACCTCGTCGGCGGCGAGGTAGCCGGCGGTACGTTCGCCGATCTCGTCTCCGCGCCGGTCCGGACGCTCGCCCACAAGCCGGCCGGCTGGTCGTTCGAGGAAGCTGCCGCCGTTCCGCTCGCCGGACTGACGGCGTACCAGACCATTCGACGGGCAGGGGTGCAATCGGGGCACACCGTGCTGGTCCATGCCGCCGCCGGTGGTGTCGGATCGTTCGCGGTCCAGATCGCACGGTCGCTGGGCGCACGGGTCATCGGCACCGCTTCCGAGACCAATCACGACTACCTGCGCAGCCTCGGCGCCGAGCCCACCACGTACGGCGACGGTCTGGCCGACCGGGTGCGCGAGTTCGCGCCCGACGGTGTCGACGTCGTCCTCGACTACGTCGGCGGTGACGCCATCGACTCGGTGCCGGACGTCCTCCGCGACGGCGGCACGGTCGCCTCGATCATCGACCCACGGGCGCGTGACGAGTTCGGGGGCCAATACGTCTGGGTCCGACCCGACTCGGCGGATCTCGCCGAACTCGGCCGGCTCGGCGACGCCGGCGACCTGAAGCCGGAGATCGCCGAGGTCTTCGACCTGCCCGACGCCTCCGCAGCCCACGAGCGCAGCCAGTCCGGGCACGTGCGAGGGAAGATCGTCGTGCGGGTGTCGGCCGAGGTGTAAGCGCCTCACTCCCGGCCGCCGGGCCGGGGCGTCGACCCCGCTGAAAAGCGCCCCTGCAATCCGCCCCTGGTTTGCGCCCCGGTCCGAAAAGCGCCCCCGAAAACCGCCCCTGGTTTGCGCCCCGGACTGAAATGCACCCCTGGGAACGACCCTCCAGCGCAGCACCGCGAGCGATATGTCGCCGGCGGCGCTGAGGAGGGCGCTTTTCCGGGGCGCATTTCTGCGCTGGGCGGAAAGCAGGGGCGCATTTCAGGGGTGGATTTCGGGGGCGCATTTCAGGCCCGGAAGCGCTCAGAGACTCAGAGCAACTGCCGCAGCCGGGCGGCCATCTGACTCCATTGCCAGTTGCCGACGACGAAACGCCGTCCGGCGGCGCCCATCTCGGCGGCGGCTGCTCGGTCACCCAGGATCGACAGGATCGCCATCGCGACGGCGTCGACGTCGGTGCCGTCGACCGTCGTGCCGGTGACCCCCTCGACGACCGTCTCTGGCGCTCCGCCCGACAGGCCGGCGACCACCGGCACACCCGTGGCCGACGCCTCGAGGTAGACGATCCCGAGGCCTTCGACGTCGAGCCCTCCCCCGCGTGTGCGGGACGGCATCGCGAAGACGTCGGCAATGTTGTGGTATGCCGAGAGTTCTTCGGCAGGAACCGATCCGGTGAAGATCACGTGGTCCTCGACGCCGATCCGGGCCGCGAGCGCATGCAGCTTCTCCGCGTACGGCCCTCCGCCGACGATGACGAGGACGGCGTCGGGCATCGTTCGGCGGATCAGCGGCAGCGCCCGGATCAGCACGTCCTGCCCCTTGCGCGGCACGAGACGCGACAGGCACAGGATCGTCGGCCGGTCCCCCAGCTCGTGGCGGTCCCGGAACTTCTGTCGCAGAACAGGATCGGGCGAGAAGCGGGCGACGTCGACGCCGGGCGGCAGGTACTCCAGTGCCGCGTGCGCACCGAAGGCCGACGCGAATCGACCTCGGGTGTACCGGCTGACGAAGGTGATCACGTCAGTGTGGCGGCCGATGTGGCCCAGCACCTGACGCGCGACGGGGAGCATCGACCAGCCGACCTCGTGACCGTGCGTACTCGCGAGGATGCGCTGCGCACCGGCGCGCCGCATCGCGGGCGCGAGGACGGCCAGCGGTGCGGCCGCGCCGAACCAGACGGTCGAGATCTGCTCGCGCCGAACGATTTCCGCTGCACGCCGGGCGACGAACGGGGTCGGCAGCATCAGCGTCGTGCGATGGCGGTACACCCGGTAGGGCACCTCGGCGTCGAAGTCGATGTGCGATCGGCCGCGCCACCGTGGCGCGTAGACGACGATGTCCTCCGGCGGGAGGAGATCGACCAGGTTCTGCAGGTACGACTGGATACCACCCGGTCGGGGCGGAAAGTCATTGGTGATCAACAGGGTTCGCGCCATCAGCCGACCTGCCCGTCGAGCCATCGACCCCATCCGGTGATGAGCTCGTCGCGGCTGACACCGAGCGCAGCCCGGATGGCGGCGTCCTGGCGAGTCGGGTCGGCGGTCGCCGCGACCCCGAGATAGAACCTCTTCAGACGCGCCTCGTCGTAACGGTCGGCGATGTAGGCGGCCATCGACCATGCGCTCTGGTAAGCGAGCTGCGAGGTCTGCCCATCCATCGCGAAGGCCGCATCGTCGGGCAGCGCGGTCGGCGTGTTCCCCGCCCGGACCGCCTCGGTCAGATCGGGTGCGGCGTCGGCGAGACGACGGTATGTGCCCTTGCGGCCGACGTACTCGGCCACGCCCTCGGTGATCCAGAGCGGGGCGTCGAGCGCCGTTTGCGAACGGGCTGCGACGTGGGTGAGTTCGTGGCGCAGCACGACGTCGAGTGTCGGCGGGGCCAGGTCGTCGGCGGCCGGGGTGAAGACCACACGCTGACCGATGGCGGTACGCCGGGCGAAGTCCACCCGGCTGTAGACGGTTGCCGCGGCCGCCGCACCGATCGCGCCGCCGTCATGCGTGACGAGATCGGCGAACTCGTCCCCGTTCGAGGTGGTCACCAGTACGGCGCGCCGATCCCACGAATCCCCCCAGAAGTCGCTCACCGCGTCGACGGCGTCGGGCAGCAGGTCGGGCAGGTTCGCCGCCGCCGGGCTGGTACGGAGGTAGCGGGTGATCACCGACGTCCCACCGGCGGTGGCGACGTCGGAGACGGAGAGTCCAGGCAGTTCCCACAACTGGGTGGGGGTCGGCTTCTCGCCGAGTGCTGCGGTGTCGCCGACGAGCTTCCACTCGTCGCCGTAGCGGGCGACCACGAACTGGGTCGTCACGACGACCTCGGGTTCGTCGACACCGGGTGCACGTTCACCGCCGAGGGCGTACCGCAACTCCACCGGTGCCACCCAGGCGTCCGAACTGCCGTTCGCGTCGAGGAGACCCTGCACATCGGCCGGTACCAGTGTCTCGGCCTCCTCCGTGGGGGCCAGCTGGTAGCGGAATCGAGCGAACTTCAACCGACCGTCGGAGTCACCGCGCGCGAACTGCCGGGGACGGAAGTTCTCGGCCGCGGTGACCCACCGGCTCGTGAACGCCGGGGTCGCCGCATCGTCGAGCAACGACCCGATCTTCTGCACGTTCCCGGACGTGATGGTCCCGGTGAGGTCGTCGAGCAGGCGTGTCACACCTTCGGCGCGCTGCTGCTCGTAAGGGTTGGCCGGCGTCGAGGTCGTCGTGGAGGTGCCACGGGAGGTCGACCCGTCGGCCGTGGACGGCTCCTGACCGCCGCATCCGGTGGTCACACCGACGAGCAGCACCACCGCGGACGCGAGCGTCGGGCGCCAACGCCCGCGGAGTGAAACCACCAGAGGAGTCTAGAACCGACGGCCGGAGTTGAACGGACCGGCCTCGTCGAGCGGGACGACCTTGACCGGGACACCGAAGGTCGAGGCGTGGATGACGTATCCGTCACCGACGTACATCCCGACGTGGTGGGCGTCCGGGTAGTAGATGACGAGGTCACCTGCCTTGAGGTCCTCGCGGGACACCGGCTTACCGCCGGCCATCTGCGCCTCACTCGACCGCGGGATGGTCTTGCCGGCCTGCTTGTAGGCCCACACCATCAGACCCGAGCAGTCGAACGAGCTCGGTCCGGTCGCACCCCACACATACGGATCACCGATGCGGGTGAGAGCGGCCTGCACGGCGACGAGCGCGGCGGCGGTGCCCTTGGGGACGATCCGCGGGTCGAAGTCGAACTTCGGTCCGCGCAGGGCGGCGAGCTGCTTGCCGGTCATCGACTGGTAGATCGCGCGGATCTGGATCGCCTGCATCTGCAGGTCGGCCTGCTTGGTCTGGAGGTCTCCGCGGACACGTTCGGCGCGCGAGACGGCCTCCGACGCCGCTAGTGCGGTCTGGTCGGCGTCCTTCTTGGCGGCCGCGGTGCGGGCGCGGACCTTCTTGATGGCGGTCAGGTCGGAAGCGGCCTGCCGCGAGATCATGTCGAGTCCCGACATCTGGTCGAGCAGCGCCTGCGGCGAGTCGCTGACCATCACGGCGTAGAGCCCGCTGACACGGGCGCCCTGGTAGCTGGCACGCACGATGGAGTCGACCCTGGCCTGGTAGGAGGCGAGCTGTTCACGGCTGATGTCGAGCTTGCGCTGGGCGTCGGCCGCGGCTCGCTTCGCCTGAGCGACGATGGAGCGCTGCTTGTCGTACTCGATCTTGGCGTTGTGCATCGCCTCGGTGGTCTTCTCGGCCTCGGTGCCGAGCTGCTTGTAACGATCGAGAAGCTGATCGGCCGATCGCGCGGGCGCGGCCTGAGCCTGACCGACACCGCCGGTCGTCAGCGGGACCACCGTCACCATCGCCGCCAGCAGACACACGGCGAGCATCATCGGGCCCGATCGAGCGCGCAGACGCGTCGCGTTCACTAGTCCCTCCCCGGAAAGCACGGTTCAGTCACTCCTCTACCGCTTCGTTCCTCCCCCGCGGACCACCCTGTCATCCCCCGATGGCCCCCGAGACTGGATCGGGCGGATCGCACAAAGCTCGCGACCCGCCCTCTCCTGATGCTCTTGTTCAGTTGATATCAGTACCGCCGGATACCGGTGAGCTGCCATTCCTTGACGGCGTCACGCTTCACGGGCGTGCCGTAGGTCGAGGAGTGGACGAACTGTCCGTTTCCGACGTAGATGCCGGCATGGCCGCCACCGTTGAAGATCATCACGTCGCCGGGCTTGGCCTCGCTGTAGGAGACCGCGCGACCGCCGCCGAGCTGGCCGTAGCTGTCACGGGGGATGGTCTTGCCGGCCTGCTTGTAGGACCAGTAGACGAGACCCGAGCAGTCGAAGGCGTTGGGGCCGGCCGAACCGTAGGAGTAGGGCGAGCCGATCTTGCTCTCCGCAGCCTTGACGGCCTTCTGACCGGCGGTCAGCTGGGGCTGCCCGAGGGGGGCGCCACCGTGCGGACGGAACTGCTGCGGGATCTGGTTCTGGCCGATACCCGGGATGGTGAACTGGCCGACGTTGGGGATCTCGACCGTGGCAGCCGGCGACTTCTTCGCGACAGGCTTGGGCGCGGGGGCGGCTTCCGGAGCCTTCTTCTCACCGGGCAGGGCCGGGATCTCGAAGGTTCCGAGCGGGGTCTCGACCGGGGCTGCGAGAGCAGGGCCGGCCGCGGCAGCGAGCGAACCGAGCGTGATCGATCCAGCGATCACCGCCTTCTTGGCAACCTTGCTCCCACGATTGGGCTGTTCCAAACGATGTTTGGGCACGAAGCGAGTTCTCCTTCAGTTTCTCCCTGTACCGCCGACCGAGTTAGCTGTCGGGTTCGGGCCGGAAGAGTGGCCCTACACGTTTTCGGCACAGCCGTATCCCAGAAGGACACTGTTGCGCGTTGACGCGATTCACCCCGATCGGGACAGTTTCGCCAGGTCATGTCAGTGATGACACGCCTGACCACGCTGCCCGAAGTAAGTGGTTCCCCGGTTCGCCCGTGCGGGCGATTGAGCGGTGACTTTGGCGGACCACTTCTGTTGAAGCGGGACGCTCCGCAAAGGTCTCAGAAAGGTTACGAAATCGTCGGCGCTGTGTCCACTAGGCAACGGACACGCAGTTCGCCACCGATTTTCAGCCCGCGCGGAGCTCGGTCGACGAGATGACTCGAAATGGCTTCTGACGTGCGGTTTTCGCAGTTCTTGCAGATCGTGCAGCAGTACTGGTGACCATTGCAGCAGACTGCAGAACATCGATCGCAAGGTCCAGTTCCGCATCGTCGTCGAGGGCCTGCACCGTTACCGAAGCTCCACTTTCACCAGGTGCATCGTCCCAGTTCGGGCCGCCGAAAAGCACTGTCATCATGCACCCGTCACAGGCGACGGGGCGGGCCGGACAGGTCGCGCAGTCAACATGCATCGTGTGATCTCCATCTCATCTGGCCGTCGGAGGGGTTTGAACTCCGAATCGGGCGGGTCACGGCGGGCAGATTCGGCGCCGTCGGCGTCGATCTCTCACTTCGAGGTGGAGACTAGGGGCCACCACCGACAAACTCGTTCGCACACTGTTCGACACATGCGTCACACCAGTAACAGGCGACGTCGGCCGACACCCCTGCCGCACCCCTCGAACCGAAACGGAACGATCGATCGGGGTGTCACATCCGCCGTGTCGGTGCGTCGAACTAGTGTTCGCCTCGTGACGCGCAGGGATGGTGGCGGTGCAGCCACAGGACAGGTGACCGCGGGACAACTGACCTTCGCCGACCTCGAGGCCGCCGACCAGGCCACCGACGGCGACGCCATCGCGAGCGAGTTCAGCGATCGCGCCCTGTTCGACACCACCCTCGTCGTCGTCGACCTCGAGACGACGGGTTCCAGCCCGACAGACGACCGCATCACCGAGATCGGTGCGGTGAAGATCCGCGGCGGCGAGGTGATCGGCGAGTTCGCCACCCTCGTCGATCCGGGCCGAGCCATCCCTCCGCAGATCGTCACGCTCACCGGGATCACGACTGCGATGGTCACCGACGCACCCCGGATCGAATCCGTGCTGCCGGCGTTCCTCGAGTTCGCCCGCGGCTCGATCCTGGTCGCCCACAATGCGCGCTTCGACATGGGTTTCCTACGACAGAACACCCTCCGCCTCCACCTGGACTGGCCCTTCAGCCTGAGTCTCTGCACGGTGACGATGGCGCGGCGCATCCTGCCGCGCGACGAGGCGCCCACGGTCAAGCTCAGCGCCCTGGCCGAACTCTTCGACGTCTCCGTCCGGCCCACCCACCGGGCCCTGGACGACGCCCGTGCCACGGTCGAGGTCTTCCACCGTCTCCTCGAACGCGTCGGGAACCAGGGCATCTCGACGGTCGGGGAACTCACCTCTTATCTGCCGCGCACCGATCCCCGTCTGCGGGCCAAGCGTCAGATGGCCGACCGCGTGCCCGCCCGTCCGGGCGTCTATCTGTTCCGCGGGCCGTCGAACGAGGTCCTCTACGTCGGTACCGCGGTGGACCTCCGACGCCGCGTCCGTTCCTACTTCTCCGGCAGCGACCCCCGACGCCGTATCGCCGAGATGGTCCTCCTGGCCGAGCGCGTCGACGTCGTCGAGTGTTCCCACGCCCTCGAGGCGGCCGTACGCGAACTCCGACTGCTCGCCGCGCACGCCCCGGCCTACAACCGGCGTTCGACACAGCCCCACAAGGGATGGTGGGTGACGCTCACCGAGGAGCGTTTCCCCCGCCTCAAGGTGAGCCGCACACCCACGGACGAGTCCATCGGGCCGGTGGGCAACCGCAACAACGCGACGACGGTGGCCGACGTCATCGCCGCGGCCGCCGGACTCCGCACGTGCACCAAACGCCTCGGCGCCACCGGATACCACTGGTGCCCCACGCCCGACGGAGTCCGTCAGCCCGGCGGATGCCACGCGGCCGCGGCGCAGCCGCAGACCGTCCCGGATTACCTGCCGCGCGTGACCGCGGCCCGCCGGCTGATGCGCGGGGAGGCCGACGATCTCCTCGACGACCTCACCGCACGCCTCGCCGACCTCTCCGAGGCCCAGATGTTCGAGACCGCGGCCCGCCACCGCGACCGGCTCGCGCTGACCATCGACGCCCTGGCGCGATGTCAGCGGCTGGCCGCGTTGTGCGCGATCGCCGAGATCGTCATCGCCCGTCCCGACGACGAACGCGGCTGGCATTTCGCTGTCGTCCGTCACGGACGGCTCGCGGCGGCCGGGCGTGCCCGGCGAGGCGTCTCCCCCATGCCGGTCGTCGACGCGCTCGTCGCCGCTGCCGAGACCGTCATCCCCGAGCCGGGGCCGTTGCGCGGGGCTCCGGCGGAGGAGGTGGCGCTGATCTACCGGTGGATGACCGAGCCCGGGGCCCGGATCGTGTCCACCACCGACCCGGTGGCACTCCCGGCGGGATGCGCCGAACGCCGGCGCGGCTGGTCGCAATCCGCACGCGATGCCCGCTCCGACGCCCGCGCGGTGGTGCACCGGACACCACGGGCCGCGCAGCGCTCGCCGATCCGCGAGCTCGTGGCCACTAGGCTTGCGCCATGATCACTGCCATCGTCCTCATCCAGGCCGACATCCACCAGATCCCGGAGACCGCTCAGGCCGTGGCCGACATCGCCGGCGTCGAAGAGGTGTACTCCTGCGCGGGCGACGTCGACCTCATCGCGAAGATCCGCGTCCGTGACCACGAGCACATCGCGTCGGTGGTGACCGGGCAGATCAACCGCTTGCCCGGAGTGCTCAAGTCCGCCACCCACATCGCGTTCCGCAGCTACTCCAGCTCGGACGTCGAGGGCGGCTTCTCCATCGGCGAGAACTAGCCGCGGGCTGCCGAACCCAGCTGGGTGCTCAGCGTCGCCCAGCGGTCGAGCAGCGTCGCCGCCGCCCCGGAGTCGATGGCGTCGGCGGCGCGATCCTTTGCCGCTCCGAGCGCCTCGGTCAGCTCGGCCGAGGTCATCGGACCCTGCTGTTCGAACGCCACGATCGCTCCGGCGGAGTTCAGCAACACCGCGTCGCGCACGGGACCTGTTGTGCCCGAGAACAACTCGCGGGCGATGGCAGCATTGGCCACCGCATCGCCGCCCTGCAGCGCGGACAACTGGACGCGCGCGATGCCCAGATCGGCCGGATCGACGCTGAGCTGGGACACCTGGCCGCCGACGACCTGCCACACCGTCGACGTCGTGGTCGTGGTGAGTTCGTCGAGGCCGTCGTCGCCGCGTACCACCAGAGCCGAACCGCCACGGTCGGCGAAGGCGCTGGCGAGGACCGGGGCTAGGTCGGAGAAGGCGCAGCCGATGAGGCCGGCCTTGGGGCGTGCCGGGTTGGTGAGTGGTCCGAGCACGTTGAACACGGTCGGGATGCCGATCTCCTTGCGCGGCGGCCCGGTGAACCGGAAGGCCGGGTGGAACACCGGCGCGAAGCAGAAGCCGATGCCGAGTTCGTCCACACACTGCGCGACGGCGTCAGCCGACAGGGTGATGTCCACCCCGAGCGCCTCGAGCACGTCGGCACCGCCGCTCTTCGACGACGCTGCACGGTTGCCGTGCTTGACGACCGCGACACCGGCGGCCGCGATCACGATCGAGGTCATCGTGGAGATGTTCACGGTGTGCGACCGGTCGCCGCCGGTACCCACCACGTCGACCGCCGGACGACTCACCTCGACGAGAGTGGCGTGGTCGAGCATCGCCTGCGCCAGGCCGACGAGCTCACCGGGCGCGGCGCCCTTCATCTTCACGCCGACACCGAAGGCGGCGATCTGGGCGCCACTGGCGCTGTCGGTCATGATCTCGTTCATCGCCCAGCCGGCTTCTTCGGCGGACAGGTCGATGCGATCGGTGATCTTGCCGAGGATCTGCGGCCAGGTGAAGGCAGACTGTGCGGTACTCACAGGCAGAGAGCCTAGTGCCCTGCCCCGCCAGGCGGACGCTGCAGTACAGACCATCGGCGAGCAATTCCGTCGTGACGGGAGCCCAGACTCGCCATCCGGGACCGTTCCTGGGACAGATGCATGGCGTCGAGCAACTGGACACGCGCCAGGACGAGCACCTCGAGCCGGTCGTCGACGGCCTGCGGCTGCGACCCCCAACGCTCGTCGTCGACCACCTCGTACCCGTCGAGCGCGGCCACCGCGGCGGCGTCGGCGAGCCGATCCGCGGGCACCTCCAGATCGTGACGCAGGATGACCTCTTCTTCTGGTCGCCACGTCGACGCCTCCAGGGCCGTCGACGAGGCGATCGCGTCATCGTCTGAACCCGCGACGACCACGACCTCGTCGGTGAGAACCAACGGACCGGCACCGCCACCGCCCCGCAACCGGGATCGCAGGCGCGCCAGGCGACCCCGGGCGACGACCCGCCCGTTGAGGTCGCGCGGACCTGAGGAATCCGAACTCGACATGACCTCACCGTAGTCACTGCGAGAAGGACGCGAACAGAGCCGTCGAACAGGGACTGCGGACACGCCGGAGTCGACAACACAGGGCCCCCGACCTGCAGCGGGACAAAAACCTGCCCCCAATATCCGACCCGGGTGGCCACCGCTTACTACGAACCGTCATACTTCACTTGTGACAAGCGCCGTAGGTACCTCAGGAACAGCCATCACCTCGCGCGTCCATTCGCTGAACCGTCCCAACATGGTCAGCGTCGGCACGATCGTCTGGCTGTCCAGTGAGCTCATGTTCTTCGCTGGCCTCTTCGCGATGTACTTCGTCGCCCGGGCCAACTCCGCTGTCGGCTGGCCCATGGAGCCAACCGAGCTGAATCTCGGTCTCGCCATACCGGTGACGACCGTCCTGATTCTGTCTTCGGTGACCTGCCAGATGGGCGTGTTCGCCGCCGAGCGAGGTGACGTCTTCGGCCTCCGCCGCTGGTACGTCATCACGCTGGCGATGGGCACGTTCTTCGTGTGCGGCCAGGCGTACGAGTACTACCACCTGGTGCACGAGGGCACGACGCTGTCGTCGAGTGCATACGGTTCCGTCTTCTACATGACGACCGGCTTCCACGGCCTGCACGTCATCGGCGGTCTGGTGGCATTCGTCTACCTCCTCATCCGCACGAAGCTCTCGAAGTTCACCCCGGCGCAGGCAACCGCCGCAATCGTTGTCTCCTACTACTGGCACTTCGTCGACATCGTCTGGATCGGACTGTTCGTCACGATCTACTTCATCCGATGACGGCGACCCCGCGCTCTGCGCGGCCAGCCCCGCAGAGCACACCTCGCCTGTCGAACGCACAGCGTAAATCGCTCTAACAAACAGTCCGTCCCGCTTAGTAGAGAGTCACAGATGAGTTCATCTCCACCGCGACCGTCGGATAGCGGCACCGACGCCCGCCGCGCCAAGGCCCGACGCAAGCTCCGTCGACGCGCAAGCGGCACCATCGTGCTCCTGGCCGGTCTGGTCATGGCCGGTGTGCTCGCCTCGGTTCTGACCCCGGACCCCCAGGTCGCGGTGGCGGACGAGAGCAACGCCGCGATGATCAACGACGGTCGCAAGCTCTACGAGACCTCGTGCATCACCTGTCACGGCGCGAACCTGCAGGGTGTGCCCGACCGTGGTCCCGCACTGCTCGGCGTCGGCGATGCCGCCGTGTACTTCCAGGTGTCGACCGGTCGTATGCCGGCCGCACGTGGTGAGGCACAGGCACAGCGCAAGCCGGCCAAGTTCACCACCGAGCAGATCGATCAGCTCGGCGCCTTCATCCAGGCCGAGGGCGGCGGACCGCAGGTCCCGCGTGACTCCAACGGCGAGGTCGCCTCGAGTTCACTCCGCGGCGACAGCATCGGCCGAGGCAGTGAGCTGTTCCGCCTCAACTGCGCGTCGTGCCACAACTTCACCGGTCGTGGCGGCGCCCTGTCCTCGGGTAAGTACGCACCCGTGCTCGACGGCGTCGACGAGGCGCAGATCTACACCGCGATGCTGACCGGACCGCAGAACATGCCCAAGTTCTCGAACCGGCAGCTGAATCCGGATGAAAAGAAAGACATCATCGCCTACGTCAAGTACGTGACCGAGGCTCAGCCCAGCGGCGGACTCGGACTGGGCGGCTTCGGGCCGGTCAGTGAGGGCATGGTGATGTGGTTTGTCGGCGTCGTCGCCATCGTCGCAGGCGCCATGTGGATGGGATCTCGAGCATGAGCGGCAGTGACAAGGACGTCCCGTCGAGGGACGAACTGGATCAGATGAGCACCGAGGAACTCGTCAAACTCGGTACCAATCTCGACGGCGTCGAGATCATCCATCGGGCCGAGCGGTACGCCGAGCCGGGTACGAAGGTCGAGAAGCGCGCCGAGCGCCAGGTCGCGATCTGGTTCACGATCGCCGGCATCTCCGCGCTCGCCTGCCTCGGCATCTTCCTGTTCAACCATTGGGAATTCGCCCTTCCGGACGATCCGAACTACTGGTGGTACACGTTCAACACGCCGCTCCTCGGAGCGACGTTCGGTCTGTCGGTGCTGGCCATCGGCGTCGCGCTGATCCTGCTCACCAAGAAGTTCATCCCGTCGGAGATCTCCGTCCAGGACCGCCACGACGGTGGCTCGTCCGAGGTCGACAAGAAGACGATCGTCGGACTCCTCCAGGACACCGGGACCACCTCGACCCTGGGTCGTCGCAAGATGATCATCGGTTCGGCCGGTTTCGGTCTGGGCGCGTTCGCGCTGACCGGACTCGTCGCCTTCCTCGGTGGCTTCATCAAGAACCCGTGGGCCGAGCGCGAGAACGCTCCCCTGTGGCACTCGGGCTGGTCGCCGATCTACAACTCGAAGGAAGACCCGAACGAGACCATCTACCTGCGTCGCGACACGGGCAACCCGTACCAGGTCGCCCTGGTCCGCCCCGAGGATCTCGACGCCGGCGGTATGGAGACCGTGTTCCCGTGGCGTCGTTCCAACGGGTTCGGCGAAACCGAGCACTCCCGTCACGCACTCATGGAGAGCCTGCACGAGGTCCGCAACCCCGTCATGCTCATCCGTCTCCGCCCCGAAGACGCGGCCAACGCCATCAAGCGCAAGGGTCAGGAGAGCTTCAACTACGGTGACTACTTCGCCTACACCAAGGTCTGCAGCCACCTCGGTTGCCCCGCCTCGCTGTACGAACAGCGGAGCAACCGCATCCTGTGTCCCTGCCACCAGTCGCAGTTCAATGCGCTCGAGTACGCCAAGCCGATCTTCGGACCGGCCGCCCGCGCTCTCGCACAGCTGCCGATCACGGTGAACAATGAGGGTTACCTCGTTGCGGCAGGCGACTTCATCGAGCCCGTCGGCCCGGCATTCTGGGAGCGTAAGTCATGAGCATCGCCGAAAAGCTCGGCGCACAAGCCGAGGAAGTCGACTCGCGGTATCACCTCGCCGCGGGTATGCGTCGCCAGATCAACAAGGTGTTCCCCACCCACTGGTCGTTCATGCTGGGTGAGATCGCGCTCTACAGCTTCATCATCCTGCTGATCTCGGGCGTCTACCTCTCGCTGTTCTTCGATCCGTCGATGACGCACATCGTCTACGACGGCGCCTACCAGCCGCTCAACGGCGTCATGATGACCAAGGCGTACGAGACCACGCTGAACCTCTCCTTCGAGGTGCGCGGCGGTCTGTTCGTCCGCCAGATCCATCACTGGGCAGCCCTGCTGTTCGCGGCGTCGATCATCATCCACATGGCGCGCATCTTCTTCACCGGTGCGTTCCGTCGCCCGCGTGAGGCCAACTGGATCATCGGCTGCCTCCTGCTGGTGCTGGCGATGTTCGAGGGCTTCTTCGGCTACTCGCTCCCCGACGACCTGCTCTCGGGCACCGGCGTCCGCGCCGCCATGAGTGGCATCGTCCTCGGCATCCCGGTCGTGGGCACCTGGATTCACTGGGCGCTGTTCGGTGGGGACTTCCCCGGCGACATCATCATCCCGCGCCTGTACGTGCTGCACATCCTGCTCTTCCCGGGCATCATCCTGGCCCTGATCGGCGCCCACCTGGCGCTCGTCTGGTACCAGAAGCACACGCAGTTCCCCGGCCCCGGCCGCACCGAGAAGAACGTCGTCGGTGTCCGGATCATGCCGGTGTTCGCGGCCAAGGGCGGCGCGATGTTCGCCTTCGTCACCGGTGTGCTCGCCATCATGGCCGGCATCTTCCAGATCAACCCGGTCTGGAACATCGGCCCGTACAACCCGGCACAGGTCTCGGCAGGTTCGCAGCCGGACATCTACATGCAATGGACCGACGGTCTGATCCGTCTGTTCCCGGCATGGGAGCTGTACCTGGGCAACTACACCGTGGTGATGTCCAACTGGGTCGTCCTGATCATCACGATCATGTTCGGTCTGATGTTCGCCTACCCGTGGATCGAGAAGAAGCTCACGGGCGACGACGCTCACCACAACCTGCTGCAGCGTCCGCGTGACACCCCGGTGCGCACGGCGATCGGCGCGATGGCGTTCTCGTTCTACATCCTGCTCACGCTGGCCTGCATGAACGACATCATCGCGTTCAAGTTCCACATCTCGCTGAACGCGACGACGTGGATCGGCCGCATCGGTCTGATCATCCTGCCGCCGGTGGTGTACTTCATCGCCTACCGCTGGGCGATCTCGCTGCAGCGCAGCGACCGTGAGGTCCTGGCACACGGCATCGAGACCGGCATCATCAAGCGCCTGCCGCAGGGTGAGTACATCGAGCTGCACCAGCCGCTCGGCCCGGTCGACAGCCACGGTCACCCGATCCCGCTCCCCTACGAGGGTGTCGCACTGCCGAAGCGAATGAACAAGCTCGGCTCCGCAGGTGCCCCGGGTACGGGTTCGATCCTGACCGCCGACCCGCCGGAGGAGCAGCTGCGTCACGTCGAGGCCGAGCACGAGCTCGAAGCCGCAGAGCGCAAGGCTCTCCGCGAGCTCCAGGCCAAGGGTGGCAACCCCCTCGGCGAGTAGTTCCACACAACAGAAGCGGGCCGTCGCGCACCAACCGGTGCACGACGGCCCGCTTCTTTGTGCGCTCACCGTTCACCACCACTCCCCTACCCCACCGGATGTGGCACGGTGGACACCATGCGCCGGTTACGTCATCGTGGTTCCGGCCTGTCCCAGATCACCCGCGGGATGGGCACTCTCGACTCCGAGATCTATGACACGATCGCCCGGTCGCCGAGCCCGCTACTGGACAAGACGATGCCGGTGCTGACTCATGCCGCCGATCACTCGAAGCTCTGGATGGCGATCGCTGCCGGACTGGCCGTGTCCGGCCGACCCTCACTGCAGCGGGGAGCCGCCCGAGGAGTGGCCTCCCTGGCCGTCACCAGTCTCGTGACCAACCAGGGCGCCAAACGGATTCGACGCCGTGCACGTCCGTCTACGGGCCTCATTCCGATCCCCCGCCGCGGACGCCGGCAACCGACGTCGAGCTCGTTTCCCTCCGGACACTCCGCCAGCGCAGCAGCATTCGCGGTGGGGGTGGCCGTTGACAGTCCGCCCGCAGGCCTTCTCCTGTCGGCGCTGGCCGGCCTCGTCGGACTCTCCCGCGTCGCGACCGGTGCCCACTACCCTGGGGATGTCCTCGTCGGGCTCGGGATCGGTGCCACGGTCGCCACATTGGGGACTCGCGTCGTACCGCCGATCACCCGGCCGTCCATCTCACTCGCCGACCCGACGGTCGTCGACGCCGAGCCCCGCCCCGACGGCACCGGTCTCGTCGTGGTGGTGAACCCGGCCTCCTCGGACGGGCGTGGTCGTCGTGTTCTCGACGACATCCGGGAGTCACTCCCCGGAGCCGAGATCGTCGAGCTCGGCGAAGATGACGACGTCGCCACGGTATTCGCTGATGTCGCGACTCGCGCTTCGATCGTCGGGGTCGCCGGCGGAGACGGCACAGTCGCCGGCGCCGCGCGCGTGGCCATCGACGCGAACCTGCCGCTCGCCGTGTTCCCCGCCGGCACCTTCAACCACTTCGCACGCGACATCGGTTGCAGCACGGTCGAAGACACCGTCACCGCCATCGCGAGGGGTTCGGTGTCCCGCGTCGACGCGGTGTGGCTCAACGACTCCCGGCTGATCCTCAACACCGCGAGCATCGGTGCGTACCCGCATTTCGTGCGCATCCGGGAGCGACTCCGGCATCGCATCAGCCGTCCGCTCGCCACGGCCACCGCCATCTTCCGGGTGATCCGCAAGGACGCCCACGTCTGTATCGAAGTCGACGGACGGGTCCTCGACGTATCCCTGTTCCTGATCGGCAACTCGATCTACCAACCCACGGGTTTTCTGCCCACGCGCCGCCTACGGCTCGACGACGGGCTGCTCGACGTGCGCATCCTGGAGACCGGACACCGCTGGGCCACCCTCCGCCTGCTGGGCGCGCTGGCCGCCGGCCGGTTGGAGCGCTCGCGCCTCTACCACGAGATGCAGGTCCCCGAGTTCCGGTTCACCGCCGTCGACGGCCCCGTGGCGGTGTCCCATGACGGCGAGGTCGAGGACAGCTTCACCGACGCCCATTTCCGCGTCGACTACCGCAGGCTCAAGGTGTACGGCCCCGTGCGGCGATGAGACGCCGAGGCCCGGACAGCCGCTGACACAGACAAAAAGACGACGCCCCACCGTGGAGGTGGGGCGTCGTCTGTGTTGGTTCTACCGAGCGATCAATGCTTCTCGGGTCCGACGTGGTACTCGAAGACGAGTCCGGCGGCGGCGCCCATGATCGCCACGGCCGCGAAGATCGCGAGCCACCAGTTCCCGGTGGCGAAGCCGACCGCGAAAGTGGAGGCGCCCAGGGCGATCAGGATCGGCCACCAGGAGTGCGGGCTGAAGAAGCCCAGCTCGCCGGCGCCGTCCTCGATCTCGGCATCCTCGTAGTCCTCGGGGCGGATCTCGACGCGACGCGACACGAACCGGAAGAACGTGCCGGCGATGAGCGTCAGGCCCGCGGCGAAGAACAGGCCGACGACGCCGACCCACTCGATACCCTTGCTGGTGAACGCGGTGAACAGGGTGTACGCGACACCGGTCAGCGCGAAGAAGGCTGTCAACATCTCGAAGAGACGGGCTTCGATCTTCATCGTCAGCTCTCCTTCTTGGTGCAGTTGGCGAGGGTCGGGTCATCCGGGTTGCCGGATGCGGTCACCGAGCCGTCGGACTTGCGTCGGCTGTCGAACGGAACCGTGGTGACGGCTTCCGGGGCCTGGCAGATCGACGCGAGCGCCTCGGCGTTGGTGGCCTCGGGGTTCGACTGACGGAACTTGATGTAGCTGTCGAAGTCCTCCGGCGAGACCGCGCGGACCTCGAAGTTCATCATCGAGTGGTAGGTACCGCACATCTCGGCGCAACGGCCGACGAATGCTCCGGTCCGGTCAATCGAGCCGATCTGGAAGATCGGGTCGGTCGAGTTCTCCTTCGGGAACGGCATGACGTCGCGCTTGTACAGGAACTCCGGTACCCAGAACGAGTGGATGACGTCGGCCGAGGCGATGTTGAACTCGATGCGCTTGCCGGTCGGGAGCACGAGGACGGGGATCTCCGTCGACGAGCCGACGGTCTCGATCTTGTCGAACTTCAGGTAGTCGCGGATGTCGTCGTCACGACCGCCGGCGGGGCCGGGCAGCTCGCCACCGTGCTCACCCTCGACCTCGGGCTCGACGACGGCCTTGCCGGCCTGCTGCTGGACCTGGAACGGGTTACCCGCGGCCTCGAAGCCGTCGTAGGTCGACCCGTCGCTGAAGATGACCTTGTTGTAGCCGAACTTCCAGTTCCACTGGAACGCGGTCACATCGACCACGACCTTGGAGTCGTCGTTCTTGCCCTCGACGTCGTTCTGCACGATCACGGTGAAGTAGAACAGCACCGCGATGATGACGAACGGGATCGCCGTGTAGGTGAGCTCCAACGGGACGTTGTACGCCGTCTGACGCGGGAAGACGCCCTTCTTGGCGTCGTTCGCACGATGGAACGTGATCGTCCAGAAGATCAGGGCCCAGACCAGAATGCCCATGACGAGTGCGGCGATGACGGACCAGGTCCAGAGATCGACCATCTTCTTACCCTGGGGCGTGATGCCCTCGGGCCAACCGAAACGCATCGCCTCATTGGCGTCACATCCCGACATCAGCAGTGCGCCGAGTCCGAGAGCGACGACGATTCCCAGTCGCTTCATCGTCTGCGACGCGGATGAGACACGCCGCGCTCGGGGCCGTCCACCGTGTGCCAATTTCACGCCTTCCTGCTCGCTCACCGGCGCCCTCGCGCCGCAGTGAGTGCATGCCACATGACCTGCAAGGGCGAGTACCCGCCGTGGACACACGACGAGAGTCTCGCACCTAGTACTACGCAGCGTAGACCAACCGGGAGAAGCTTTCGTGATTGGGGTTTGATCCGGTCGTGTCCGAGCCCTCCAGGTCGGAATCCCGCTGGTGGCTCAGGCATACTCGGACGCGACCCGACGCCCGTCGGGACCTGTGCTCGCGACGAGATTGGGGAGAAGCCAACGTGTGTGGTCTGCTCGGCCTTCTGACATCCGACCGGACGGCCGCCGAGGTCGTCGACGCGGTGGCGGTGGCCTCGCACTGCATGCGGCATCGCGGGCCCGACGAGCCGGGCACCTGGCACGACGAGAACATCGTCTTCGGTTTCAACCGGCTCTCGATCATCGACATCGAGCACTCCCACCAGCCGCTGCGCTGGGGTCCGCCGGAGAACCCGGACCGCTACGCCCTGGTCTTCAACGGCGAGATCTACAACTACCTGGAGATCCGCGCCGAGCTCGCCGAGAACGAGGGCGCGGTCTTCCGCACCGAGGGTGACAGCGAGGCGATCGTCGCGGCTTTCCACCACTGGGGTCCCGACGCCGTTCGCCGTCTCCGCGGCATGTTCGCCTTCGCCATCTGGGACACCGAGAACCGGTCGCTGTTCCTCGCGCGCGACCCGTTCGGCATCAAGCCGCTGTTCGTCGCATCGGGGCCGGGCGGACTGCTCTTCGGCAGCGAGAAGAAGTCGCTGCTGGAGCTCATCGAACGTGTGGGACTGTCCAAGGACCTGGACCCACGGGCCGTCGAGCACTACACCGTGCTGCAGTACGTCCCCGAACCCGAGACCATCCACGCGTCGATCCGTCGACTCGAGTCGGGATGCCACGCGACCGCCTCCCCCGGCAGCCCGCTGTCGATCCGCCGCTACTTCACGCCGCAGTTCGGCGTGAAGCCGGTCACCGACGCCACGCGCCAGAAGCGTTATGACGAGATCGCCGACGTCCTCGCGGACTCGGTCGCCAAGCACATGCGCGCCGACGTGACCGTCGGCTCGTTCCTGTCCGGCGGCATCGACTCGACGGCCATCGCCGCGCTGGCGATCCGCCACAACCCCGACCTGATCACCTTCACCACCGGCTTCGAGCGCGACGGCTACTCCGAGGTCGACGTCGCCGCCGAATCGGCCGAGGCGATCGGCGCGAAGCACGTCGTCAAGGTCGTCGGACCGTCGGAGTTCATCGAGGCGCTGCCGTCGATCGTCTGGTACCTCGACGACCCGGTCGCCGATCCCGCCCTGGTCCCGCTCTACTTCGTCGCCGCGGAGGCACGCAAGCACGTCAAGGTCGTGCTGTCTGGTGAGGGCGCCGACGAGCTGTTCGGCGGCTACACCATCTACAAGGAGCCGCTGTCGCTCGCGGCCTTCGACCGTCTCCCCCGCCCGCTGCGGCGGGCGGCCGGCAAGATCTCCGACCGCATCCCCGAGGGCACCCGCGGCAAGAGCCTGCTCCACCGCGGCTCGCTCACGCTCGAGGAGCGCTACTACGGCAACGCCCGCAGCTTCGACGACGCGCGACTCCGCGCGGTGCTGCGTGATTACCGCCCCGAGTGGACCCACACCGACGTCACCGCGCCCATCTACGCGATGAGCGAGGGCTGGGACCCGGTTGCCCGCATGCAACACCTCGATCTCTTCACGTGGCTGCGCGGCGACATCCTGGTCAAGGCCGACAAGATCACGATGGCCAATTCCCTCGAGTTGCGCGTGCCGTTCCTCGACCCCGAGGTCTTCGCGGTCGCCGAGCGCCTGCCCCACGACGAGAAGATCTCGCACGGCACCACCAAGTACGCCCTGCGCAAGGCGCTCGAGCAGATCGTCCCGGCGCACGTCCTGCACCGTAAGAAGCTCGGCTTCCCGGTCCCGATCCGCCACTGGCTGGCCGGCACCGAGATGTACGACTGGGCCCACGACACGATCACCAAGAGCCAGACCGACCACATCTTCGACAAGAACGCGGTCATCGCGATGCTCAACGAGCATCGGGAAGGCGTGGTGGACAACAGCCGTCGCCTGTGGACGGTCCTGATCTTCATGATCTGGCACGGCATCTTCGTCGAGGGCACGATCGTGCCGGACATCGTCGACCACACGTACCCGGTCCGGCTCTAGTCCCATTCGCTGCCCGATCCGAACGAACGCGACGCAACCTTCGCTGCCTGAGCAGCCTATGAGGGTTTGTGTCAATGGGTCCTGTGGTGGGGTGTGGGCGTGTGGGTGTTGCCGGGCGGCCTGGTTGGGCGGTCCGGGTGCGGGTGCTGGTGGTGGTTGGTCGGCCGGGGTCGTGCCTGGCGCGGGCTCTACCTAGCGGTCAAACGGGTTGGTACCCAACAGCCTTCATCCGAGCTCGGGTCGCGCCGGGTGGGACTGCTCAGGCTCAGG
>NZ_JAJQJP010000038.1:0-62718 GCF_021245825.1 Gordonia metallireducens | reverse complement strand
GAGTTCGTCGGCAGCGTCAGATGTGTATAAAGAGACTGGGTCTCCTCGGTCGACGAGGTCGTCGCCGGTGGCGCCAGGTGGATCCTCGACTTCGGTCCCGGCGACATCGCCACCCGTCTCTCCGCATCGCTCGTCCGCGGCCAGGGGGTGGGCCTCGTCCCCGCCGCACTGCGCGTCGGTCAGCGCAACCTCTTCAGCCCGGGCGGCGTGCCGGAGGTCGGCACCCCGTGGTCCCAGTTCGCCCCGACCCTCGTCGAGTTGCCCGACGGCCGGACCGTTGTCGAGACCGCGTTCACACGTCTCACCGGACGTTCGCCGATGCTGCTCGCGGGCATGACCCCGACCACCGTCGACCCGGCGATCGTCGCCGCCGCGGCCAACGCAGGCCACTGGGCCGAGCTCGCCGGCGGTGGCCAGGTCACCGAGGACATCTTCGCCCGTAACATCGCCACCCTCACCGACCTGCTCGAGCCGGGTCGCGAGGCGCAGTTCAACGCGCTGTTCCTCGACCCCTACCTGTGGAAGCTGCAGCTCGGCGGCAAGCGCCTCGTGCAGAAGGCCCGCGCCCAGGGTGCGCCGCTCGACGGCGTGATCGTCTCGGCCGGAATCCCCGAACTCGAGGACGCGGTCGCACTGGTCGACGAGTTCGTCGAGGCCGGGCTCCGCTTCGTCGCCTTCAAGCCGGGCACCGTCGAGCAGATCCGCTCGGTCGTACGGATCGCCAACGAGGTCCCGCAGCATCCGATCATCGTCCAGATCGAGGGCGGCCGCGCCGGTGGCCACCACTCGTGGGAGGACCTCGACGACCTGCTGCTCGCCACCTACGGCGAACTCCGCGCCCGACCCAACGTGGTCATCTGCGTCGGCGGCGGTGTCGGCACCCCGGAGCGTGCCAGCGAGTACCTGACCGGCGTCTGGTCGACCGGCTACGGCTACCCGATGATGCCGCTCGACGGCATCCTCATCGGCACCGCGGCGATGGCCACCAAGGAGGCCACCACCACCCCCGAGGTCAAGCAGCTCCTCGTCGACACCGCCGGTATCGACGAGTGGATCGGTGCGGGTCACGCGACCGCCGGAATGGCTTCGGGCCGTTCGCAGCTCGGCGCCGACATCCACGAGGTCGACAACACCGCGTCCCGCTGCGGCCGTCTGCTCGACGAGGTCGCCGGTGACGCCGAGGCCGTCGCCGCACGTCGCGACGAGATCATCGCGGCGATGGCGAACACCGCCAAGCCGTACTTCGGCGACGTCGCCGAGATGACCTACCGCGAATGGCTCGACCGTTACGCGACCCTCGCCGTCGGCGACGCCAACGGCGATCAGCACCCGTGGGCCGACATCACCTGGCAGCAGCGTTTCGTGGAGATGCTGCAGCGCACCGAGGCCCGCATGCACCCGCAGGACTCGGGCCCCATCCCGACGATGTTCGCCGAGCTGTCGGCCACCGACGACCCGCACGCCGCGATCGACGCGCTGGGCAGCGTCTACCGCGAGATCGACACCGACATCCTGCATCCCGCGGACGTCGCGTTCTTCCTCGAGCTGTGCCGCACCCCGGGCAAGCCGGTCAACTTCGTGCCGGTCATCGACAAGGACGTGCGCCGCTGGTGGCGCAGTGACTCCCTGTGGCAGGCCCATGACGCGCGCTACGGCGCCGACGCCGTCTGCGTCATCCCCGGCCCGGTCGCCGTGGCCGGCATCACCCGCGTCGACGAGCCGGTCGGCGAGCTGCTGGACCGCTTCGAGGCGCAGGTCGTCACCGACCTGCTCACCGCCGGTGTGCGCTCGGTCGAGGTCGCCTCGCGCCATCGTGCCGGACTCGTCGAGGACGCCGGCGTCCTGTCCGCCGTCCTGGAATCCGACGACGTGAGCTGGGCGGGACGCATCGTCCCGAGCCCGGTCGCCCTCCTCGGCGACCGCGCCGCCTGGTCGGTCGTCGCACCCGAGCGTGCCGAGCACAAGCCCACCGGCGCCGTCATCGAGCAGGTCGGCAGCGAGAACGGCGTGGCCCGTTTCGATCTCGTCGTCCCGATCTCCGGTGCGGCCGTGCGTATCCCGCTCCTCGCCGGTCTCGGTGTGCGCGACGGTGGGTCGCCGGTCGTCGGACTCGACGAGGCCGCCGGGGCGATGACCGAGATCCTCACGGTCGCCGCGGGCGGCGCGCTCGCCGAGGTGACCGACGGCACCGCGACCACCACCATCACCTGGCAGCCCGACTCGGTGGCCGACCACGCGTCGGTGACCGGCTTCTCCCTGCCCGCGCACCTGCGTCCGACCACCCCGACCGAGCCTTTCGGCTTCGCCGTCCCCGACACCCTGGTCGGCGCCTGCTGGCCCAGCGTGTTCAGTGTCATCGGTGCCGCCCGTACCGAGACCGGTGCGCCGGTCGTCGAGGGTCTGCTCGACCTGGTCCACCTCGACCACGCGATCGCCCTCACCGGTGAGATCCCCACGGAGACCGCCGAACTGACGGTGACCGCCCGTACCGGTGCGGTGCGCGACTCCGACGTCGGCCGTGTCGTCGAGGTCTCGGTCGAGATCGCCGGACCCGCCGGACCGATCGCCACCCTCGAGGAACGCTTCGCGATCCGCGGACGCCTCGGTGCCGCCGAGCTCACCGACCCGCTCCGTGCGGGCGGTGCCCCGAAGGACGAGCAGGCGGCCACCCGCAAGCTGCTCCGTTCGGCCACCATCACCGCGCCGAACCGGATGCACGGCTTCGCCGTCGTCTCCGGCGACCGCAACCCGATCCACACCGACGCCTCGGCGGCCAAGCTCGCCGGTCTCGGTGATCCGATCGTGCACGGCATGTGGCTGTCGGCCGCCGCGCAGCAGGTCGTCACCGCGACCGACTCGAAGAACCCGACCCCGTCGCCGCGACCGCTGATCGGCTGGACCGCACGCTATCTGGGCATGGTCCGCCTCGGCGACACCATCACCGTGCGCGTCGACCGCGTCGGCCTCGACAACGGCCGCGAGGTCGTCGAGGTGAGCGCCAAGGTCGGCGACAACCTCGTCATGAGCGCCACCGGCCTCCTGGCCGTGCCGCGCACCGTCTACGCGTTCCCGGGCCAGGGCATCCAGTCCAAGGGCATGGGGCTCGACGCACGGTCACGCTCCAAGGCCGCCCGCAAGATCTGGGACCGCGCCGACAAGCACACCCGCAAGGCGCTCGGCTTCTCGATCCTGGCCGTCGTGCGGGACAACCCGACGACCCTCGTCGCCAACGGCACCACCTACAACCATCCCGACGGCGTGCTGTACCTGACGCAGTTCACCCAGGTCGCCATGGCGACCCTCGGGGTCGCGCAGATCGCCGAACTCAAGGAGGCCGGCGGTTTCGTCGAGGGCGCCATCACCTGTGGCCACTCGGTCGGTGAGTACAACGCCCTCGCCGCCTGCGCCGGTGTCCTGCCGCTCGAGGCCGTCCTCGAGGTCGTGTTCCAGCGCGGCGAGGCCATGCACCACCTGGTCCCGCGAGATGAGCTGGGCCGCAGCGACTACCGCATGGCAGCGATCCGGCCGAGCCAGTTCGGTCTCGCCGACGCCGACGTCACCGGGTTCGTCGCCGACCTCGGTGCGGAGATCGGCGAGTTCCTCGAGGTCGTCAACCTCAACCTGCTCGGCTCGCAGTACGCGATCGCCGGCACGGTCCGCGGCCTGGAGCACCTCGAGGCCGAGATCGACCGCCGCCGTGCCGAGTTCGGGGGCAAGCGGGCGTTCATCCTCATCCCGGGCATCGACGTCCCGTTCCACTCCAGCGTCCTGCGCGCCGGTGTGCCGGAGTTCCGCGGCAAGCTCGAGGAGCTGCTGCCCGCCGACATCGACATCGACATCCTGATCGGGCGGTACATCCCGAACCTGGTGCCGCGCCTGTTCAACCTCGGACGTGACTTCGTCGAGGAGATCGCGGCGCTCGTGCCGTCCGATCCGCTCAACGAGGTTCTCGCCGACTGGGACACCTGGACCGCCAAGCCGACCGAGCTGGCCCGCGTGCTCCTGATCGAGCTCCTCGCCTGGCAATTCGCGAGCCCGGTGCGCTGGATCGAGACCCAGGACCTGCTGTTCGGCGGCCCGGAGCGCGGCGGCCTCGCCGTGCAGCGCTTCGTCGAGATCGGTCTGAAGGGTGCCCCGACCCTGACCGGTCTGGCCAACAACACCCTCAAGCTCGACGACTACGCCTCGGCCACCACCGAGGTGGTGAACGTCGAACGCGATTCCGACGTGATTCTGGCCAAGGACGCCGGCCACGAGCCGGAAGAGGACGAGATCCCCGCTCCCGCAGAGTCGGCCGCCGCCCCGGCGGAGGCTGCTCCCGCGGCGGCGCCGGCTCCGGCTGCCGCTCCGGCGGCTCCCGCGGGCGGCCCGCGTCCCGACGACATCGCGTTCACCCCGTCGGATGCGGTGAAGTCCGTTATCGCTCTGTGGACCAAGATGCGCGTCGACCAGATCGGCGCGGCCGACACCATCGAGGCGCTGTGTGACGGTGTGTCCTCACGCCGGAACCAGCTGCTGCTCGACATCGGCGGCGAGCTCGGACTCGGCGCCATCGACGGTGCGGCGGAGGCCGACATGGTCGCGCTGTCGTCGACGGTCGAGACCCTCGCCCGCGGCTACCGTCCGCTGGGTGCGGTGCTCACCGACGCGGTCAGCGACCAGGTCCGCAAGGTCCTCGGCCCGCTGGGCAAGCGCCAGAACTACATCACCGACCGCGTCAGCTCCGTCTGGCAGCTCGGCCCCGGCTGGGGACTTCACACGACCGTCGCGCTCGCCCTGGGTACCCGGGACGGTGCCTCGGTCCGCGGTGAGGCATTGGGCAACCTGCTCGACGGCCCGGTCGCCAACGCCGACGCGCTCGACGCGCTGATCGACAAGGCGGTCACCGCCGTGGGTGCCGAGAAGGGCATCGCGGTCGGCAAGCCCGCCGCCGAATCCGGCGGTGGCGCAACGGTCGACGCGGCTGCCCTCGGTGAGTTCACCGAACAGATCACCGGCCGGTCGGGTGCGCTCGCCTCGGCGGCGTACACCGTGCTGGAGAAGCTGGGACTCAGCGAGGTCGCCGACCTCGCCGAGGCCGCGGCCGACCCCAACGCCGAGCTGGCCGAACTGGTCAGCGCCGAACTCGGATCGGACTGGGCGCGCACCGTCGCACCGGCGTTCGACGACGCCAAGGTCGTCCTCATCGACGACCGGTGGGCAACCGCCCGTGAGGATCTCGTCCGTCTCTGGCTGACCGACGAGGACGAGCTCGACGCCGGCTTCGAGAAGCTCGTCGGCGGGTTCGCCGGCGCAGGGGACACCGTCGCCGAGCACGCCACCTGGTGGCAGGGCAAGGCCCTCGCGAACGGGAACGCCGTGCACGGCCGCGTGTTCGGTGCGATCGCGCACGCCGCCGAGAACCCCGAGAAGGGGATCTACAGCCGTGAGATCGCCGTCGTCACCGGCGCTTCCAAGGGCTCGATCGCCGCAGGTGTGGTGGCCGGACTCCTCGCCGGCGGGGCGACCGTCATCGCGACCACCTCGCGCCTGAACTCCGAGCGCCTCGCGTTCTACAAGAAGCTCTACCGCGAGAACGCCCGCGCCGGCGCCGCGCTGTGGATCGCCCCGGCGAACATGGCGTCGTACACCGACGTCGACGACCTGGTCGAGTGGGTGGCCACGGAGCAGACCGAGAACCTCGGCGGCACAACGGCGGTGGTGAAGCCGGCCATGAAACCGACGATGCTGTTCCCGTTCGCCGCGCCGCGGGTGGCCGGTGACCTCACCGACGCCGGCGCTCGCGCCGAGCTGGAGATGAAGGTCCTGCTCTGGTCGGTCGAGAGACTGATCGCCGGTCTGGCGGAGGTCCACTCCGACCACGACATCGCGGCCCGCCTGCACGTCGTCCTGCCGGGTTCCCCCAACCGCGGCATGTTCGGTGGCGACGGCGCCTACGGCGAGAGCAAGGCCGCCCTCGACGCGCTCGTGACCCGCTGGTCGGCCGAGGAGTCGTGGGGTTCGAAGACCACGCTGGCCCACGCCCTCATCGGCTGGGTGCGCGGCACCGGACTGATGGGCCACAACGACGGCATGGTCGATGCGGTCGAGGCCGCGGGTGTCCGCACCTGGAGCACCGAGGAGATGGCCGCCAACCTGCTGACGCTCTGTACCCCCGAGCAGCGTGTGTCCGCGGCGACCGCTCCGGTCCTGGCCGACTTCACCGGCGGGCTCGACGCCTCGACCGACCTCAAGGCGCTCGCGGCCACCGCCGCAGCGGCTGCCGAGGCCGCCGAGGAGGCCGACGAGGCATCGGAGACGACCACCGTGGCCGCACTCCCGGCGCCCGCCCGCGCACCGCGCAGCATGCGTCCGGAATGGCCGTCGATCGACGCGCGTCCCGAGGACCTGGTGGTCATCGTGGGTGCCGGCGAGCTCGGCCCCTACGGTTCGGCGCGTACCCGCTTCGAGATGGAGGTCGACGAGAAGCTCTCGGCGGCAGGCGTTCTCGAGCTGGCCTGGAACACCGGTCTGATCCATTGGGATTCGGCCCCGAAGCCGGGCTGGTACGACACCGAGTCCGGTGATCCGGTGCCGGAGAGCGAGATCGCCGAGCGCTACCACGACGAGGTCGTGTCGCGGTGCGGCATCCGTCGCTACGCCGACGACGGCGCGATGGTCGACAACACCTCGCCGCTGCTCACCTCGGTGTTCCTCGACGAGGACCTGACCTTCACGGTCAACTCCGAGGCCGAGGCCCGTGCCTTCGCAAGTGCCAACCCCGAGAAGACGCGGGTGACGCAGAACCCCGACGGCGACTGGCAGGTCACGCGCCTGGCCGGCACGGAGATCCGTGTGCCGCGCAAGCTCTCGCTGACCCGCACCGTCGGCGGCCAGATCCCGACCGGCTTCGACCCGACCCGCTGGGGTGTCAGCCCCGACATGGTCGAGGCGATCGACCGGGTCGCACTGTGGAACCTGGTCGCGACCGTCGACGCGTTCCTGTCGTCCGGCTTCACGCCGAGCGAACTGATGCGTTGGGTGCATCCGGGCCTCGTCGCCAACACCCAGGGCACCGGTATGGGTGGCATGGCCTCGATGCGAGACCTGTACATCAACACCCTGCTCGGTGAGGCCAACGCCAACGACATCCTGCAGGAGGCCCTGCCGAACATCGTTGCCGCACACGTCGTCCAGTCGTACGTGGGCTCCTACGGTGCGATGATCCACCCGGTCGCGGCCTGCGCCACGGCAGCGGTGTCGGTCGAGGAGGGCGTCGACAAGATCCGTCTCGGCAAGGCGCTCTTCGCGGTGGCCGGCGGCTTCGACGACCTCGGCATCGAGGGCATCGTCGGCTTCGGCGCGATGTCGGCGACCGCGGACTCGGCGAAGATGACCGCACGCGGCATCGACGACCGCCGGTTCTCGCGGGCCAACGACCGTCGACGCGGCGGGTTCGTCGAGTCGGCCGGCGGTGGCACGATCCTCCTCGCCCGCGGCGACGTCGCGGCGGAGATGGGTCTGCCGGTCCTCGGTGTGGTGGCGTGGGCGCAGAGCTTCGGCGACGGCGTGCACACCTCGATCCCGGCTCCGGGTCTCGGCGCCCTGGGCGCAGCCCGCGGTGCGCTGTACTCGCCGCTGGCCAACGCTCTGAACTCGCTCGGTGTCACCGCCGACGACGTCGCGCTGGTGTCCAAGCACGACACGTCGACGAAGGCCAACGACCCCAACGAGTCCGAGCTGCACGAGCGCCTCGCGGAGGCGATCGGACGCAACACGGGCGCCCCGCTGTTCGTGGTGTCGCAGAAGTCGCTCACCGGTCACGCCAAGGGTGGTGCCGCGGCCTTCCAGCTGATCGGCCTGTGCCAGATGCTCCGCGACGGCGTCATCCCGCCGAACCGCAGCCTCGACTGCGTCGACGAAAAGATGAAGGAGTACCCGCACCTGGTGTGGCCGCGCGAGACGCTGCAGCTGGGGGAGCGGTTCCCGCTCAAGGCCGGCCTGCTGACCAGCCTCGGCTTCGGTCACGTCTCCGGTCTCATCGCGGTCGTCCACCCGGAGGCCTTCATCGCCTCCCTGGCGCCCGAGGAGCGAGCGACCTACCGCAAGCGTGCCGACGAGCGTGCGCGTCTGGGCAGCCAGCGCTTCCTGCAGTCGATCTGCGGTGGCGAACCGGCCTACCAGCGTCCGCCGAACCGTCGCTTCGACGAGTCGGTCGACGAGCACGACGCCGAGGCGGGCATGCTCCTCGATCCGTCGGTGCGCCTCGACGAAGCGGACGTGTACGGCTCCGCGCCGGTTCCGGGAACCCGGTGACGGCAGCGGATTCGAGCGGTGAGGCGAAACCGGAAGAGATGAGCGTTCTCGGAGTGGGCATCGACATCGTGTCGATCCCGGAGTTCGCCGAGCAGCTCCGGCAGCCGGGTACGACGTTCGCCGACCGGTTCACGGTCGGCGAACGGCGGGACTCGGCTGCCGGAACCGGCGACGACGCACGGCATCTCGCTGCGCGCTGGGCGGCGAAAGAAGCCGTCGTGAAAGCGTGGTCGGTGAGCCGGTTCTCGCGTTCCCCGCTGCTGCCGCTGATCCGGCACAGCGACATCGAGGTCGTCACCGACAGCTGGGGCAGGCCGGCGATCCGGTTGTCCGGTGAGATCGGTGACCACCTGCGCGACACCGTCGTCCACGTGTCCCTGACGCACGATGGGGACACCGCGGCGGCAGTCGCGATCCTCGAGGGCCGATAACCCCTCAGGGCCCTTGAATCGCCACGACTCTCAGACCGTCGTCGACTCCTCGAGCAGCAGATAGCCCGCGAGCATCCGCTTGAGTTCGGCGACGGTCTCGTCGTGGTCGTGGCCGTCCTGCACCGAGAAACTGAGCAACGAGTACGCGGTGTGCACCAGCACCTGCGACATCATCTCGCGCCGTTCACGTTGAGAAGGCGTGAGTGGCGCGAGAATCCGTGCGACCTGTTCGGCGAGGACACGTTCGTTCTCCGACGCCGTCGCACGCGTGGCGGGCGTCGACTGCACCGCCAGCCACACCGCACGACGTGACGGATCGGTGCGCCACAGAGCCGCGAGATGGTCGAGGAACTTCTCGAGCAGGCTGGGCCATTCGAGGGACGGCACCTCGGTGGCGAACGCGGTCAGCTCCTCGCGGACGTCGACGGTGTCCTGGCGGTCGAGTTCGCAGACGATGACGTACTTGTTCGCGAAGTACTGGTACAGCGTCCCGATCGGGACCTCGGCGCGCGCCGCGATCTCCTCACACGTCAGCGATTCGAAACCGACGTCGATCAACAGCTCGCGGGCCGCCTCGAGCATCGCCTGGAACTTGCGCTTGCTTCGTTCCTGCGTGGGCCGCTTGCGCGGCATCAGCGGTTCGGCGGACTCGGCCATCGGCGGGAGATCTCAGACGGACAGGTCGCGGCGCAGCTTGGCCACGTGACCGGTGGCGCGGACGTTGTACTGCGCGAGCGCGATGGTCCCGTCGGTGTCGACGAGGAACGTGGAGCGGATGACGCCGGTGACGGTCTTGCCGTACATCTTCTTCTCGCCGAAGGCGCCCCACTCGGTGAGCACCTTCTTCTCGGGGTCGCTCAGCAGCGGGAAGGTGAGCCCTTCCTTCTCGACGAACTTGGCCAGTTTGGCCGGCTTGTCGGGTGAGATGCCCAGCACCGTCAGGCCGGCGTCGTTCAGCTCGGCGAGATTGTCGCGAAAATCACACGCCTGCTTGGTGCAGCCGGGCGTCGACGCCGCCGGGTAGAAGTAGACGATGACCTTCTGGCCGGCGTAGTCGGACAATGACACCGGATTCTCGTTCGCGTCGGGCAGGGTGAACGCTGGTGCGCGATCACCGACGGACAAACGCTGTGCCTCCACCGAGGGAGTGACCTCTGCCATGAGAGCAAGGCTAGTGCATGGTCACCTGCCGCGAGGCGAGGATGTCGTAGCATCGAACCGCCGCCGTCTGGCGGTGATCTGACAGTCGATGACTACGCGTGAGCAGTGACGACGCGTAACCAGAGCGAGAAGCGCCGGAAGGATGCAACGTGGCCGGAGACACCGAACGTATCGAGCAGGAGATCGCCAAGGCCCGTGAGGACCTTGCCAGCACGCTCGACGCGCTCGCCGAACGTGCCAACCCGCAGCGCCTCGCCGACGACGCGAAGTCCAAGGCACTGGCGACGCTGCAGAAACCTCCGGTCATGTACTCCATCGCCGGCGTGGGGGCACTCGTGCTGGTCCTCGTGGTTCGCAAGATCACCAGCTGACCCACGCCGCTGCCGGCACCGGCGGGACGCAACGGCTCACAAACCCGCGCAAACCCGCTCCGACCAGGCGATTTCACAACTGGCGATGGTGTCGGGTAATGTTCCTTCTCGCCGCCGGGAGGTACTCCGGAGGCGACAAAGGCAAGCGCCATTAGCTCAATTGGCAGAGCAGCTGACTCTTAATCAGCGGGTTCGGGGTTCGAGTCCCTGATGGCGCACAACAGCTCACAAGACGTCTCGCAAAAAGCGAGGCGTCTTGTGGCATATCAGGGTTTGTGACGAAGAGGCATTCAGGCCGGTGTGCGGGCGGTGCAGCGGACACGCCGCCGAACGGACGACACACAGCGGAACTCACAGACCGAGTTCTCGTACACTGGTGCGAGATTCGGGGAGGCATTCGGCCGACCAGTCATCAGAGTCGGTCGGGACAGGTGGGAGAGAGATGGGGATCGGTCGTTCTTCACGACGGATGTCACTGATCATCAGTGGTGTGTTGCTCGCGATCATCGCGCTCGTGACGTCGTGCTCGCAGGCGCCGTCGTACTCCGACAACGTGACGAGCTCGAGTCTGTTCGACGATCTGCTCAAGCCCGCGGTCGACATCACCGAGCTGAACGATCAGCCGCTGAGCGACAACACGGTCGGCGTGCAGCCGGGTGCCCCCATCAAGGTCACGACGAGCGAGGGCACGCTGAGCCGGGTCCTCATCACCAAGTCGGACGGGACCCCACTCAAGGGCACCTTCTCCGACAACGACACCGTCTGGGTCAGCAACGAGGCGCTCGGCTACAACCGCACCTACACGCTGGAGACCGACGCGGTCGGCATCGGCGGCGCGGTCACCAAGAAGGTCACCTTCACGACCAGCAGCCCCAACAACCTGACGCAGGCCTACCTGACCCCCAACCCGGGTGAGACCGTCGGCGTCGGACAGCCGATCGCGGTGAAGTTCGACGAGCCGATCCCGAACCGTCGGGCCGCGCAGAAGGCCATCCGGGTCGTCACCGATCCGCCGGTCGAGGGCGCGTTCTACTGGATCAGCGACAGCGAGGTCCGGTGGCGTCCCAAGGAGTACTGGAAGCCCGGCACCAAGGTCCGGGTCGCCGTCAACACCTACGGCATCGACCTCGGCGACGGTCTCTTCGGCCAGGAGAATGTCCGCACCAACTTCACGGTCGGCCGCCGGATGGTGATCACCGCCGACGACAACACCAAGCAGGTGGTCTTCGAGCGTGACGGCAAGGTCATCAAGACCATGCCGACGTCGATGGGCAAGCCGGGCGACGAGACCGACAACGGCATCTACCTGATCGCCGACAAGCATGACCACATCATCATGGACTCGTCGACGTACGGCGTCCCGATCAACTCGTCCAACGGTTACCGCACACCTGTCGATTACGCGACGCGGATGTCTTACAGCGGTATCTTCTTCCATTCGGCGCCGTGGTCGGTATGGGCACAGGGCAACACCAACACCAGCCACGGCTGCCTCAACCTCAGCCCGGAGAACGCGCTCTGGGTCATGAATAACACGCTGCGAGGCGACCCGGTGGTCGTCAAGAACACCACGGGCGGCACGCTCTCCGGCACCGACGGCCTCGGTGACTGGAACATCCCGTGGTCGGAGTGGCGCAAGGGCAACGCGGACAACTCCTGATCCATGAACCGTCCGTCCGAGAGTCGAAGATCTGGTTCTCGTACGGACTCGTCCCGGATCGGCGGGCTGCGCTGGTTCGTCCCGGTCTGCGCGATCGTGGTCGCCGGCACCGCACTCGGGGGCTCCGCCGCGGTGGTGCACGCAGCACCGTCGGTCGTGTTGCCGAGTTCGGGGTGTGAGACGGATCTGCCGCCGAAACCGAAGAAGGGTCCGGTCGACCCGCGAGACCTGATCCCCCGGCTGCCCGACCGCTTCAGCATCCCGCTGCCGTATCCGCGGATCCTGCCGGTGCCCGAACCGGCTCCGGAGAAGCCGGTGGTCCGCATCCCGTCGGAGAAGCCGCCGAAGGACCCGTGCTCGGACCCGTGCCCGGACATCACCGACCCGCCCAAGACGAAACCCGACGCCGGCGGTCCCGCGTTGAGCATCGAGTTCCCGAAGATCACCTTCGATCCGGCTCCCAAGAACATCCCTGTTCCGGTGCCAAACCCGAACCCGCCGGAGCTTCCACCGCCACCTGCGGCCGTCGCCCCGGGTGTCGACGCCGGACCGGTGGCATCCAAGCCGACGCGTCCGCGGGTGTCGGGCGTCGACCTCGTCAGCACACTCACCGGCAAGGGGTCGACGAGCCGCACCGACAAGCGCTGGCAGATCCACGGCACCGACCTCGGGATCATGTGGGAGTCCTCGCCCGGGAAGGTCGCGGTCGTCTTCGGCGACACCTTCGGCAAGGGGTTCCGCCCGCCGGGAGCCAACGGTCGGGATTGGCGTTCCAACGTGCTCGGGTTCTCGAGCGATGCGAAGCTGTCCGACGGCATGAGCATCGACACGATGATCCAGGACAGCCGTTGCCACGCCGCGGAGTTGTTGAGCGCACGCCGCGTCGACCACTACGAGATCACCGTCATCCCGACCTCCGGTTTCGCGATCGGGGACCGGCAGTTCATGACGTACATGTCGGTGCGGACCTGGGGCAAGATCCCCGGCGCGTGGCTGACCAACCACGGTGGGCTCGCGTACTCCGACGACGGCGGGTCGACGTGGACCAAGGACCCGTACGCCCGGTGGGACAACATCTTCGGCGTCAGCCAGTTCCAGGTGTCGTCGATGGTGCCGCACGGCGAGTACGTCTACATGTTCGGCACACCCAACTCCCGGATCGGATCGGTGGGCCTCGCCCGCGTCCACCGCGGCCACGTGCTGAACAAGACCGCCTACCAGTACTGGCGCGACGGTCGATGGGTGCCGGCCCGCGACGGCAACGTCGCGTCGGTGCTCTTCGCCGGCCCGGTCGGTGAGGTGTCGGCCCGCTACGACGAGAAGTCGAAACGCTGGCAGCTGACCTACCTCGACGCCCTCCGCGGCGGGATCGTGATCCGCAAGGCCCGCGAACCTCAAGGACTCTGGTCCGAGCCCAGCGAGCTCGTCCACTCGTCGAAGTACAACCAGCTCTACGGCGGCTTCATGCACCCCTGGTCCAGCGGTGAGGACCTGTACTTCACCATGTCGACCTGGACCGACTACAACGTCTCACTGATGCGGGCGCGCGTTCGCTGAGGCTGTACCCCCTGCTGTCTGAGGTGCGTTGAGCTGGGCGGCTTTGCCCCCCCGCTGCCTGAGGTGCGTTGAGCTGGGCGGCTTTGCCCCCTGCTGCCTGAGGTGCGAGGAGCGCAAGCGACGAGCCACGAAGGCCTCGTAACCGTCGGTCGCCAAGCCCTTCGTGGCTCGCTGCGCTCGCACCTCAGGGAGCGAAGGGTGGCTCGCTGCGCTCGCACCTCAGGGAGCGAAGGGTGGCTCGCTGCGCTCGCACCTCGGGGAGCGAAGGGCGGCTCGATGCGCTCGCGCCTCAGGATCAGTGGTGGCGTCATCTCACCTCGAACGTCCTCGACGTCCCGCTGATCGGACGGATGCGTCCGCTGCCGTCGCGGCTGTTCCCGAGGTACCTCACCCGGTATGTTCCCGACGTCCCCGCGCCAGGACGCCAACTGATCGTGACGCGGGAGGTGTCGAGGCTGCCCGGGGGACGCGCCCACCGGAACTCGGTGGACCAGTCGTTGTCGTCGGCGACCGTCCGCCACGTGCCTCCTTCGCGTCGCTGGACCTCCAGATATGTTCCGCCGTGGCGGAAGTCGTTGTTGGGGTGTGCGCCGACGAACTCGACCCTCACGGTCTGCCCGACACCGTAGGAGTCGCGCGGCTGCCGGAGGACGTCTCCGTACGTGTGCCCGGCGACGGGGCGGTCGGCGGGCACCGGCGGGAGCAGATCGGGCTGTAGTCCGGATTTGTCGACCGGAGCCGGACCGCGACCCAGGCTGCGCCCGGAAGCCATCGCGCCGGCGAGCTTCGCGAATTCCTGCATGTACGCGGGCAGTGTGTAACGGCCGTACTGGGTTTCGCCGCCCTCGTACTGCTGCAGGTCGTATTCCTCCGGGGTGGTGACGTACTGGGTGTAGCTGTTCGAATAGCCCTGCACCAGTACGTTGTCGATGTCGACGCGCAATTCGTCGGCGACCACCCGACGCAGTCGGAGTCCCGCGACGACGGTGACCTCGGCCGGTACCGCGACGAGCACGAGCTCGCCGATCCGCATGATCTGCAGCGGGACCACTGACGGAATCCACCCGGACGGCGGCATGAGCCCGAGCGGGAAGAGGATCAGCTTGGGCGCCTGCATGTCCCGCATCCACGGGGCGATCGGCGGCTTCTTGTCGCCGCCGAGGGCGGCGAACAGCGGGTTGCTCATACCCTCGACGAGGAGGGGGAGCGGCTGTTCGTAGTTGTCCTCACTGCTGGTCGCCGCAGCGGCGGCACCCATCATCGCCGGCGTCGTCGACGCGGGTTTCCCATCGGGCGTGAAGGTTCCGGCCACCCGCACCGCGGACATGTCCACGTACCGCGTGACGGAGTCGACTCCACCGCGCGTCATCGGACGGGTGGCGTCGAAGGCGCGTCGCCCGGCGACATACTGACGCTCACCGATGAGTTCACAGTTGCGCTTGTTGTCGGTGGTCGGACCACTCGGCTCGAACCACTTGAGGGAGAGGTTGGGGGTCATGTCGCCGGCGTTGGTCTGCGGGAAGGCGGCGACGAAGCCCGGTTGGGTGCGCTCCCAGAGATAGCTGGCGTACCCCTTGTTGTCGCCGGCGATCAGGACGTTGTGGTCGGCGAGTGACGTCCCGTGGGTCGAGAACCAGGTGATGGCCCCGACATCCCTGCCGCCGGCGTGCCGTAGGCGGAGGACGGTGACCTGCGGATCGATCGCGTTGGGGAACAGCTTCTTCTCCGACGACGGGTTGGCGTCGAAGGCGACCCTGGAGCGGTTCGCGCTGGCGTTGTGCAGTTCCTCGCGGCCGATGGTGATCGTGCCGGGTGCCAGGTTCTCGTGCGCCCGCACGATGGCGGCGAACATGCCGTCGACCTCGGCGTCGTAGGAATTCTTCTTGAAGCCGAACGCGGCGAGCGAATACGCGTAGTCCCAGGCGGTTCCGCCGCAGGACGCGTGCGAGTGCTGCGCGTTGAGGTTGACGTTCGACTCCGTGTACAGCGAGCCGAAACGCCTGCGCAGCTTCTCCATCAGTCCCATGTGGTGCGAGGAGAACAGGCACGCGATGTCGGCCGTCAAGAAGACCACGCGCTTGCCGGTCGCCCGGTCGACGACGATGTAGGCACGCGCCCAGCATCGTTGCAGCAATCCGGCCGCGACCTGCTCGGGGTTGGAGTAGCCCATCATGCCCTGTCCGGCAACGGCTCCCGTGACATCACCGATGCCGCAACCGACGAGGTAGTCCGTCGAGTCGCCGGGCGCGGCCGATGCCCGGCCGGCCTGGCTCGTGCCGAGCGCCAGCCCGGCACCTGCCGCGGTCACCGCCGCACCGGCGATCAGTTGTCTCCGTGTCACGTCCACGTGGTGTGTCCCTTTCAGACTTTCTCTGGGGTGTTCTCGGGGCGATCGGTGTCCTCGGCGTCGACGATGTGCGTCGACAGGGTGGTCACCACGGCGTCGGCTATGAGGTCGCAGACGGCGCGGTCCCCGATGTTGAGGTACGACAGGGTGATTCCGTCGGTGGCCGCGAGGACGAGCGGTGCCAGTTCGGTGGTCGGTCGGTTCCAGCCGGTGCCGGTGGCCGCGGCGACACCGTCGAGTGCTTCGGCGATCGCCGCGTAGTAGCGGAGGTACATCTGGGCGCCGAGGTCGCTGAGTCCGTCTGTCTGCCTTGCGTATTGGTTGAGCGAGATCATCGCCTGCTCGCGGTCGGGGTCGGCCTCGACCCCGTCGATGTAGGCGGAGAGCGCGGTCCGCAGGATCGTCACCACACCGGTTCGTCCGTGCGAGATGTTCTGGGTGCCCTCGCCGAGCGCGGCTCCCACCGCGGTCAGTTCCTTCTCGGTTCCGCGTTCGACGAGTGCGGCGAGGAGTTCGTCGCGGGTGGCGAACACGTAATGGAAGGTCGACAGGGTCACCCCGGCCTCCGCGCAGATCGCGCGCGTGGTCGCGCCGTCGACCCCGTGTCGGGCTATCACCCGAAATGCGGACTCCAACAACAGTTCTCGACGTTCTTCGACGGGCATCCTGGATCTCATGGTCGTGCCGCTCACCTCAGATCGCCGAGGATCTCGCCCGCGGCACGACGCCCCGAGCGCACCGCGCCGTCCATGTAGCCGGTCCAGTGGTCCGAGGTCTCCGTGCCGGCCCAGTGGATGGGGCCGACGGGCTCGCGAAGGGCGGTGCCGTACCTGGTGAGAGTTCCCGGCCTGCTGACGGCGACGGGACCGCCGCGCGACCACGGTTCGAGGTCCCACTTGAACACGCCGTGGTCGATGAAGTCCCGCGCCTCGGGTCCGAAGTACTCGACGAAGTTGGCGATGCACTCCTTGACCAGCGTCGACTCGGGGGCGTGGTCGAGGCGGCGCATGGCGTCGGCCGAGATGAAGCCCATCAGGATGTGGTTGCCCTCGGCGTAGCTCTCGAAGGTGACGTCGATGGGTCGTCCGGCGCCGTACACCTGCCCGGACAGGCCGTTGTCGCGCCAGAACGGCCGCTTGTAGAGCGCTGCGAACTTGCTGACCGCACCCATGCGGTAGCCGCGATGGATGCCGGTGCGCGCGGCGGGAAGCCCTGGCCGGTAGTCGATCTGGCCGGCGATGGCGGGGGACATGGCGACGATGACGCGGCGTGCGCGGTGGGTCCCGGCGTCGCTGGTGACGGTCGCGATGCCGTCGGCGTACGAGATCGCCCGGACGGGCGCGTTGTAGACCATGTCGGCGGAGAGCTCACGCGCCATCCGGAGTGGGATGAGTGCGGCGCCGCCCTCGAAGAGCCGCTCCTGCGCCCCGTCGTCGGTGCTCAGGAGGCGGATGAGGGTTCCGGGGTTCTGTTCGTCGCCCGACGCCGCGATGTAGTTGAGGTAGTAGAGGGCGGACACCTCGTCGGGGCGGACGGACAGCGGCGCCGACATCGCTATCTGGACGAGGTCGCGCGCAGTCGGGGAGTCGGCGATCTGGTGGGTGTACTGCCCCCACGTGATCGAGTCCAGGTAGGCGGCGTTGGGATGCTTCCACGGCTCGCCGACGGGGAAGCCCGCCAGGGCGTCGGCTTGGGCACGTACCAGCGCGGCACCCGCCTGCCCGAGGTCGGCGACGGCGGGTATCGGCAGGGCCGCGGGTACGCGAGTGGTGCCGGTCCGGCCGACGAAGATGCTGTCGCCGGCGTTGTAGGTGCGCAGCGTCCGTACGTCGTACTCGCGGGCGAGCCCGGCGATGTGACCCTGTGTGGGACCGATGAATTCGGCTCCGGCGTCGAGTGTCGCGCCCAGCTTGGGCGAGGTGATGTTGTGGACGCGGCCACCCGCGCGCTCGCGGGCTTCGAGCACCGTCACCGATGCGCCCGCCGCCTTGAGTGCCTTCGCCGCCGCCAGCCCGGACAGTCCTCCTCCGACGATCACGACATCGACGATCCCCGACGGTGCGGCCGACGCCCGTCCTGCACCGATGAGCGAAGCCCCTGCAGCGGCTCCCGCCGCGGCAAGTGTCCCGCCCAGGAAGTGCCTGCGTGAAAGGTGTGTGCCCATGTGATCCGCCGTTCTCGTGGTGATGCGAGGCTATCGACCACATGTTCAGGTCAGATGACCTGAAGTATCGAGAGAGTAACAGGGGAGTGTGAGGCGCAACACCCCCTCCGACGACGCAAATCGCCACTCGGGTACTCAAACGCCGGCTGGAAGTGGCGCTCGAGTGCCCGGGTGGCGATCCTGAGGAAGCTGGGGGCGCGGTAGAGAATCGCGGCTCGCACTCGGTGCGGCCGCGGTGGGTGGGACCGGAGATCAGTCCTTGTTGCCGGGGATACCGACGATGAACCCGATCCCGATGATGATGCACGAGATCAGCGCGACGACGAACATGACCCAATAGGCTGGCATGGGTGTCACGTTACTGCGGGAACCATACGCCCGCAGCCACTTCGGGATCATTGAGGTCCTTGGACCCGCAGGGCTTGAGGCCCAAGGAATTAGGTGCGGTGGGCGGTGGTTCCCGGGCCCACGCGGCGTCGGGAAACAGATCAGTCCGCGGCGTCGGCCTTGGCCATGGCGCCGGCGAATGCGGAGACGTCGATCTCCTCGGACATGACGGTCTTGGTGCCGTTGTAGACGTCGCGGTCGATGTCGTCGTCGGCGTTGGCGACGAGCATGGCGACGAAGGTGTCGCCGTTGACGTTCAGGAATGTGCGGAAGATGCCGGCGAACCAGTCGACGGCGATGAGCAGGCCGACGGCCTCGAGGGGGAGGTCGAGCGAGGTGGCGAGGAAGGTCGCGACCACCGGGAAGCCTCCGGGCACGGTGATGGTGCCCATGTTCAGCAGGATCGCGAGGGCCATGCCGAGTGCGATGTCGCCGAGTGTGAGATCCACTCCGCCCGCCTGGGCCAGGAACATCACGACGATCATGTAGTTGAGGACGGCCCCGTACGACCCCATCGTGAGGCCGATCGACAGCGTGAAGTTCGCGACCTTCTGACTGACGCCCACCTTCTCGACGGTGTTCTTGAGGACGGTCGGGAAGGTGACCGCGGAACTGGTGGTGGTGATCGCGATGGCGGTCTGTTCGACGAGTTTGCCGGGCAGCTTCCACGGGTTCAGGCGGGTACGCGCCGTGACCACGACGACGAACAGCACGAACAGGATCGCGACACCGAGCGCAGTGGTGCCCAGATACTTCAGTGCGGTGGTGATGACGGAGAACCCGACGTCGCCGGCCAGCGGGGCCAGCAGGCAGAAGACCCCGATCGGCGCGATGTACATGACCAGCCGGATCATGGTGAGCACGATCTGCTGGATCTGATCGATGAAGGTGAGGACCCGGTCGTCGCCGGTCTTGTTGATCTGCATCCGCAGTGCGACGCCGAACAGCAGGGCGAAGATGATGATCGGCACCATCGTGGCCGTCGACATCGCTTCGAAGACGTTCTTGGACACGAAGTTCAGGAGTGTGTCCTGCCAGCCGGTCGTCTCGGCGGCCTCCTCCTCGAGAGTGGGGTCGACGGCGCCGTCGAAGACCATTCCGTTGCCCGGTTCGAGCAGCACGCTGAGTCCCCACGCGAGGACCGCGGCCACCACGGAGAACCCGATCATCCACTTGAACGTGCGGAACGCGATCTTGCCTGTCCCGGCTCCCGACATCGACGCCGTCGCCACGATCACCGACGCGAGAACCAAAGGCACGACGGACATCTGGATGAGGCGGATGAACATGTCGCCGATGAACTTCAGGTTCGCCGACCATTCGCCGACGATGAGACCGAAGACCAGTCCGGCGATCGCGCCGATGCCGATCTGCAGTGCGGGATGCTTCAGCGCCTTCAAGGCGTCCTCCTGGGGTCGGATACGCCGCGAACCCTAGGCGGCACGGACTACCCGCAGATGTCACAGATTTGACGTTGAGATTTCGTCGCAGGTGACGCTGTGGATCCGTATGACGTTGTGCCCGGAATCCGGGCACAACGTCATACGCTCTGCTGCGCGTGGATATGCCGCGGCGAGGACCATCGAGGCGGACACCCGAAGGCGGACGTCACCGACCGGCGAGGTCAGACCCCGGTTTCCAGCATCCGTTGACCGGGGTGGGCGCGTTGCCATGCGGCGATCGCGGCGTCCCACTGGTCGCCGTCGAGGGTGGTGACCGACGCCGGGAACAGGGCGTCCTCTTCCTTCGAGATGTGGCGGTGCAGGGCGAACACCTCGCGTCGAAAGCGGTCCTGGTCTTCCGGGGCCGACAGATCCATCGAATCCAGGAAGGCGCCGAGTACGAGATGCTCGTCGACGAGTGGGTCGATGTACTCGGCGAAGAGGTCGTGGTCGCAGTCGAGCAGTTGAGCGAACAGACCGTCCTCCTCGCCATGCCAATGCGACCGTAGTTCGACGGTGAGTCGGCCGGCGAGATCACGGGCTCGGTCCACGTCACCCGCATCGAGTGCGCGGACCGCGTCGCCGCCCAGGTTCACGACCCGTTCGTGCTCGGCGGTGTAATCCCGTAGGAGGGGCATGTCGCGGCAACCGCAGTACTGACACACTCTGTCACCTCTCTGTCCACCCGCCCTCCGTCCCACGGTAGGAGGAATGACGGGGTCCTGCACCCGAGTCCGTCCATGGTGTCTCCTCACGGCCCGGGAAGGTCGGGAACGACGCGTGCGCGGGACGTCGACACACCCTCACCACCCGCACCAGAAACCCGCTGGCCACCGACCCGTATCCTGGATGGGTAAATTCCCGCACCGACCAGGAGAGATCATGCTCGCCCGAATTGACCTGCGCGGTAGCACGCCGACGCTCGCCGAATTGCGTCGTGCGCTGCCCCGCGGGGGCACCGACGTCAATGCCGTACTCGACACGGTGACGCCGGTGGTGCATGCGGTGGCCGAGACCGGCACGCCCGCGGCGCTGGATTTCGGGGAGAAGTTCGACGGTGTGCGGCCGGCCTCGGTGCGGGTCCCCGCGCAGGTCATCGCCGACGCGCTCGCCGGTCTGGACGATCAGGTCGCCGATGCGCTGCGCGAGTCGATCAACCGCGCGCGCAAGGTCCACTCCGATCAGCGTCGCGAGACCACCCGCACCCAGGTCGTCGACGGTGGCGTCGTCAGCGAGAAGTGGATCCCGGTCCGTCGCGTGGGCCTCTATGTGCCGGGCGGCAACGCGGTCTACCCGTCGTCGGTGATCATGAACGTCGTCCCCGCCCAGGAAGCCGGCGTCGGTTCGCTGGTCGTCGCGTCGCCTCCCCAGAAGGACTTCGGCGGCTGGCCGCACCCGACCATCCTCGCCGCCTGCGCGCTACTCGGCGTCGACGAGGTGTGGGCAGTCGGCGGCGCCCAGGGCGTCGCGCTGCTCGCCTACGGCGGCACCGATACGGATGCGGCCGACCAGCCGGGCGCCGTCCTCGACCCCGTCGACCTCATCACCGGTCCGGGCAACATCTACGTCACCGCCGCCAAGCGCCTGTGCCGCAGCGTCGTGGGCATCGACTCCGAGGCCGGCCCCACCGAGATCGCGATCCTCGCCGACGACTCGGCCGACCCGGGCATCATCGCCTCCGACCTCATCAGCCAGGCCGAACACGACGTCCTCGCCGCGTCGGTGCTCGTCACCGACAGCATCGAACTCGCCGACGCCGTCGACGCAGCACTCGAGCAGCAGGTCGCCGCGACCAAGCACCGCGAGCGCGTGACCACCGCGCTGTCGGGGGAGCAGTCCGGCATCGTCCTCGTCGACGACGTCGAAGCCGGACTCGCCGTCGTCGACGCGTATGCCGCCGAACACCTCGAGATCCAGACGCGCGACGCGGCGGCGGTCGCCGACCGCGTGCACAACGCCGGTGCGATCTTCGTCGGCCCGTACGCGCCGGTCAGTCTCGGCGACTACTGTGCGGGCTCGAATCACGTTCTGCCGACCTCGGGTTCGGCGCGCTTCGCATCGGGCCTGTCGGTGCAGACCTTCCTCAAGGGCGTCCACGTCATCGACTACGACGAGGCCGCGTTGCGTGAGGTCGCCGACAAGGTCGTCACCCTCGCCGACGCCGAGGACCTGCCCGGTCACGGCGACGCGGTGAAGCAGCGTTTCGCCGGAAGCGTGCGCCCGTGACCGCATCGGACGCGACTGTGAGGGGCGGGACGGGCAATCCGGTCCCCGGATCACACATCAGCGTCGACGACCTGCCGCTGCGGGAGAATCTGCGCGGCAAATCCGCTTATGGCGCACCGCAACTCAAGGTGCCGGTCATCCTCAACACCAACGAGAACCCGCACCCGCCGTCGCAGGCGCTGATCGACGACGTCGCCGAGTCGGCGCGCGAGGCCGCCGCGGAACTGCACCGCTATCCGGACCGTGATGCGGTCGCGTTGCGCACCGACCTCGCCGCCTACCTGACGCGCGCCACCGGCGTGCAGCTCGGCGTCGAGAACCTATGGGCGGCAAACGGTTCCAACGAGATCCTGCAGCAGTTGCTGCAGGCGTTCGGTGGTCCCGGGCGGTCCGCGCTCGGTTTCGTGCCGTCGTACTCGATGCACCCGATCATCTCCGACGGCACCGACACCACCTGGCTGGTCGCGGCACGGTCGCCCGACTTCGGTCTCGACATCGACTACGCCGTCGCCGAGGTGACCAATCGCGAACCCGACGTGGTCTTCGTGACCTCGCCGAACAACCCGACCGGAGGCTCGCTACCGCTCGCCGATCTCCGACGCATCGTCGAGGCGGCGCCCGGCATCGTGATCGTCGACGAGGCCTACGCCGAGTTCTCCGCAGCGCCGAGCGCGACCGAGCTCATCGACGAGTTCCCGACCAAGGTCGTCGTCAGCCGCACCATGTCCAAGGCCTTCGCCTTCGCCGGTGGCCGCCTCGGCTACCTGGCCGCCGCCCCCGCAGTCGTCGACGCCATCCAGCTCGTCCGCCTGCCGTACCACCTGTCGACGCTGACGCAGGCCGCCGCGCGCGCCGCCCTGCGCCACAGCGACGACACCCTCGCCGGCGTCGCCGCGATCATCGCCGAACGCGAACGCGTGGAGGCCGCGCTCACCGGGTTCGGCTACCGAGTCGTCGACTCCGACGCCAACTTCGTGCTGTTCGGCGGTTTCCGGGATGCCCCGGCGTCGTGGCAGCGTTACCTCGATGCCGGTGTCCTCATCCGGGACGTCGGGATCACCGGCCACCTGCGGGTGACCATCGGACTCGCCCACGAGAACGATGCGTTCCTCGACGTCAGCCGCACGCTCGCAACAACAGATCTGGAGAACTCTCAGTGAGCACCCCCGCGCCTCGCATCGCGAAGGTCGAACGCACCACCAGGGAATCGTCGATCTCGGTCGAACTCAACCTCGACGGGACCGGTATCACCGACATCTCCACCGGTATCGCGTTCTACGACCACATGCTGACGGCGTTCGGTCAGCACGGCAGCTTCGACCTCACCGTCAAGGCCGAGGGCGACATCGAGGTCGAGGGACACCACACCATCGAGGACACCGCCATCGTCCTCGGCCAGGCGCTCGGTCAGGCCCTCGGCGACAAGCGGGGCATCCGCCGCTTCGGCGACGCCTGGATCCCCATGGACGAGACCCTCGCGCAGGCCGTCGTCGACGTCTCCGGTCGCCCGTACTGCGTGCACACCGGCGAACCGGAACACCTGCTCACCGCCGTGATCGGCGGGTATCCGGGGGTGCCGTACTCGACGATCATCAACCGGCACGTGTTCGAGTCGATCGCGCTCAACGCCCGCATCGCCCTACACGTGCGGGTGCTCTACGGCCGCGACCAGCACCACATCACCGAGGCCGAGTTCAAGGCCGTGGCGCGCGCACTGCGCACCGCCACCGAATACGACGCCCGCGTCAGCGGCGTCCCGTCGACGAAGGGAGCCCTGTGAGCGCAACCGACGTCACGATCCTCGACTACGGTTCGGGCAATCTACGCTCGGCGCAGCGGGCGCTCGAACGCACCGGCGCCCAGGTGACGGTGACCTCCGACTTCAACACCGCGCTGGAGGCGACCGGCCTGGTCGTCCCCGGTGTGGGTGCGTTCGCCGCGTGTATGGAAGGCCTCCGTGCGGTGAAGGGCGACCGGATCATCGGCCGTCGTCTCGCCGGCGGGCGTCCGGTCCTGGGCATCTGCGTCGGCATGCAGATCCTCTTCGAACGCGGCGTGGAGTTCGGGGTCGAGGCCGACGGCTGCGGTGAGTGGCCCGGCAGCGTCACCCAGCTGCCCGCGCCGGTCCTGCCGCACATGGGCTGGAACACCGTGGAGGCCCCGGAGGGGTCGTTGCTGTTCGACGGCCTCGACGCCGACACCCGCTTCTACTTCGTGCACTCCTACGCCGCACAGAACTGGGAGATGGACAACGTCGGTTCGCCGCTCACGGCGCCGAAGCTGACCTGGGCCGAGCACGGCGGACGCTTCCTGGCCGCCGTGGAGAACGGACCGCTCTCGGCCACGCAGTTCCACCCGGAGAAATCCGGGGACGCCGGCGCCCAACTCCTGGAGAACTGGGTGAAGGGCCTCTCATGACCGACGGCACACCGGCCGGCGACGCAGACGGGAACCTCTCCGACACCCCGTCTGCGGGCGGCGGTTTCTCGATCGCCAAGCTCGCGTTCTACGCTCTCGGCGCCGGTGTGCTGGTCCTGGCGGTGTGCATACCGCTGATCCTCCTGCTGGCGAACTGGTCACCGGTCGCCGGCCTGATCGCCGCGCTGGCCGCAGTGGTCGCGATGATCGCGGCCATCGGTACCGTGGCAAACCGCATGGTCAACCGCGCGCGGGCGGACCTGATCGCCGCCCGCGACGGACACCCGCCCGCCTGACCCCGCCCGACACACAACAGCCCGACCCGAGAACAGACAGGAACACTCCACCCATGGGTAGCACCCTCGAACTCCTTCCCGCCGTCGACGTCGCCGACGGGCAGGCGGTCCGCCTCGTCCAGGGCGCGGCCGGCACCGAGACCTCCTACGGCTCGCCGCGCGATGCGGCGCTGGCGTGGCAGAACGACGGTGCGGAGTGGATCCATCTCGTCGACCTCGACGCGGCCTTCGGTCGCGGCGACAACCGTGAGCTCCTCGCCGGTGTCGTCGGCGAACTCGACGTGAAGGTCGAGCTGTCAGGCGGTATCCGCGACGACGAATCTCTCGCCGCCGCACTCGCGACCGGTTGCACCCGCGTCAACCTGGGCACCGCCGCCCTCGAGAACCCGGAATGGTGCGCCCGTGCGATAGCCGAGCACGGTGACCGCATCGCCGTCGGCCTCGACGTCATCCGCGACGGCGACTCCTACCGGCTGCGCGGCCGCGGCTGGGTCACCGACGGCGGAGACCTGTGGGAGGTCCTCGAGCGCCTCAACCGCGACGGCTGCTCGCGCTACGTCGTGACCGACGTGTCCAAGGACGGCACCCTCAAGGGCCCGAACCTCGAACTGCTCGCCGAGGTCGCCGCGGCCACCGACGCCCCGATCGTCGCCTCCGGCGGTGTCTCGGCCATCGACGACCTCGTCGCCATCGCCGGTCTCGTCGACCAGGGTGTCGAGGGCGCGATCGTCGGCAAGGCCCTCTACGCCGGCCGCTTCACCCTGCCCGAGGCACTCACGGCCGTCGCCGGGGTCTGATGAGCGCAACCGAGAGTTCGCTCGACCTCCCGCGGTTGCTCGACACCGCGGGATCGGTCCTCGACGCCGCCGTCGACACCTTCGTCGAGGGTCTGGGTGCGCCGAGTGCGGTGCACAAGGGCGGTACGGACTTCGCCACCCAGGTGGACCTCGACCTCGAACGGCGGATCTCGGCCGAGCTCGAGGACCGGACACAGATCCCGGTCCACGGTGAGGAATTCGGCGGCGCCGATCCGGTCGACGGCCCGGTGTGGGTGCTCGACCCGGTCGACGGCACCTTCAACTACTCGGCGGGCATGCCGCTCACCGGCATCCTGCTCGGCCTCGTCGTCGACGGCGAGGCGACACTCGGCCTCACGTGGCTGCCGCTGCTGAACCGGAAGTACGCCGCCCACGCCGACGGTCCGCTGATGATCAACGGCGAGGTCGCCGATCCGCTGCCGGACATGCCGCTGGAGGAGGCCGCGATCGCCTTCGGTCCGTTCAACGCGGCCGGGCGCGGTCGCTATGCGGGCGATCGTCGCGCAGATCTGTTGCGCGCGTTGAGTTCCCGCGTCGCCCGCATCCGGATGACGGGGAGCACGGGCGTCGACATGGCGTTCACCGCCTCGGGCGTCTTCGGCGGGGCCGTCGCGTTCGGCCGGCATCCGTGGGACAACGCGGCGGGTGCCGCGCTCGTCCGGGCGGCCGGCGGGGTCGCCACCGACATCGCGGGCGAGCGCTGGACGGTCGCCTCCCCGTCACTCGTCGCGGGTACGCCGACCGTGCACGCGGGTCTGATGGCAGTGATCGAGGAAACGGTCGGGGAGTGGTCGGAATGAGCACCCCGGCAACCGATGAGACAGGCGCATCCCATGAAGAACGAGCACGCGAAGGAGACACGACGATGACGCTGGCGACCCGGGTCATCCCGTGCCTCGACGTCGACGACGGTCGGGTCGTGAAGGGCGTCAACTTCGAGAACCTCCGCGACGCGGGGGATCCCGTGGAGCTGGCCGAGCGCTATGACCGCGAGGGTGCCGACGAACTGACCTTCCTCGACGTCACCGCGTCGAGTTCGGGACGCTCCACGATGATCGAGGTCGTCAAGCGGACCGCCGACCAGGTGTTCATCCCGCTGACCGTGGGCGGCGGCATCCGCACCGTCGAGGACGTCGACATGATGCTGCGCGCGGGCGCGGACAAGGTCAGCGTCAACACCGCCGCGATCGCACGCCCCGAGGTCCTCGGCGAGATGAGCCGACGATTCGGCTCGCAGTGCATCGTCCTGTCGGTCGACGCGCGGACCGTGCCGGAGGGCTCGGAGCCGACGCCGTCCGGCTGGGAGGTCACCACGCACGGCGGTCGCAAGGGCACCGGCATCGACGCCGTCGAGTGGGCCCGGCGCGGCCAGGATCTCGGAGTGGGCGAGATCCTGCTGAACTCGATGGACGCCGACGGCACCAAGCAGGGCTTCGACCTGCGCATGCTCAAGGCGGTACGCGCGGCCGTGCAGGTCCCCGTCATCGCCAGCGGCGGTGCGGGCAAGGTCGAGGACTTCGCACCCGCCGTCCAGGCAGGTGCCGACGCAGTGCTCGCCGCCTCGGTCTTCCACTTCGGCGAACTCACCATCCACGAGGTGAAGGCGGCCATGGCCGAGGCCGGGATCACCGTCCGATGACACAGGTAGGAGAACGCTGATGGCACTCGATCCGGAGCTCGCCGCACGTCTCAAGCGCAACGCCGACGGACTGTTCAGCGCGGTCGCGCAGGAACGCTCCACCGGCGACGTGCTCATGGTCGCGTGGATGGACGACGCCGCTCTCGAGCGGACCCTCGCCACGCGCAAGGCGACCTACTACTCGCGCTCGCGCCAGGAGTACTGGGTCAAGGGCGAGACGAGCGGCCACACCCAGTACGTGCACGACGCACGCCTCGACTGCGACGGCGACACCGTGTTGCTCGTCGTCGACCAGGTCGGTGCGGCCTGCCACACCGGGAACCACTCGTGCTTTGACACCGAATCGCTGGCCTTCGGTGTCGACGCGCCTCCGGCGCCAAGCGGCGTAGAAGCCCGGCCGGTCGACTCCGCACAGTAGATTTCCATCGTGATCACACCCGAAAGGCGGTGACGCTGCATGCCCCTCATCCAGATCTCGCAGACCCCCGGACTCTCCGACCGCGTCAAGCGCGAGACCATCGCGGCGGTGACCGAGGCGTACGCCAAGGCGACCGGCAAGAACCCGGATTCGGTCTGGGTGACGATCACCGAGGTGCCGCGCACCCAGTGGGGCGTCGGCGGCGAGCCTCTCGGATGAGCGGCGTGAACGCGGCGGCCGGGGCGCACACGACGTCCCTCGCGGAATTCCTCGACCTCGCCTGTGACCATCGCGTGGTGCCGGTGACCCGCAAGGTGCTCGCCGACTCGGAGACCCCGCTGTCGGCGTACCGCAAGCTCGCCGGCGACCGACCCGGGACCTTCCTGCTCGAGTCCGCGGAGAACGGCCGGTCCTGGTCGCGCTGGTCCTTCATCGGGGCCGGGGCCCCCTCGGCACTGACCGTCGTCGACGGCCAGGCGCACTGGTGGGGCTCGGTGCCGGTGGGCGCTCCCGAGGGTGGCGACGCCCTCGAGGTGCTGGCCGAGTCGCTGCGCGTGCTCAAGACCGATCCGCTGCCGGGCATGCCGCCGCTGACCGGCGGATTCGTCGGCTTCATGGCCTACGACATGGTCCGACGCCTCGAACGACTCCCGGAGACCACGGTCGACGACCTCGGCCTGCCGGACCTGATGATGGTGCTGGCCACCGACCTCGCGGCCGTCGACCACCACGAGGGCACGATCACGCTGATCGCCAACGCGGTCAACTGGGACGGTTCCGACGAGCGCGTCGAGGAGGCCTACGCCGACGCCGTGGCCCGTCTGGACCGGATGACCGAGGCGCTCGCCGCACCCGCGTCGTCGACCGTCTCGACCTTCGACCGGCCCAAGCCGGACTTCACCGCGCAGCGCACGCTCGAGGAGTACAGCGAGATCGTCACGAGTCTCGTCGGCGAGATCGAGGCGGGCGAGGCCTTCCAGGTCGTTCCTTCGATGCGATTCGAGATGGACACCGACGCCGATCCGCTCGACGTCTACCGCGTGCTCCGCGCCTCCAATCCCAGCCCGTACATGTACCTGCTGCGGATGCCGGGAACCGAGGCCGACAGCGACACCGCGGCCCCCGACGCGATCGCCCGCAAGCCGTTCACGATCGTTGGCAGCAGCCCGGAGGCCCTGGTCACCGTCGCCGACCGCATCGCCACCACGCACCCCATCGCGGGTACGCGCTGGCGTGGCGCCACTGAGGAAGAGGATCAGCTGCTCGGCAAGGGCCTTCTCGAGGACGAGAAGGAGAACGCCGAACACCTCATGCTCGTCGACCTCGGCCGCAACGATCTCGGCCGCGTGTGCGTCCCCGGCACCGTGAAGGTCAGCGACTACCGCCACATCGAGCGGTACAGCCACGTCATGCACCTGGTGTCGACGGTGTCGGGCACCCTGCGCGAGGACAAGCATGCGCTCGACGCGGTGACCGCCTGCTTCCCGGCCGGCACCCTCACCGGCGCACCCAAGGTGCGCGCGATGGAGCTCATCGACGAACACGAGAAGACACGGCGCGGCCTCTACGGCGGCATCGTCGGCTACCTCGATTTCGCCGGCAACGCCGACACCGCGATCGCCATCCGCACCGCGCTCCTCGCGCGTGGCCAGGCCTACGTGCAGGCCGGTGGCGGCGTGGTCGCCGACAGCGAGCCCGAATACGAGTACAACGAGGCGCGCAACAAGGCGACCGCGGTGCTCAACGCCGTCGCCGCCGCGTCGACGATGAACAGGGTCGGGGAGACCCCGTCAGGAGACAACGCGTGACACCCGCGGAGCACGAGGCATCCCAGACCAAGCCGAAGTCCTCGCGACGGCCGCAGATGATCGCGGCGGTCCTGATGCTGGCCACCGCTGCCGCATTCTGGGGTGCGAGCCGACTGACCTGGGCGACCGTCTCCGCCGAAGACGGCCTCTCACCTCAGCGCGCCTTCGACGTCAAGGGTGCGGACTGGAGTCCGTGGCTCACGCCGCTCGCCCTGGTCTACCTCGCCGGCATCGCCGCGGTGCTGTCGGTGCGCGGTTGGGGGCTGCGCCTGGTCGCGCTGCTTGTCGCCGCCGGTGGCGTGCTCGCCGCTTTCCCGGCGATCTCCCTGATCGCCGGCGGCGCCGACTCCGAGTACGCCGCCGACGCCGGGGACATCCCGGACCGGTACATCGTCCTCTACACCGACACCCAATGGCTGCCCGCCGCACTGGTCCTGCTGGGCACGGTGTGTGCCGTCGCCGCCGCGGTTGTGCTGCTCCGGGTCGCCAAAGGTGCGACGATGTCGTCGAAGTACAAGACTCCCGCAGCCCGGCGCGAGGAGCTCGAGACCGAGATCTTCGCCGACTACGAGCGGCGGAAGAAGGCGGCCGCGGCCGACGCCACGAACGCCGGGGACACCCCGGCCGCCGGCGGCGCCGCGACCGGCGGAAAGGACGGGCGGTCCGCCGACGACCCGGACGCCAACGAGCGCATGATGTGGGACGCGCTCGACACGGGCATCGACCCCACCGATTCGTCCGATCCGGACGACCGCTGACCCTCCGGGCGAGCAGTGACCCGGCCCGACGTCTCGCCGAGACGCGCACGACAGGCTGAGATATGCGCCATAGTCCAGGACCGTTCCCGTTTCGGGGAGAATCGGCCAACCCGGCGACAGGTCGCCGGGACTGTCGGTCTACCCTGAGACCACACGACGAGCGGAAGGGAGCGGAGTCGCTGTGAGCATGCCCAACGTTCTCGAGTCGATCATCGAGGGAGTCAAAGCCGACGTCGCCGCACGTGAAGCGGTGACCGATTTCGCTGCCGTCAAGGCCGCCTCGGCGAAGGCTCCCGCTCCCCGGGACGCCATGGCCGCACTCCGTCAACCCGGTATCGGTGTGATCGCCGAGGTGAAGCGCGCGAGCCCGTCGAAGGGGGAGCTGGCCGCGATCGGCGACCCTGCCGACCTGGCCAAGGCCTACGAAGACGGCGGCGCCCGCATCATCAGCGTGCTGACCGAGGAGCGTCGCTTCCACGGCTCGCTCGCCGACCTCGACGCCGTTCGCGCCGCGGTCGACATCCCGGTCCTGCGCAAGGACTTCATCGTCGGTCCGTACCAGATCCACGAGGCCCGCGCCCACGGCGCCGACGTCATCCTGCTGATCGTCGCAGCCCTCGAACAGAACGTCCTCGCCTCCTTGCTCGACCGCACCGAGAGCCTCGGCATGACCGCCCTCGTGGAGGTCCACACCGAAGAAGAGGCCGACCGTGCCCTCGAGGCCGGCGCCTCGGTCGTCGGCGTGAACGCCCGCAATCTCAAGACCCTCCAGGTCGAGCGGGACACCTTCTCGCGGATCGCCCCCGGCCTGCCGACCGAGATCATCCGCATCGCGGAGTCGGGCGTGCGCGGCACCGCCGACCTGCTGGCCTATGCCGGCGCAGGCGCCGACGCCGTCCTGGTGGGTGAGGGACTCGTGACAAGTGGTGACCCCCGCGCCGCCGTGCGTGAGCTGGTCACCGCGGGTACCCACCCGTCGTGCCCGAAACCAGTTCGCTGACATACGTCTTCGGGCCGTGTTCGGTCCATGTCGTCGTCGGCCCGATCGACTGTGAGATGTAGTGACCGCCCAACCTGATTCGGCCCATCCCGACTCCTCCGCGACCGTGCTCCCGCCGGCCAGCACCGGCCTGACGACGCGTACGTCGATCGAACCCGACGAGGGCGGCCACTTCGGCGTCTACGGCGGACGGCATGTGCCCGAAGCACTGATGGCGGTCATCGACGAGGTCACCACGACCTTCAACAAGATCCGCAACGACGACGACTTCCTGAACGAACTCGACCGTCTGCAGCGTGACTACGCCGGCCGGCCGTCACCGCTGTACGAGGCGAAGCGCCTCGCCGAGCACGCCGGGGGAGCACGGATCTTCCTCAAGCGTGAGGACCTCAACCACACCGGTTCACACAAGATCAACAACGTACTCGGACAGGCGCTTCTGGCCCAGCGCATGGGCAAGAACCGCATCATCGCAGAGACCGGCGCCGGTCAGCACGGCGTGGCCACCGCCACCGCATGTGCGCTCCTGGGCCTCGAGTGCGTGATCTACATGGGTCGCGTCGACACCGACCGCCAGGCGCTCAACGTGGCCCGGATGCGTCTGCTCGGCGCCGAGGTCATCGCCGTCGACAACGGTTCGGCCACCCTGAAGGACGCCATCAACGAGGCCATGCGTGACTGGGTCACCAACGCGCACAACACCTATTACTGCTTCGGCACCGCCGCCGGCCCGCACCCGTTCCCGGTGATGGTCCGCGATCTCCAGCGCGTCGTCGGTCTCGAGGCCCGTGCCCAGATCCTCGACAAGGCCGGACGCCTGCCCGACGCGGTGACCGCCTGTGTCGGTGGCGGTTCCAACGCCATCGGTATCTTCCACCCCTTCATCGACGACGAGGGCGTCCGTCTCGTCGGTTTCGAGGCGGCCGGCGACGGCGTCGAAACCGGCCGTCACGCTGCGACTTTCACCGGCGGGACGCCGGGCGCGTTCCAGGGCGCCTACTCATACCTGCTGCAGGACGAGGACGGGCAGACGACCGAATCCCATTCGATCTCCGCCGGTCTCGACTACCCGGGCGTCGGACCCGAGCACGCCTACCTCAAGGACACCGGCCGGGCCGAGTACCGACCGATCACCGACACCGAGGCGATGGATGCGCTCGCGCTGCTGAGCCGTCGCGAGGGGATCATCCCCGCCATCGAATCCGCGCACGCGGTCGCCGGTGCACTCAAGCTCGGCAAGGAACTCGGCGAGGGTGCGATCATCGTCGTCAGCCTCTCCGGGCGCGGCGACAAGGACGTCGACACCGCTGCGCGTTGGTTCGGTCTCTTCGACCCGCCGCCGTCGCAGGACGAGGCAAAGGCCACCGACGGACAGCCGGGAGAGCAGGCATGAGCGCAGACACGATCTCGTCGAAGACCGGACCGGTTTTCGAGAAGTGCCGCGAGGAGAACCGCAGCGCCCTCATCGGATACCTCCCCGTGGGCTATCCGACGCTGGACGATTCGCTGACCTCGTTCCGGACGATGGTCGACGCCGGTTGCGACATCATCGAGGTGGGCGTGCCCTACTCCGATCCGGTGATGGACGGTCCGACGATCCAGGAGGCCGCCGACCTCGCCCTCACCAACGGCGTGCGGGTGCGCGACGTCTTCACCGCGGTCGAGGCGATCAGCTCGGCCGGCGGCACCGCAGTCGTCATGAGCTACTGGAACCCGGTGCTGCAGTACGGCGTCGAGAACTTCGCGCGGGACCTCGCCAACGCCGGCGGCGCCGGACTCATCACGCCGAACCTGATCCCCGAAGAGGGCGCCCAGTGGCACGCCGCCTCCGATGAGTACGAACTCGACCGCATCTACCTCGTCGCACCGTCGTCGACGACCGAGCGCATCGCGCTGACCGTCGACGCGTCCCGTGGATTCGTCTATGCAGCGTCCACGATGGGTGTCACCGGTGCGCGCGACGCGGTGTCGGACATGGCTCCCGAGCTGTGCGCCCGCGTCCGCGAGTACTCCGACATCCCGATCGGCGTCGGACTCGGTGTCCGCAACCGTGAGCAGGCCGCCCAGATCGCGTCCTACTCCGACGGCGTCATCGTCGGCTCGGCGCTGGTGACCGCCGCCAAGGCCGGTCAGGACCGCCTGGCCTCGCTCGTCGGCGAACTCGCCGAGGGTGTGCGTTCGCGCCACGCTGCTGTCTGACAGAGCTCAGCCGCCCGGCTGCTGGTCGAGTGGGGTCGGACTACCCGAGGTCCGTACGGACGCCAGGCGCGCCCCGGTAACCAGACGGCGCGGGAGTGAGTGCCGTGTCGGTTAGGGTTGCACCGTGAACGCGCCGACCACGACGATGCTCGCCTACATCCCCAGTCCGCCCCAGGGAGTGTGGGAAATCGGACCGTTCCCGCTGCGTGCGTACGCGCTGTGCATCATCGCGGGGATCATCATCGCGGTCTGGTGGGGCAATCGCCGTTGGGTCGCACGCGGGGGGCAGGAAGGCGAGGTCCTCGACGTCGCGATCTGGGCCGTCCCGTTCGGTCTCCTCGGTGGCCGTCTCTACCACCTGATCACCGACTGGAAGACCTACTTCGGCGCCGACGCCCCCAAGGACCCGCTCGACGCGCTGCGGATCTGGGACGGCGGTCTCGGAATCTGGGGCGCGGTGGCGCTCGGTGCGGTCGGTGCCTGGATCGGCGCCCGACGCCGCGGCATCCGACTGCCGGCCTTCGGCGATGCGATCGCCCCGCCGATCCTGTTGGCCCAGGCCATCGGTCGGCTCGGCAACTACTTCAACCAGGAGTTGTACGGCCGTGAGACGACCCTGCCGTGGGGCCTGGAGATCTACGAGCGGGTCAACAAGGCCGGGTATGCCAACGCGGGTCTGATCGACGGTAAGTCGAACGGTGTCGTGGTCGCCGTGGTCCAGCCGACGTTCCTCTACGAACTGCTGTGGAACGTCCTTATCGTGATCCTCCTCGTGGTCATCGACCGCCGGTTCCGCATCGGCCACGGCCGACTGTTCGCGCTGTACATCGCCGGCTACTGCCTCGGCCGGTTCTTCATCGAGATGCTGCGCGACGACCGTGCCGCCGTCGCCAACTACATCGCCGGCATCCGCCCGAACCTCTTCACCGCCGCCCTCGTGTTCGTGTGCGCGATCGTCTACTTCGTGGTCGCGCCCAAGGGTCGGGAACAGGGCCTGGAGATGTACCACCCCGAACGTGCCGCCGAACTCGAGGAACAGGGCGTCGCCGGATACGTTGACGACTGGTACGACGAGGACTTCGACGACCTCGACGCTGTCGAAGGCGAGCAGCCGCCGGCGGAGGTGGACACCTTGGACGCCCTCGACGCCGAGGCCGACAACATCGAGACCACTCGTGTCCCCGCCGCACCCGCGGCCGTGAAGACAGCGGACGACGAGCCCACGGTCGACGAGCCCGCGGACGAAGCCGCCGCCGATGAGTCGAGCCCCGAAGACGACTCGGCGGCCGACGCCGATGCTGTTGAGCCGGTGGTTCCGGTGGTCGACGATGCCGCGGTCGTGGAGACCGAAATTGCGGAACCTGAAGCCGAGGAAGCCGAAGTGGTGCCCGAAGCAGCCGAGTCCGAGGTGGCGGAGCCCGACGAAGCCGGATCCGCTGAGGTTGCTGAGCTCGAGGTCGCCGAACAAGAGATCACCGAATCCGAGACGGGGGACGATGAGCCCGCCGTCGCGGAAGCACCGGCAACCGAGGCCGCAGGCGGAGCGCCGGTTGAAGCAGCGGCGGACGAGGCGGGCAGCGTCGTCGAAACAGAGGACGCGGACGGTGGCGTCGCGGACCCCGGGGCCGCACCTGCCGACGTCGTCGAATCTGAGGACACTGCAAGCAGTGTCGTCGAGTCCGAGGACGAGGCATCCGACGTCGCCGAAACCGAGGACGCGGACGGTGGCGTCGCGGATTCCGAGGCCGCGCCCGCCGAGGTCGTCGAATCCGTGGACACAGCAAGCAGTGTCGCGGAGTCGGAGGACACGGCATCCGTCGTCGTCGAGTCTGAGGATGAGGCAACCGGCTCCCCGGATTCCGAGGATGAGGCATCCGGCGTCGTAGAGTCTGAGGACGAGGGAACCGGCGTCGTAGAGTCTGAGGACACAGCAACCGGCATCGTCGAACCCGAGGACACAGCAACCGACGCCGCGAATTCTGAGGACGCTGCGACAGACGCGGCTGATGCCGACCCGGGACCGTCTGATGCTGCAACCGATGACGCTGCAACCGCTGACGTAGAAGCCGGTGACGTACACGGCGGCGATGCAGATTCGCCAGTTGCGGATCCGGCCGTCACAAGAGCCACCGACGTCGGCGGGACCGGCGCGGCAAGCAGTCTCCGCCGCCGGGTCGCCTCCCGGTTCGGTCGTCGTCGGCGTCGTTCCTGATCTACCCGGCGCTGGTAAACCGAGCCTGAAAACCGCCCCTGATCTGCGCCCTCCATGGGGCGACCGGCGACAATATGTCGTTGGTGCGTCTGTGCAGGGTTGTTTTCGGGGGCGGTTTTCAGTGGTGTGGTCGCGCTGCAGCTGTCCGACCGCTGGGCGCCGATCCTTGAGGCCGAAATCCGCCCCTGATCTGCGCCCTCCAGGGGGCGGCGGGCGACAATATGTCGCCGGCGCAGCTGTACAGGGCGGATTCCAGGGGCGGATTTCATCCGCGCCCCAGGAGACAGCCCGCGCCGAACCACCGCCGGCGCCTGGCTCCCGGTCGCGAGTATCACAGCCGTCGAGCACACGCGTCTGCCGTGGTGTTCGGATACGATCGAATTTCACGACGCGCGATCTCCGACCGCCCGGTACCGATCGCCTCGACCCTCGGGTCGCGACGGTTTCGACTCAGCCCGGTACCGATCTCGGCACGGTCATTCGCTCGCCGCGCAATACTCCTCGGGCCAGTGCTGTCCCAGTGGACACTCAGCAGCGATCCGTTCCGGATCGAGTGGAGGTAGTGATGCTGTTTTCTGCGCTCCCGGCCAAGCAGGGCCTGTACGACCCGGAGGCCGAGGTCGACTCGTGTGGCGTCGCGATGGTGACGGACATCCACGGCCGTCGTTCGCATTCGATCGTCGCCGACGGCCTGCTGGCGCTGGAGAATCTGGAACACCGCGGGGCTGCCGGCGCCGAGACCAACAGCGGTGACGGCGCAGGCATCTTGATCCAGCTGCCCGACGAATTGCTGCGTGCGACCGTCGACTTCGAACTCCCGGAGCCGGCCGCCGACGGTTCCCACACCTACGCCGCGGGTACCTGCTTCCTGCCGATGGACGAGGAACTGCGGCGGCAGGCGATTGCGCGGGTGGAGGCGCTCGCCGCCGACGAGGGCATCACGATCCTCGGCTGGCGCGACGTCCCGGTCGACCACGAGCACGCCGACATCGGTGGTACCGCCGTCGCCTGTATGCCGTACATGATGCAGCTGTTCGTCACCGTCGACCCCGAGCCGGGTGCCGAGCGCATCGGTGGCGTCGCCCTTGACCGCTTCATCTACCCGTTCCGCAAGCAGGCCGAGCGCGTCACCCCGGAGATCGAGGAGGCGGGCACCGGCGTCTACTTCCCGTCGCTGTCGAGCCGCACCATTGTCTACAAGGGCATGCTCACCACGATGCAGCTGCCGCTGTACTACGCGGACCTGCGCGACGACCGGTGTGAGAGCGCAATAGCGATCGTCCACTCGCGGTTCTCGACCAACACGTTCCCGTCGTGGCCGCTCGCGCACCCGTTCCGGTTCGTCGCCCACAACGGCGAGATCAACACGGTGCGCGGCAACCGCAACCGCATGCGCGCCCGCGAGGCCCTGCTCGAGACCGATCTCATCCCCGGCGACCTCAAGCGCGCCTTCCCGATCTGCACTCCCGAGGCGTCGGACTCGGCGTCGCTCGACGAGGTACTCGAGTTGCTGCACCTCGGCGGTCGGAGCGTGCCGCATGCGGTGATGATGATGGTCCCCGAGGCGTGGGAGAACGTCCCCGACATGGACCCGAAGCGCCGCGCGTTCCTGCAGTTCAACGCGTCGCTGATGGAGGCGTGGGACGGTCCGGCGTGCGTCACCTTCACCGACGGCACCGTCGTCGGCGCGGTCCTCGACCGCAACGGCCTGCGTCCCGGCCGCTGGTGGCAGACCCGCGACGGCCGCATCATCCTCGCCTCCGAGGCGGGGGTCCTCGACGTCCCGGTCGACGACGTCATCAGCAAGGGCCGCCTCGAACCGGGCCGCATGTTCCTCATCGACACCGCCCAGGGCCGGATCATCCCCGACGAGGAGATCAAGGGCGAGCTGATGAACGCCGAGGCGTACGACGAGTGGCTGCACGCCGGCCTCCTCGACATCGCCACGCTGCCCGAACGCCCAGTCTTCCAACCCAACCACGACACCGTGGTCCGCCGCCAGCTTTCGTTCGGGTACACCGAAGAGGATCTCCGAGTGTTGCTCACGCCGATGGCGGCGTCGGGATACGAGCCCCTCGGCTCGATGGGTACCGACACCCCCATCGCCGTGCTGTCGCGGCGTTCCCGGCTGCTGTACGACTACTTCGTCGAGCTGTTCGCACAGGTCACCAACCCGCCGCTGGATGCGATCCGCGAGGAGATCGTCACCTCGATGGGGCGTGTGATGGGTCCTGAGCAGAACCTGCTCGACCCCACCGCCGCGTCGTGCCGTCAGATCATGCTGCACTGGCCGGTTCTCGACAACGCCGACCTCGCCAAGCTGGTCCACATCAACGACGACGGTGACCACCCGGGCCTGTCGGCCAAGGTGCTGCGCGCGCTGTACGAGGTCGACGAAGGGGGAGAAGGCCTTCGGGCCGCCCTCGAGGACCTGCGCCGGCGGGCGAGCCAGGCGATCGCCGAGGGACACACCACCCTCGTCATCTCCGACCGTCTGACCGACAAGGATCACGCACCGATCCCGTCGTTGCTGGCCATCTCGGCCGTCCACCATCATCTGGTGCGCACCAAGGAACGCACCCGTGTCGCGCTGGTCGTCGAATCCGGCGACGCCCGCGAGGTCCACCACATCGCCACGCTCATCGGTTTCGGTGCGGCCGCGGTCAATCCGTACCTGGCGCTCGAGACGATCGAGGACCTCATCGCGGAGGGCGAGCTGATCGGCGTCACCCCGTCGAAGGCCATCCGCAACTATCTCGAGGCACTCGGCAAGGGGGTGCTGAAGGTGATGAGCAAGATGGGGATCTCGACCATCAGCTCCTACACCGCCGCACAGGCTTTCGAGGCCGTGGGTCTGTCGTCGGAGGTCGTGCGCGAATACTTCACCCGCACGGTGTCGCGCATCGAGGGCGTCGGTCTCGACGAGCTCGCCGAGGAAGTACGCATCCGGCATCATCGGGCGTTCCCGGAGAACCCGACCGAGCAGGTCTACCGGCGTCTGGACTCGGGTGGCGAATACCAGTACCGCCGGGAAGGCGAGCTGCATCTCTTCACCCCGGAGACCGTGTTCCTGCTGCAGCACGCCACCAAGACCGGGCAGGCCGAGATCTTCCAGAAGTACTCCGACGAGGTCAACCGGCTGTCGCGCAAGGGTGGCACGCTCCGCGGCCTGTTCGAGTTCGATCTCGATGCGCGCGAACCGATCCCGATCGAGGAGGTGGAACCGGTCGAGGAGATCATGAAGCGCTTCAACACCGGCGCCATGAGCTACGGCTCGATCTCCGCCGAGGCGCACGAGACGATCGCGATGGCGATGAACAAGATCGGCGGGCGGTCGAACTCGGGGGAGGGCGGCGAGGACGTCGACCGCCTCTACGACCCGGAACGACGCAGCGCGGTCAAGCAGGTCGCGTCCGGACGGTTCGGTGTCACCAGCGACTACCTGATCAACGCCACCGACATCCAGATCAAGATGGCGCAGGGTGCGAAACCCGGTGAGGGCGGCCAGCTTCCGGCGTACAAGGTGTACCCGTGGATCGCCAAGACCCGGCACTCGACGCCCGGTGTCGCGCTGATCTCGCCGCCTCCGCACCACGACATCTACTCGATCGAGGACCTCGCGCAGCTGATCCACGACCTGAAGAACGCCAACTCGCAGGCGCGCATCCACGTCAAGCTGGTCAGCGCGGTCGGCGTGGGCACAGTCGCGACCGGCGTCTCCAAGGCGCATGCCGACGTCGTGCTGATCTCCGGCCACGACGGCGGAACCGGTGCGTCGCCGTTGACCTCGCTGAAGCACGCGGGCACGCCGTGGGAGATCGGCCTGGCCGACGCCCAGCAGACGCTCATGCTCAACGGTCTGCGCGACCGCATCACCGTGCAGTGCGACGGTGCGCTGCGCACCGGCCGCGACGTCATCATGGCCGCCCTCCTCGGCGCCGAGGAGTACGGCTTCTCCACCGCACCGCTCATCGTGGCGGGTTGCATCATGATGCGCGTGTGTCACCTCGACACCTGCCCGGTCGGTGTGGCGACCCAGAACCCGCTGCTGCGTTCGCGTTTCACCGGCCAGGTCGACCACCTGGTCAACTTCTTCCGGTTCATCGCCGAGGACGTGCGGAAGTATCTGGCGCAGCTGGGCTACCGCACCCTCGACGAGGCGATCGGGCAGTCGCAGCGACTCCACACCGATTCCGCTGTCGCGCATTGGAAGTCGAAGGGCCTGGATCTGACGCCGATCTTCCGGAAAGTTGAGGGAAAGGGTCCTTCCCGGCGGGTGCGGGAGCAGTATCACGCCCTCGATCGTGCGCTCGACCAGACGCTCATCCAACTCGCCGAGGGGGCCTTGGAGGACGCCCACCCGGTGACGCTCGAACTGCCGGTGCGCAACGTCAACCGGACCGTCGGGACGTTGCTCGGCGCCGAGGTCACCCGTCGCTATGGTGCCGAGGGCCTGGCCGAGGACACGATCGTGGTGAAGCTGGAGGGTTCGGCCGGGCAGTCGCTCGGCGCGTTCCTCCCGCCGGGGGTGACGATCGAACTCAGCGGCGACACGAACGACTACGTCGGCAAGGGGCTGTGCGGCGGCAAGATCGTCGTCGCCCCGCATCCCGACTCGTGGTTCGTCGCCGAGGACCAGGTCATCGCGGGCAACACCATCCTCTACGGCGCGACGTCGGGTGAGGTGTTCCTCCGCGGACGCGTCGGCGAGCGCTTCTCGGTGCGCAATTCGGGCGCGACCGCGGTCGTCGAGGGTGTCGGCGACCATGCCTGCGAATACATGACAGGCGGGCGTGTGGTGGTCCTCGGTCCGACGGGGCGCAATCTCGCGGCCGGGATGTCGGGTGGCATCGCCTTCGTGCACGACCTGGACCCCGACAAGGTCAACATGGCGATGGTCAAGCTCATGCGCCCCGACCCCGACGACCTCGCCTGGCTCAAGGAGACCATCACCAAGCACACCGAACTGACCGGCTCGGCGATCGGTGCGTCGATCCTCGCGGACTGGCCCCGACGCTGCCTGGCGTTCACGAAGGTGATGCCGACCGATTACAAGCGTGTCCTGGACGCGGCCCGGATGGCCGAGGCCGAGGGACGCGACGTCGATTCAGCGATCATGGAGGCGGCACGTGGCTGATCCGCGCGGGTTCCTGGAGGTCCCGAAGAAAGAAGCGAAGTACCGGCCGGTCGTCGAGCGCGTCCAGGACTGGGACGACGTCTACGTGCATGCCGACGACCCGACGAAGGTGCTCGCGGAGGTCAGCACCCAGGCGCGCCGGTGTATGGATTGCGGTATCCCGTTCTGTCACTCCGGAACCGCGGGCTGCCCGCTGGGCAACCTGATCCCGGAATGGAACGACCTGGTCCGCCGCGGCCGGTGGGACGCGGCGAGCAGCAGGCTGCACGCGACCAACAACTTCCCCGAGTTCACCGGGATGGTGTGCCCGGCGCCGTGCGAGGCCGCCTGCGTCCTGTCGATCTCCGAGCGCGCGACCGGTGGCAGCGTCACCATCAAGCGCATCGAGAAGACGATCGCCTACGAGTCGTGGGCCGAGGGCGTCATCGGCCCCGAGCCGCCGGAGTCCAAGACCGGCAAGTCGGTGGGCGTGGTCGGTTCCGGTCCGGCGGGACTCGCTGCGGCGCAACAGCTCACGCGCGCAGGCCATGACGTGACCGTCTACGAGCGGGACGACCGGCTCGGCGGGCTGCTGCGCTACGGCATCCCGGAGTACAAGCTGCAGAAGTCCGACATCGACCGACGCATCGCCCAGATGCGCGCCGAGGGAACGGAATTCGTCACCAACTGCGACGTCGGAACCGAACTGTCGGTCGAGGACCTCAAGGCCCGCCACGACGCCGTCGTCCTGGCCATCGGCGCGATGGAGGCCCGCGACAACCCGGTGCCCGGCCGCGAGCTCAACGGTGTCCACCTGGCGATGGAACATCTCGTACCCGCGAACCGCGAATGCGAGGGCGACGGCCCGTCGCCGATCACCGCGGCAGGCAAGCATGTCGTGATCATCGGCGGCGGCGACACCGGCGCGGACTGCCTGGGCACCGCCCACCGGCAGGGTGCGGCGTCGGTGGTGCAGCTCGACTACAACCCGGAACTGCCCGGTGAACGCGACGACGAACGGTCCCCGTGGCCGACCTGGCCGCTGGTCATGCGGACCTCGAGCGCCCATGCCGAGGGCGGCGAGCGCATGCATCAGGTCGCGGTACAGCGTTTCGTCGGAGACGACGATGGCAACGTCACCACCATGGTGCTCGCCGAGGTCGAGGTGCAGCGCGACGCCGACGGCCGACGCGAGATCAAACCCATCGGGGAGGAATTCGAGATCCCCTGTGAGCTGGCACTTTTCGCGATCGGCTTCGCCGGTGTCGAGCGTGGCGAGCTGCTGTCGGGTCTGGAGATCGAACCCAACAGGCGTGGGGCCATCTCCTGCGGAAGTGATTGGCAGACCGACGCTCCCGGCGTTTTCGTGTGCGGTGACGCCCACCGTGGCGCGTCGCTGGTGGTGTGGGCGATCGCCGAGGGCAGGTCGGCGGCCCGGGCCGTCGACGAGTTCCTCGTCGGCGAATCCGACCTCCCGTCACCGGTTCGTCCGGCAGCACTGCCACTGTCCGTGCGCTGACGGTCGCGCGGGTCGCGGATCCCCGGGCCGGCGAGCACGGGGAACACGCGCGGGCTGCCCGTGTGACGCGAAATCCGTACCGGAAAGTAGCGGGCTGTCACCAGCGACAACACCACATGGCCCCTGGGTGACGACTTCGGCGGCGCGTGGAGATGCTTCTCCGACGGGACTAAGGTGAGGTTGTGACTCGGCGAACCAAGATTGTCTGCACCATGGGTCCGGCCACTTCCAGCGACGAAAAGCTCAAGGAACTCGTCGCCAGCGGTATGGATGTGGCCCGGATGAACTTCAGCCACGGCAAGCATGAGGACCATGCTGCCGTCTACGCGCGCGTCCGCAAGGCCTCCGATGCTGCGGAGAAGGCCGTCGGCATCCTCGCCGACCTGCAGGGCCCCAAGATCCGGCTGGGCCGATTCGACGGCTGCGACGGCGCCACCGTCTGGGAGACGGGGGAGGAGGTCCGGATCACCGTCGACGATGTCGAGGGCACCCACGACCGCGTCTCCACCACGTACAAGCACCTGTCCGAGGACGCGAGCCCCGGCGACCGACTCCTCGTTGACGACGGCAAGGTCGGGCTCACGGTCGCCTCGATCGACGGCAACGACGTGGTCTGCACCGTCACCGAGGGCGGTCCGGTCAGCAACAACAAGGGTCTGTCGCTGCCGGGTATGAGCGTCTCGGTGCCGGCGATGTCGGAGAAGGACGTCGCCGACCTCGAATTCGCACTCGGCCTGGGCGTCGACCTGGTGGCCCTGTCGTTCGTGCGCAGCCCGTCCGACATCGAACTCGTCCACGAGGTCATGGACCGCGTGGGTCGCCGGGTGCCGGTCATCGCGAAGCTGGAGAAGCCGGAGGCCATCGAAAACCTCGAGGCGATCGTCCTGGCGTTCGACGCGATCATGGTCGCCCGCGGCGATCTGGGTGTCGAGCTGCCGCTCGAGGAGGTGCCGCTGGTCCAGAAGCGGGCCATCCAGATGGCCCGCGAGAACGCCAAGCCGGTGATCGTCGCGACCCAGATGCTCGACTCGATGATCGAGAACTCGCGCCCCACCCGCGCCGAGGCCTCCGACGTCGCGAACGCGGTGCTCGACGGCGCGGACGCGGTCATGCTGTCCGGCGAGACGTCGGTGGGCAAGTACCCGCTCGAGACCGTCCGCACGATGGACCGCATCTGTCGGGCCGTCGAGACCGGCCCGCGCGACGTGCCGCCGCTCTCGCATGTGCCCCGCACCAAGCGCGGCGTCATCTCCTACGCCGCCCGCGACATCGGTGAGCGTCTCGAGGTGAAGGCTCTCGTCGCGTTCACCCAGTCCGGCGACACCGTCCGACGCCTCGCCCGCCTGCACTCGCGCCTGCCGTTGCTGGCCTTCACACCGACGCAGGAGGTGCGTAGTCAGCTGGCCCTGAGCTGGGGCACGGAGACCTTCATCGTCGACCACGTCGACACCACCGATCACATGATCGATCAGGTCGACCATCAGCTGCTGCGCATCGGCCGTCTGTCCGAGGGCGACGTGGTGGTCATCGTGGCCGGTGCCCCGCCCGGCACCGTCGGCTCGACCAACATGATCCACGTGCACCGCATCGGCGAGCAGGACCACTGACGCCGGGGCGTTGAAGGAGACCACTGAGGCGGTGGGCCCCGGTCTGTCACTAGGGTGAAGGCCATGACCGTGGAACAGACCGGGGATCTCGGCAAGCTGCTGGCACTGCTCGACGTCGAACGTCGCGACGAGGACGTGTTCATCGGGCACCACCCGGAGCAGGTCACCGCTCGCACCTTCGGCGGGCAGCTCCTCGGGCAGGGCGTGGTGGCCGCTTCACGCAGCCTCACCCGCGGCAACCCGCCGATCCACGCTCTGCACGCGCACTTCATCCGCGGCGGCGACGTCACCAAGCCGATGGAGTACCACGTCGACCGGTTCCGCGACGGCAAGTCGTTCGCCAACCGGCAGGTCACCGCCAAGCAGGACGGCGAAGAGATCTTCACGATGCTGGTGGCCTTCCAGGACAACACCGCCGGGCTCGAGCACGCCGTCGAGATCCCACAGGTGCCCTACCCGGAGGAGTTGCCCCCTCTCGGTGAGCATTTCAAGGGTTACGAGGACCGCATCGCGACCTTCGTCAATGCTCTTCACCCGGTCGACATCCGCTTCGCCAACGATCCGAGCTGGAAGGCGAAGGAGGCAGGGCGCAAGCTCACCGATAACCGGGTGTGGATGAAGGCCGACGGCGTGATGCCCGACGATCCCGTGATGCACGTCGCCGCAATGTGTTACGCCTCGGACACCACGGTGCTCGACTCCATCATCACGACCCATGGATTGTCGTGGGGCATCGACCGGTTGTTCGCGGCGACCGTCAACCACTCGATGTGGTTCCACCGCGAGTTCCGCTTCGACGACTGGCTGCTGTACGCGACGCGTTCGCCGGTGGCGACCGGTTCGCGCGGCATGGGATCGGGACGATTCTGGAAGCGCGACGGCACGCTCGCGACCTCGGTGGTCCAAGAGGCACTGATCAAGTATTTCCCGCCGAAGAAGTGAAGCACCGGAAATGACCACCGGCCAGGAGATGTGGCTCGACCCGGGCCCTCCGCTGCCGCGCCGCACCTGGCAGCGCAAGACCCGGGTGCCGGTCATCGTGGGTACGGCGATCGCGATGGTGCTCTTCGCGGCCGTCGCGATCGGCGCACTGCTGCTGGGTGTACTCCGCACCCCCACCTTCACCGCGAAGGGCGGCGTCGTCGCCGACTGCGCGACGGAGCTCGCCTCACAGCCCGGCGGCGGACAGATCGCCCGTGGGGCACCGGTGTTCATCTACGACGCCGCGGGCGGCGAGGTGGCGAAGACCTCGCTGACCGGGTTCCTTCGCAGTGACACGGGCTGCCGGCTGACGTTCGAGGCCGACGGGGTGGAATACACCGACGCCGGCTACATCGTCCGTGTGGGCGCGAACTTCTCGCAACCGGTGTCGACGGCTGCCCTCCAAGAGGGTGCGGTGCTCCGGCCGCTCGGCTGAACTCCGTCGATCTCGGCTCGACATGGGCGGCGGTTGTCCGGACAGGCGGTGAACCCCGGGTTACACTTCGCCGGATCAGTGTTGGGCCCGGACCCGTTGTGTCGATGTCGTTTTCGACGAGCCGTAGTCGGCCGGGCGCGATGTCGCCCGGTTTCCGGCTGCGACATCCGAGGCGTAGGGAGCGTGCGTGGAGTACAGCATCGACTGGGGCAACGAGGTCTGGGCCAGCCTGAAGTGGCTGGCCATCGCATTCGGGATCTCCGCGGTCGCGATGCTCGTCATCGGGTTCCTGCTCGCACGCTTCAGCCGATGGGGCCGGCCCCTGTGGCGCGTGATCGGTGGGTTCTTCACCGAACCGGGCACCCGGCTCAAGGCCTGGGGACTGGCCGCCCTGCTCACGGTGCTCGCCCTGCTCGGTGTGCGGATCACCGTGCTGTTCTCCTACTTCAGCAACGATCTGTTCACCGGTCTCCAGACCGCGGCCGAGGGACTGGGAGCCGGCGGCCCCCAGGGCGCCGAGATGCTGCAGCTGGGCAAGGACGCCTTCTGGCATTCGATGGCCGTCTTCGGGATCCTCGCGACGCTCCACGTCGTGCGCACGATGATCGAGATATACGTAGGCGCCGCGTTCGAGATCAACCTCCGCCGTTGGATGACCGGCGGTGCCGCCGCGGACTGGATGAACGGGCGGGCCTTCTACCGAAATCGTTTCGTCGACCTCAGCTCGGGTCTCATGCGCCGGAAGTGGTTCCGCCGAACGTCGGAGCCGTCGCAGAAACCGACCGACATCCATCCCGGTGTGGACAACCCCGACCAGCGCATCCAGGCCGACATCACCAACGTCGCCTCGGTCGGATCGTCGCTGCTCTGGGGTGGCGGTGGTTCGTCGACCAACGGCGTGCTGACCGCGGTCGCCTCGATCGTGTCGTTCTCGAAGATCCTGTGGGACCTGTCCGGGCCGGTGACGCTCCTCGGCGTCGAGATCCCGCGGATGATGATGTGGCTGGTCCTGGTGTACGTGCTCGTGACCAGCGTCGTGGCGTTCGCCATCGGGCGCCCGCTCATCCGACTCAACTTCTGGCAGGAACGCCTCACCGCGAACTTCCGCTACGCCCTCGTCCGAGTCCGCGACGGGGCCGAGAACATCGCGTTCTACCGGGGCGAACGCGTCGAGCACAACGGCCTGATGTCACGCTTCGCCGCGGTGATCAAGAACTACTGGCAGATCATCCACGTCCAGATGGCCTTCGTCGGCTGGAACTTCAGCGTCAGCCAGCTCGCGGTGGTGTTTCCGTACCTGGTTCAGATCCCACGGTTCTTCGACGGCCAGATCAAACTCGGCGACATGCAGCAGACGGCGTCGGCCTTCGGTGAGATGCACGACGCGTTGTCGTTCTTCCGGACCGCGTACGACGACTTCACCGGTCTGCGCGCCTCGATCATCCGTCTCGACGGACTCGCCGATGCCGACGTCAAGTCGCGCGCCATGGCCGAGATCACCACCGTCGATCGCGACCGGGCCGTTCGTCTCGCCGACATCAACGTCAAGACCCCGACCGGCGACGAGCTGATCCGCGCGCTCAACATCTCCCTCGATCCGGGCGACGCACTCGTCGTCAAGGGCCGGTCCGGTTCGGGCAAGACCACCCTGCTCCGGGGGCTCGCCGGCCTGTGGCCGTTCATCGACGGCGAGTTCTCCCGTCCGCCGGACGCGCACACCTTGTTCCTGTCCCAGATGCCCTACATTCCGCTCGGTGACCTCCGCACGGCAGTCGCCTACCCGGCGCTGCCCGACGACGTCGGCGACGAGGCCATCAAACAGGCTCTGGAGAAGGTCTTCCTGCCGCATCTGGTCGGACGCCTCTACGACGAGGAGGACTGGGCCAAGGTCCTGTCACCGGGCGAGCAGCAGCGCGTGGCCTTTGCCCGCATCCTGCTGACGAAGCCGCAGGCGGTGTTCATGGACGAGGCGACCTCGGCGGTCGACGAGGGCCTCGAGTACGCGCTGTACCAACTGGTCCGCACCGAACTCCCGGACACGATCCTGGTGTCGGTCAGCCACCGCAGCACCACCGATCAGCACCACACCGAAGTGCTCGAACTGACCGGTGGCGGGGCATGGACACTGTCGCCTATCGACTCGAGTCCTTCGCTTGACAAACGGTCTTGACCTGCAGGTTGTCGATCACGGACACGTTTTCCTGATCTGATCCTCGCCCCTGCAACCACTGGCTAGTGTGATGCGCACCACAACCATTGCACTGGCAGGTAGGGGCCCAGATGACCACAGCAGATCTGATCACCTTTCCCCATGAAACCGGGGTCGACGTGTCGACGCTCCCGGCTGCGTTCCAGCAGACCGTCACCGTCCGTCCGGACGCCGTCGCGATCCGGACCGTCGGGGGCGTCCAGAAGATCACCTGGTCGCAGTACGCCACCCGCGTGGAGGCGATCGCCGGCGGACTCGCCGCCCTCGGCGTGGGGCGCGGGGACACCGTCGGCATCATGCTCACCAATCGGCCGGAGTTCCACCTCGTCGACACCGCGGCGCTCCACCTCGGTGCGGTCCCGTTCTCGATCTACAACACCAGCGCCCCGGACCAGATCGAGTACCTGTTCGGCAACGCCGAGAACAAGATCGTGATCACCGAGCAGGTGTTCCTGCCGGTGATCACCGCCGCGAACACCGCCGTCGAACGCATCGTGGTCGTCGATGGCGCGGCCGACGGCACCATCTCACTCGACGAGGTCGAACACACCCGTCCGCCGGCCGGTTTCGACTTCGCCGCGTCGTGGCAAGCGGTGGAACCCGAGGACCTCGCGACACTGATCTACACGTCGGGCACAACCGGTCCGCCCAAGGGCGTCGAGATCACCCACCGCAACATCGTCGCGGAGATGGCCGCGCTGGCCGAGAAGCTCGAGGTCGGTTTCGACGATCGCGCCATCTCCTACCTCCCGGCCGCGCACATCGCCGATCGCGTGTCGTCGCACGCGGCGAACATGATGCGCGGCATCCAGATCACCACCGTGCCCGATCCCCGTGAGATCGCCGCGGCGCTGCCAGACGTGCACCCGACGTTCTTCTTCGGGGTACCGCGCGTGTGGCAGAAGATCCGCGCCGGCATCGAGGCCAAACTCGCCGAGGAGTCGAGTCCGGTCAAGAAGGCCCTCGCCGGTTGGGCTTTCGGGGTCGGCGCGGCCAACGCGCAGGCGCGCATCGACGGCAAGGGGACGGGCCTCCTCGGCGGCGTACAACACGGACTGGCCGACAAGCTGGTCTTGCACAAGGTGCGCGCCGCCCTGGGGCTCGACGAGGTGTCGTTCGCCGGTTCGGGCGCTGCCGCCATCCCGCCGGAAGTGCTGAAGTTCTTCCTGGGCCTGGGGATTCCCGTGCTCGAGGTGTGGGGGATGTCGGAGACCACCGGTGTCTCGACGATGACCACCCCGGACAATCTGCGGGTCGGCACCGTGGGGTCCCCGGTGCGTGGCATGGAGGTCAAGCTCGCCGCCGACGGGGAGCTGCTCGTCCGCGGTCCGGTGGTCATGCGCGGATATCGCAAACAACCGGAGAAGACGGCCGAGACGATTGACGCCGAGGGCTGGCTGTCCACCGGCGACATCGCGACCATCGACGACGACGGCAACGTCACGATCGTCGACCGCAAGAAGGAACTCATCATCAACGAGTCCGGAAAGAACATGTCGCCCACCAACATCGAGAACGCGATGAAGGCGGCGTCGTCGCTGATCAGCCAGGTCGTGGCCATCGGCGACGCGAAGCCGTATGTGTCGGCGCTGGTGGTCCTCGACCCGGAAGCGGTTGCGACGCGGGCGAAGAAGCTGGGCATGCCCGGCGCCGATCTCGCCGAACTGTCGGCGCATCCCGAGATCGTCGAGGAGGTCTCCGCCGCGATCCGGACCGGCAACGGGAAGTTGTCCCGGGTCGAGCAGGTGAAACGGTTCACCATCGTCCCGGCCGCGTGGGACCCGGGTGGCGACGAGCTGACCCCGACGATGAAGCTGCGCCGCAACCCGATCGCGACCAAGTACGCAGCCGAGATCGGCGCGCTGTACGAGTCCGCGCCGAGCGGGTCTGTCGTGGATCTGCGGTCATGACCGCCGGAGACGAGCCGGCCGATCGCGAACTCGGCCCCGTCGACTACGTCGTCGTCGAGTGGGCGGGGACCCAGCCGACGGGTGAGGCGTTGCCCTACCTGATGGACCTGATAGACCGCGGCATCGTGCGACTCATCGACATCGTCTTCCTGACCAAGGCGGACGACGGCACCATCGCCGAACTCGGGATCGGGGAGCTGGGCGCCGAATTCGCGATCTTCGACGGGGCGGCGACGTCGATCCTCGACGACACGGACATCGGCGAGGCCGCCGCTGCGCTGGAACCCGGCTCCAGTGCAGCGATTCTCGTGTGGGAGAACCTGTGGGCGGCTCCGTTCGCCACCGCCCTGCGCAACAACGGCGGACGAGTGGTCGCGTCGGGCCGAATTCCGGTCGACGCGCTGCTCGAGACGCTCGACGCAATCGAAGGATGAAGGGACAGATGTCATGCCAGGTCTGATCCGTGGGGTCGCCCGCACGGCCGTCATCTCCGGAACCGCCACGGCCGTGAGCAATCGGGTGTCTCGACGCCAGGCGAGTCGCTGGGCACAACAGGGGACCGTCACCCAGCAGGACCCGACCGCTCAGCGGTACCCCGACCCGCAATACGCGCCGACGCCGTACCCGGAATCGCCGCCTCCGCCACAGCCGCCGCAGCCGCCGGCGCAGTCGAGCGGCATGGACACGATCACGGCCCTGAAAGAACTCGGTGCGCTGTACCAGCAGGGCATTCTCACCGAAGCCGAGTTCGCCGCGCAGAAGGCCAAGATCCTCGGGATGTGATGGTGCCGACCGGGTGTCCGGTCAGGATGGCTCGACGGTGAGTTCGTTTGCGTCGTCGTTGTTCTCGAGGGCCGCCTGACGCGAGGTGTCCTTCAGGGCAACTCCCGACCGGCCGAGTTTGCGGGCGCCGTCGACCAGCGCTACGGTGACCCGTGCGGCGACCTCATAGTGCAGCCCGTCCGGCGGGTGGATGTTGGAGATGCAGTTGCGATCGGCGTCGGTGCGGCCGGGCCGGGGCAGATGGGTCAGGTAGATGCCGAGGCTGTCGGCGACCGAGAGTCCCGGTCGCTCACCGATGATCACGATGAGGGTCGTCACGCCGAGTGCCTCGCCGATGTGGTCGCCGAGCGCCACACGCGCCTGGGTGGCGATCACCGGCGGGGCGATGGTGTAGCGGCCCTCGAAGGCGTCGAGGAGGGCGGCCACCAAGCCGTGAGCATGGTCGACGACCGCGCGTGGCGACAGCCCGTCGGCGATGACGATGCCGATCTCCGCGCCGGTTCCGGAGAGGGCGGACAGATCCTCGGGCATGCGGCCCAGGTCCGGTCGACGCAGATACTCGCCTCGATCGGACGCCCGGCTCGTCACGACGGCCGGATCGCCGAGGTCGAGGTCGGCGAGTGACTCGGCGAAGGACTCCGCGTCGAGGGGGTCGTGGACGGCATCTCGCGCTGCTGCGTGCGCTGCCTGGAACTCCAGCACCCGACGCGACGGCAGTGAGTTCCCGGCGCGACCCAAACCGATGCGCGCCCGGGTGGTCCGCCGCATCGCGGCCCAGACGTCGTCACCGTCGTCGGAGGCCGGGGCCCGCTGGGACTCGTCGGGCGTGGTCATCGGCCGGCCGCCAGGGGCAGCAGCGGAGAGGAGGCCGGATCGACCGGCAGGATTCGGCCGTCGGCGTCGGTCATGCCGAGTCGGGCGAGCCACGCCTCGAACTCCGGTGCGGGACGCAACCCCAGTGCCTGTCGGACGTACAGCGCGTCGTGGAAGGCCAGGCTCTGGTAGCCGAGCATGACGTCGTCGGCGCCGGGTACTGCGATGACGAAGGCCGCGCCCGCGACGCCGAGGAGCGTGAGCAGGGTGTCCATGTCGTCCTGGTCGGCCTCGGCATGGTTGGTGTAGCAGACGTCGACGCCCATCGGGAGGCCGAGGAGCTTGCCGCAGAAGTGATCCTCCAGTCCCGCGCGGATGATCTGCTTGCCGTCGTAGAGGTATTCGGGGCCGATGAACCCGACGACGGTGTTGATCAGCAACGGGTCCAGGGCGCGTGCCACCGCGTACGCCCTCGTCTCGAGAGTCTGCTGGTCGACGGGTTTGCCGCCGGTGCCGAGGTGGGCGCCCGCCGACAACGCGGACCCCTGGCCGGTCTCCAGATACATGACGTTGTCGCCGACCGTGCCGCGCCGCAGCGATCGTCCGGCCTCGTTGGCCTCCTGCAGGATCGACAGGTTCACCCCGAATCCCGTGTTGGCTCCCTCGGTTCCGGCAATGGACTGGAACACGAGGTCCACCGGGACTCCCTGACCGATCAGGTCGACGGTGGTGGTGACGTGCGAGAGGACGCACGATTGCATCGGGATCTCGAACCGCTGACGGATCTCGTCGAGCATGTGCAGGAGGTCGGCGGTCGCCTGTGGGGAGTCCGAGGCCGGATTGATCCCGATCACCGCGTCGCCGCAACCCATCAGCAGGCCGTCGAGGGTGGCTGCGGCGATCCCGCGTGGATCGTCGGTCGGGTGGTTGGGCTGAAGTCGGGTGGCGATGCGGCCGGGGAGGCCGATCGTGGTCCGGAAAGCCGAGATGACCCGGATGGCCGAGGCAACCAGGATCAGGTCCTGGTTGCGCATGATCTTCGATGTCGCGGCGGCCATCTCGGGGGTTACGGCAGGGGAGACGCGGGCGATGCGTTCGGCCGCGTCGGAGCGGGTGGAGATCTCGAGTAGCCAGTCGCGGAACCCGCCGACCGTCAGGTGCGAGATCTCCGCGAAAGCCGCGCGGTCGTGGGTGTCGACGATGAGGCGGGTCACCTCGTCCGACTCGTACGGGACGAGGAGGTCGTCGAGAAACACCGACAGTGGAACATCGGCCAATTGCCATGCCGCAGCTGCACGTTCGGCATCCGAGGTGGCGGCGCAACCGGCCAGCTCGTCGCCGGAGCGCCGCGGCGTGGCCTTTGCCATCAGTTCGACGAGGCCGTCGAACTCGTAGGTCGTCCCGGAGATGGTCTGGGTGAATCTCATGGTCCCCGAAGTCTAGGTTCGCCCGGCCCCCTGCGCATGACGAATAGCGGCTCGTCGAGTGTCCTCCCGCGTGCGGGTTTCCTTCCCGCCGGGGCAACTCCCTCCCGCGGGTCAGGCCTGACACGCGGGAAGGAAACCGGCCCGCGGGAAGGGCATGGACCAGCGGGCCGGCACCGCCACGACAGTGACCCTTGACACACTTCGAGCAATGAATATACGTTCACTCAGGAAGTACTGCGATGGCGAAACCTGCCACGGCGAGGTCGTCGGCCGACCTGGCCGTCGAGGAGGCGGTGCGCGCGGTGCGTGTCTCCACGCGCCGCCGTCAGTTGCTCGACGCCGCGGTGAAGGTCATGGAGCGCACCGGCTTCCATCAGATGTCGATGCAGGCGCTCGCCGAGGAGGCGCAGGTCAGCGTCGGCCTGTTCTACAAGTACTTCGGCGGTAAGGAAGAAATCCTGCTCGCCGCGATCGTCGACATCCTCGAGGCCTTCCGGGATCAGCTCCAACCCGCCATGGACCGTGCCGGCGACGACCCCGTCGAACAGTTGATCGCGGGATTCCGCCAGTACGCGACCATCGTCGACGAGAACCGCGACGCCGTCGTGCTCACCTATCGGGAGAGCCGCACGCTCGACGCCGCGGGACGTGAGCGGATCAAGGAACTCGAGGTCGAGACCTCCGCACCGATGCGGGCCGCGGTCACCGCCGGCATCGAGGCGGGGCTCATCCTCGATGTCGACGCCGACCTCGTGGTATTCGACCTGATGATGCTGGCGCACGGATGGGCACTCAAACACTGGCACTTCGCGCCGGGATACGACCTCGACCGGTACGTCTCGGCCCAGCTCCGCTTCGCGTTGCAGTCCCTCGTCGTCGAGGACGCCCTACCGACGTACCTCGCCCACCTCTGAGATCGCTTCCGCCCGAGCCGGTGTGGCGAGCGCTCGCGCGTAGCAGCCCATCGCCCGTCCCGCCGCGAGGATCGCGTCGGTGGAGCGCTGGGTGCGGGCGACGATGAACGCTCCCTCGAGCGCCGACACCGCCGCGGTCATCAGTGAGCGGGCGTCCGCCTCGGGGAGTCCGCGCGCCGTGAACAGGGCCGCGCCGGTGTCGATCCACGACGACATGACCTCGGCGGCGATCTCTCGGAGGTCCGGTTCGGCGTCGGCGATCTCGCCGGCGACGGTCCCGACGGGACACATGTTCAGCCACCCGCTCTGTTCGATGGTCTCCGCGGCGGCGACGAACGCCGCCTCGATCCCGTCGGCGGGGTCGTCGTAGGGAGCCAGGAGCATACCGACCAGCTCGCCGTAGGCCGTGCCGGACTGCCGAAGTGCGGCGGCCGCGATGTCCCGCTTACCGCCTTTGAAGTGGTGGTAGATCGATCCGATCGGGGCATCGGACGTCTCGACGACCTGCTTGATCCCGGTCGCGGCGTACCCCTGCCGGCGCAGGAGCTCGGTCATCGCCACCACGATGCGCTCATCGGTCTTCACCCTGGCCATTCTAGAACAATGATTCTAGAATGTTCATTCTAGAGGCCGGGTCGGCCTCGTCCGTCCGAGGAGAGGAGCGTGCACCATGTCCGAGCTCAACCAGACGACGAGCGCCGCGTCGGGTGTTCTCAAGCGGGTCGAAACACCGGCCGGCACGGTCGAGTACGCGGAGGACGGGGAGGGGCCGCCGGTCGTGTTCCTGCACGGCCTACTCATGGACCACGGCGTGTGGGACGACGTGATCCCGTTGCTGCCGAGTGGGTTTCGCTACATCCGCCCGATCCTTCCTCTCGGGTCGCACCGTATCCCCCTCAGCGATGACGCGGACCTGTCGATGGACGGGATGGTCGGGCTGGTCGCGGACGTCCTCGACGCCCTCGACCTGCGCGACGTGACCCTCGTTCATTCCGATTGGGGCGGTTCGCTGTTTCTCACCGCGCTCGGGCGGGACGAGCGTGTCGCGAGGATGGTGGTCCTCCCGTGCGAGGCCTTCGAGAACTTCCCGCCCGGATTGCCCGGCAAGATGGCCACCCTGGCGGTGCGCCTGCCCGGTGGCATCACCCTGGCGGCACGCCAGCTGCGGGTCGGGTGGCTCCGGCGATTGCCGATCCTGTGGGGATGGATGGTCAGCAAGCCCGTCGACGACGAACGAATTCGCCGATGGACGGACCCGGTCCTGCGTGACCCGCGTATCCGGCGCGACGTCACCAAGTACGCGACGACGTCCTTCGATCCCGCCGAGCTCGTTCGGAAAACCGAGGCATTGCAGGGGTTCGGCGGCGACGTGCTCGTGCTGTGGTCGCCCGACAACCGGGTGATGCCACCTGCGCACGGACCGCGTCTCGCCGAACTCGCGCTGCGAGGCTGCTATGCCGAGATCTCAGGCGCGGCGGTGCTGTCCATGCTCGACGAACCGCAGGCCGTCGCGCGCGAGATCGGCGCGTTCCTCACCGCCGCCCACCGCGGCTAGTACGTCTCCGGCCTCGGCGTCAGGCGCCTTCGATCTTGAAACCGACTTTCAGGGTGACCTGAAAGTGCGCGATCTGGCCGTCCTCGATGTGACCTCGGGTCTCGGTCACCTCGAACCAGTCCAGATGGTTGACCGTCTGCGATGCACGGGCGATGGCGTTCCGGATCGCGTCATCGGTGCCGGTCGCGGCCGAACCGACCACTTCGATGACCCGATAGACATTGTCGGACAAGGATTCTCCCTCCGTTGGGGCCGGCCCGGGCACCTCATGGACAACCGGACCGCCTCTTGGGTGATCTCGTTTCTGTCTACCCCTAAGATGCGGGGAATGAACACCGAATCGGCAAACCGTGATCCCGGCGCGCGGTGCCCGTGTCTGTCCGGCTTCCCCTTCGGCGAATGCTGTGGACCGGTGCTCGCCGGTGAGCGCGCCGCGCCGACCGCCGAGGCGCTGATGCGCTCGCGCTTCACCGCTTTCGCCCTCGGTGATCGCAACCATCTGTTGGTCAGTTGGCATCCCGACACCCGCCCGGACGACCTCGAACTCGACGACGCGATGCGCTGGTACCGCCTGGACGTCGAGTCGACGGACGGCGGATCGCCGTTCGACACCGAGGGGGAGGTCACCTTCACCGCGTACTACAAGTCCGGCTCCGAGCGAGGGTCACTCCACGAACGCAGCCGTTTCACCCGGTACGACGGGCGGTGGGTCTATCTCGACGGAGTGCTCGGCTGAGTCAGCCGTCCACGTAATCCCAGAACTGGAGCCAGGTGACGTTGGCGAAGATCGCCAGGCACACGATGTAGAGCAGCAGAATCGTCACGGCCCCGGCCAGGTTGCTGCGCAGGCCGTTGCCGTCCACCGGATCCAGCCAGCGGTGGAACGGTTTCGCCGCCCACGGCATGAGCCACCACTGCATCAGCCCGATGCTCACGACCTGACTCAGCCACAGCGCCAGCCATGGTTGCGCCCCGATCCGGTCGAGGACCGGGCCGAGGAACCGGGACAGGATCATCACCGTGGGGTACAGCACCAGCAGGACCATCATCGCCGACTTCCAGTTCGGCGTCTGACGGAAGCGGCCGTTGTCGGTGCGCACGGTGGTTCCGAACGCCGTGGTGGCCGACACCGCCTCGAAGTCGTGCGTGAGGCTCGATCGCAAGATGTCGAGCGCATCGCCGCGTTCCCGGGATGACACCCAGGCCGACAGCTGCCGGTCGGTGCGGAAGCGCAGCACCGACAGCGCGGACCCCGCGGCGTCGTCGATGAACAGGGAGGTTCCTTCGTATCCGCTGAACTCCGATGCGGCGCCGGTCAGTTCACGCTGCGCGCGGAGGAACTCGTCGGCCTTGCCCGGGAGGATCTCGTGACGGAAGGCGCCGACTCCGGGCGGGGGAGCCTCGCCGTCGACGAGTTCGAGCGTCGGCGCCGACGGCAGCCAGCCCAGATCGCGTCCCCGGCGCAATATCTCCGCCCGCCGGGTGCTGTCGATCCAGCGGTCGCAGGCCTCGGGGTCGACGAACGTCGCCGCCACCGCCGGTTCGAAAATGCCGTCGGTCACCGTCGAGATGTCAGTACCGAGGCAACCCTCGGTGTCGGCCGCCGACTCGGCGAGTGATGCCGCCCAGTCGGCGAACCCCGCCTGTGAGGCGGGATGGAAGACCGACAGGGTGACGACCATAGCTCTGCTACAGGACCACTTGTCGGCCCTGGACGTAGACCTCGGCGATCGAGGATTCGCGAATTCCCATGAGCAGCCCGAAGAGGGTCTGATCGCGGGCGAGTGCCGGGTCGTCGGAGCGGACAGCGTTGTCCAGCATGGCTTTCAGTCCGTCGGCCGGCTCGATGACGAGGAAGTCTGCTTCCTTTCCCTCGTCGAAGTTCCCGAAGCGGTTCTCCATGTCGAGTGCGCGGGCCCCGCCGAGGGTCCCGATGAACAGCATCTCCGCCGGGTGCATAGACACCCCGGCCTTGCCGGGTTCGGTGATGTGCTGCTTGAACGCGTCACCGAGGACACGTGGGATCAACCACTCGTCGCCACCACCGAAATCGGTTCCCGCGGAGATGTTGACCCCGGAGGCGACCGTGCGCTTCCACGGCATCGTCCCGGACCCGAGGAACAACTGCGACACCGGACAGTGGGAGATCGAGGTCCCGGTCTCGGCCATACGTGCCAGTTCGGAATCCTGGCAGTGCACGCTGTGGGCGAGGATGGTGCGCGGCCCGAGCAGGCTCTTGCCGCCGACCTGCGACCCGGGAAGGAACTTGCCGTCGTAGGTGTCGAGATACGTGTCGACTCGATAGACGTCCTTGGTCGTGTCGATCTCGCCGGTACCCGGTCGGTTGTTCTCGTTGAGGTGAGTGTGCACGTAGACACCGCGGTCGCGGTATTCGTCGTAGAGTTCGCCGAGGTTCCGCAGGGTTTCGGTCGTCACCGACAACGAGAACCTCGGCACGATCGCGACGTGCAGGAGCGCCGTTCGGTGGTCGCCGGTGTCGGCGGCGTGCCACTTCTCGATCTCGTTCCTCGTCAGGCGGATCGCGTCCTCCTCCGACGTGAGGAGTGGCTTCGCGGTGTCGCCGCCTACGGTCTGGATTCCGCGCCCGGAGACAAGGCGCAGCCCCGCCTTGCGGGTCTCTTCGAACAGCGCGTCCTGCGCGTGGGGAAACGCCGACCCGAACGCCATCATCGCGGTCGTCCCGGCCGCGACCCGTCGCTTGGTGAACTCGACTGCCGCGGCTCGCGCGAACTCGGGATCGACGAACTTCGATTCGGACGGGAAGATGCAGAGGTTCAGCCACTCCAGAAGCTGTCCGCCACCGTAGGAGTCACCCGCATAGGTCTGCGGGAAGTGGATGTGCGTGTCGACGAACCCGGGGATCAGATAACCGCCGGGGTGCTCGTGCCGCTGGGCGGACGCGAACTCTGCTGGTAGGCGGGACCTCTCACCGCAGTACTTGATCATGCCGTCGGCCGCGACCACCAGCGCCCCGTCGGGGATCTCGACGAGCGCGTCCGACGCTTCGGTGATCAACGGGCTGCCGGCCAGATGGAAGATGTGACCGTGGTGAACATGATCGGTCATCTACAGGCTCCTCCGCTCGCAGGCGGACATCACGTAAACGGGCATCACCGAGCAAGAGTCGCACGCCCGAGGTGCTTACGCAGATCGGCATGACGGTGGCGCAGCGGACAGCGTCATCGTTTCAGGCTCGCAGCCAGTATGAACACGTCGACCCGAGCGGGAAGGGCGAGATCGCGAACCGCTACCGATTCGTGTCCCTCGGGCCTCGCAGCCGATACGCCGTGGCGTGACCCGAAAGTCGTTCAGAAAGCTCGGTGTTTCAGGTGGCGGCGTGGCGGACGATCCAGTCGACGAGCGTATTGGTCTCGCGCCAGTCCTTGCGGACACGGTCGACGAGCGCCGACGTGTGGATGACCTCGTCGAAGCCGTAGTCGCGGCCGGCGAAGAGCGACTTGTGGCGCAGCAGTTCGATGCGCGGATGATCGATGTCGTAGCCGCGGGGAGCGGTCTTCAGACGGTCGCCGCCGATCTCCCATCCGGCTTTGGCGAGTTTGCCGACGATCCGCTCGAGCTCGGCGCCGTGGCGGTCGTGGTCGATGGCCTTCCGCACTTCGGCGAGGCGCGCCGGCGCAGCCTCGTAGAAACCCGCGCCGACCCGGACACCGGGTGCGCCGATCTGGATGTAGTACCCGGTGGCCGGTGCCACCGCGACGAATGCACCCTGGTGCGTCTTGTACGGAGACTTGTCCTTGGAGAAGCGCACATCGCGGTACGGGCGGAACAGCTTGGCGGTGCCGAACTCGTCGGCGAGTTCTTCGGCAAGGGCCGTCATCGGTTCCGCGACCGCGGTGCGATAGATCTCTTTGTGCTGCTCCCAGAAGAACTTCGAGTTGTCGATCTCGAGATCGTCGTAGAAGTCGAGAGCGGCTTCGGGGAATCCGTCGAAGCTCATGGCATTCCTGTCGTCGCTGTGCCGGCTCCGTTCCGGCGGCGGTGGGGTCGTTCGTCGATGTGCTCGGAGTATCCCCGCGTGGTGAACTCCTCGCCGTCGACCCGCACCCGTGCCTCGTAACCGGAGATGTAACCCCGTCCGATCGCGAATCGCGGTGGACAGTCGTAGGTTCCGACGACCGAGACGCCGTTGCAACCGAACTCGAAGACGCGGGGGAGGAGTCGCTCGTTCCCGTGTGAGTCGACGGTGGGGGTCTCGTCCGTCTCAAGGATGCGGTGGTAACCCTCATGGACCTTGCGATCGACTGTGCCGTCGAGTGATCGACGGATGACGTTGGTCTCGACGATACTTCCGGAGACCCCCAGCTGGGTGAACAGGATCTGGCGTTCACCGGGTAGGTCGACGACGTGATAACTGAACCACTCCAGCGGGATCTGGCGGATCGTGGCCCGGCGGAGTACGACGTAGGGACTGATGGATCGCGCGTACTCGAGGTTTCCCACTCCCGAGATCTCGGTCGTCGCACCGCGGTGCGTCACCTGACCCCGGTAGCGTCCCATGTGGCCGATGTGCTGCCAGACAGGCGATTTGACGAACCAGGTGGGGTTGGGCCGACACGTCATCGTCAGCTCTGCGTCGAGGTCGCCCGCATGGATACGGATGTCGAACTCCGGATGCGTCCCGGTGATCGACGCCAGGGTGCCGAACTCCGCGCGGTCCGGGGCGAACCGCCCGTCGCGTCGGATGGAGAGCACCTCACGCGCGTAGGCGCTGTCGGCGCCGCTCGACGCGGAGGCGACGATGATGTCCTGCGGGTCGTCGGGGGTGGCCTCCTGCGGGAAGTCGAAGGCGCGGAGGCCCGTCATGCCGGCCATCACCATCAGGCTCAGGTATCGGTCTGGGCCGGGCAAGGACGGCAACATGAGGCCGTAGTGGCTCCACCCGAAGCGGCCCGGCAGCTCGGTGTGCGGTAGGAGATCGAGCGATCCGTCGAACGGTGTCTGTGACGCGCGGTGCGCGGCGTCGGTGAAGTGCCGGGCCACCGCCAGCGCGGGCCGCACAGCGGCCGGAGGGCGCGAGCGGTACACATGCCGACTGTCGGTGTTCATCACCGGCCGTCCTGTCCCGGGTCGAGGCGTCCGAACCCGACGACGCCGCCGTCGGACCGCCAGTCCAGTTCGTGTACCCGGATCTTGCGCATCTCGTTGCCCCCGACCGTCGTGGCCTCGTCGCCGTCGACCCCGACCACGATGTTGGTGTGCTGGCCCAGGGCCGACGACCGGTCGTAGAGGACAACGTCGCCCACGCGGGGCGTGTAGTCACCGACCGGTTCGAAACGGCGGTTGTCCTCGAAATACTCCTGCAGGGTGAACACTCCCGGAATCCGCCAGTGCCCCGAGTGGGGGTTGGCGAACGGTGTCCCGGCCTCGCGCATGATCCAGCTGACGAAGTTCGCGCACCACGGTTCGTCGACGCCTTCGGAGTAGAACGGCCCCGGACGCTGCGCGGCGTGCTCGGCGCGGAGCAACTCGACGATCCGGTTCTGCGTCGGCGTCAGTTGGGTGGCGTCGACCTGGGGAAACTCCGCGGTGTCCCACGGCAGCCACCGCTCGGGGACGGTGCGCCAGGCGATCACACCGGCACCCAGCATCAGGACCACGACGACCGCGGCGGCGACGACGTATGACCGGCCGCGTCGACGGGGCGGGCGTTCGTCGAGGTCCCTCCGTTCTCCGAGGTTCCCCTGTTTCTCAAGGTCCCTCTGTTCCCCGAGGTCACTGGCCGAGTCGGATCTCACCTCGACGAGTGTAAGGAATGCCACGCGGTGCGGTGCCGCGCTGCGCCGGGGGTGTTGGCAGAATGACGGGCTGGCGGGGGCTGCGAATCACGACCGTGAGAAGAACGGGGCGGAACACGACATGACGGACGAACCGGGGCACGACCCGATACTGCGTGCGGGGGACACCTGTAGGGAGATCGCCACCGCCGACCGCGTCGCCTGCATCGTCGATGCGGCGGACTACTTTCTGCACGCCAAGTCGGCGCTCCTGCAGGCGCGACGCCGCGTCATCCTGATCGGCTGGGATGTCGACACGAGGATCAGTCTGGACCCGCGGTCGCCGGAGGGAGACGTTCCCGACCGACTCGGTGAGTTCCTCAAATGGCTCGGCGCGAACCGGCCGGGCCTCGAGATCTATGTGCTGCGCTGGAGCACGGGTGCCTTCACCGGGATGCTGCGCGGTGTCGCGCCGCCGTTCGTCCAGGATCTGTTGACGGGGCGTCGACTGCATTTTCGGATCGATGCCGCACATCCGGTGTCGGCCGCGCATCACCAGAAGATCGCCGTCATCGACGATCAGTTCGCGTTCTGCGGCGGCATCGACATGACCGTCGACCGCTGGGATACTTCGGAGCACCTCTCGCACAACGACTTCCGTCGTGATCCCGACGGTGAATCACATGGTCCCTGGCATGACGTGACGGTCGCGCTCGACGGGGATGCGGCACGTGTCGTCGCGGGTGTCGCCGTCGACCGGTGGGAAGCGGCGACCGGTGAACGTCTGGCGCCCCTCGTCGACACCGACGGTCCCGACATCTGGCCCGAGGACCTCGGGGTCACGTTCACCGAGTGCGAGGTCGGGGTCGCCCGAACCATCCCGCACTACAACGATCGCGAGGAAGTCGGCGAGATCCGGCGGCTCTACAAGGCGGCCTTCGCGGCTGCCCGGCGCACGATCTACATCGAGAGCCAGTACCTGGCCGCCCGCGAGATCGCGGATGCACTGGCCGAACGGCTCGCCGAACCCGACGGTCCGGAGATCGTCGTCGTTCTCCCGCGGCATGCCGACAGCCCGGTCGAACGGCTGGCCATGGACGGCGCACGCCACAAACTGCTCCGGATGCTGTGGCGTGCCGACGTCCACGACCGGTTCCGCGCCTACTATCCGGTGACCTCGGAAGGCGACGAGATCTACGTGCACGCCAAGGTGCTCGTCATCGACGACATCCTGCTGCGCATCGGTTCGTCCAATCTCAACAACCGATCGCTGGGTTTCGACAGTGAATGCGACGTGGCGATCGAGGCCCGCCGCGACGACCCCGACGATGTGCGCATCCGCGACAACATCACGTCGATGCGGACCCGGCTGCTGTCGGAACACCTCGGCGTCGATGCCGAGGTCTTCGACGACGCTGTGCGAGAGACGGATTCGCTGGTCGGCGCGATCGAGGCGCTGGCCACCCCGGGCCGCACACTCGAACTTTTCGACCGTGAGGTCATCGATGACGAGGCCTCGATCATCGCCGAGAACGAGCTCGTCGACCCGGAGGACGCGAGCACCCCGCTGGTCGAACGGGTCTACCGCAGTGTGCTCCGGCGGGGATCCGGAAAACGTCTGGCGCGCTTGACTTCCACGCGCTGAAATCCGCCCCTGAGACGAGCCACCACCGCTCCCTGAGGTGTGAGGAGCGCCAGCGACCGGTCACCACCGCTCCCTGAGGTGTGAGGAGCGCCAGCGACCGGTCACCACCGCTCCCTGAGGTGTGAGGAGCGCCAGCGACGAGCCACGAAGGGCTGGTGACGCGTTGCAGGCCCAGCTCAGTCCCGGATTCGCGCAGCTTCGATGGCCGGGGCGATGATCTCGGCGAGGTCGGCCGCGACGTCGCGATCGCCCTCCGGAGGCATCGCGACGAAGCTCAGCGCCATGCGGGTGATCGCGTGCGAGATGCGCTCGATGTCGGATTCCGGCATCGACAACCAGGTCGCCTCGCGGAACGCCTGCGACAAGCGGTCGCTCGCGGTGGCGATGATCGGCGCCACGTCGGTCGTGATGAGCTTCAACAGATCCGGTTTGGCCYCGCC